>JAKSTU010000003.1 GCA_024402435.1 Treponemataceae bacterium
TCCGCTCAACATGACAAAGGGGCAGCATTCGTTGTGCGCGCATTCTGCGGCATGACAAAGCATTAGCATTCACTGCGCCTGTTTCGCGCGACATGACAAAGCAGGGCACTCACTGCGTTCGACTACGCTCAACATGACAAAAAGAGCATGTCATCCTGAGCGTAGTCGAAGGATCTTTCTGGGCATTTGTTTTGTCCGTCGTGCGCGGCATGACAGCGGGCGGGCAAATGAACTTTTCGGGACTTTCAGCAGAGTTCCCAGTTGCCGCCGCCGCAACTTGCAAAAGTAGAACCGAAAAACACTTTCATGGCTTTTATCATGCGCTCAGTGTCTTCAACGCCAGCAGTTTCGTAGGGCGAGTGCATCGCAAGCTGTGCAAGTCCTATGTCCACAGTGTTCAGCGAAACCTGTGCGTTGGACAAGTGTCCCAGTGTGGAGCCGCCCGGAATGTCAGAACGGTTGAAGTAATCCTGCACGGGTACGCCTGCTTTTCTGCACACGGCTTTGAAAACGGCGGCCGAAACTGCATCGGTCGTGTATTTTTGCGCCGCATTGTGCTTTACCACGATTCCACCGTTCATAACAGGTCTGTTGGTAGGGCATGCTTTGTCACCATGATTCGGGTGTACGGCATGTGCATTGTCCGCAGAAACCATAAAGCTGTTTGCCGTAATCCTGCCGTAATCCGAACTGTCACCGCCGGTGCCGCTTACGATACGCTGCAGTGTGTTTTTGAGAAAATCAGAGCAGGCACCCTGTTTTGTGCCGCTTCCGACTTCTTCGTTGTCAAAAAGGGCATAGACAGGAACGCTGCTGTCTGTTTGCGGGGCTGCAACAAAACCCTGCAGAACAGTGTAGGCACATTGCAGATCATCAAGACGCGGTGCGGAAAAAAACTCCTTGTTTGCGCCCCAGACAGAACCGCTGCTGCGGCAGTACAGAAACAAGTCCGCAGAAGCAATTTCTTCTGCAGAAACTTCCGCATTTTCAGCAACCAGTTCCATGAATCCGCCTTTTGAAATGCCGCTTCCGAGAACAGGAAGCATTTCAGTCTGCACGTTTATCGGGTGTCCTTCGTTGGCGCTCCGGTCCATATGTATTGCAAGACTCGGAATCATCATCAGATCCCGGTCAATGTTCACAAGCTTTGTCTCAAGCCGGTTGCCTTTCCACAGGCAGATTCTTCCCGCAACAGAAAGAGGTCTGTCAAACCACGGCGCCATGAGCATTCCGCCGTAGCCTTCTGCATTCAGTTTGACATAAGCACCCTGTTCACAAATCATTTCAGGATTTTCTTTGATCTTGAAGCAGGGAGAATCGCTGTGACTCGCCCCGATCATGAAGCATCCGATGGGGTTTTGCGGAACTTTGAATGCAATGACAGCAGATTCGTTGCGTACCAGAAAATATCTGCCGCCTTTTTCCAACTTCCATGAATCATTTTCACGGAGTTCTTCAAAATCATTTTCCAGAAGTATTTTTCGTACATTGTCTGCTGCGTGGAATTGTGTAGGACTGTTTTCAATAAAACGGAGAAGTTCGTCTGTTGTTGAATTATCTGTTGTTTTCATATTTGTATTTTGCTGTATAAAATTGAATTTTTCAATGAATGGTTTTATAATCGATGGCATGATTGAGTACGAATTCCAATACGACATATCAGCAATCCTCATTCTTGGTGTAATCCTTTTCATTTCAATGATTCATCGCAAAATGCCGGAAACCAAGAACACCCTTTTTCTGGCAATCTGTCTGTCTGTTCTTGGAAGTGCCGTAACCGACATGCTTTCTGCTGTTTTCAACATAAATCCTTTTCAGTATCCGCTTTCAGTTCAATATGTGGTAACGATTCTCTACTTTGTCTTCGGCTGTTCGATTTCCATGTTCTTTCTATTATATTGTCTCGGAATTTGCGGACAGTTGAAGCGGATGAAAAGGCCGCTTTTTCAGACACTGGTTTTCGGCCCTTATCTTGCAGATCTTTCCATGATTGCCGTTTCTCCTTTCTGGGGAACGGTTTTTTCCTATTCTGAAGAGGGAGTTTATGTTCGTGGAATAGGTGTGTGGATTATGTATCTGCTGATTCTGTTCCACTGTATTCTTGGATGCGCCGTTATTTTTGTAATGGGGACTCATGTTCCGCGGCAGAAAAAAGTACTTACTGTAAGTTTTGTTTTCTTTACTCTGATCGGTGTTGTTTTTCAGGCGATTTATCCTCTGGTTCTGATTCAGAATTTCAGTGTTGCAACCGGGCTTCTGCTTATTTTTGTTTCTCTTCAGCGTCCGGAAGAAGTGCTTGATAATGACACGGGCTTTCTGAACCATACTTCATTTGAAATAATGGTTTCCAGAACTTATCAGCGCAAAATGCCTTTTTCTCTGATTGTGGTTCTTATTGATGATTTTCAGTTTTTCAGTTCTGCATTCGGTGTGGACGGAATGAACTACATTCTGCAGAACATCGGACGTTTTCTGAAACAGCTTCCTATCAAAGGCAGTGTTTACTATGACCGTCCGGGTGTTTTCTGCATCTGGACATTCAGCACCGATGAAGACAAACTGCAGGAAACCGTGAATCAGATTGCGGAACGCTTTGAAGACAACTGGAAAGATCATTCCAACGATGCAAAGCTTTTTGTGCGCCAGTGTATCATCCGCTGTCCGGACGATGCTGATTCGCCTGAGAAAATTGAAGAAATTATTGGAACTGTTGCCACTGACATGCGCTATTCTGCCCACAAACTGCTCAACGGCGGTGACATTGACATTGCAACAAAACAGCGCATTGACTATTTGGACAAACTGATCAAATCCGCAATTTACGAAGACCGTATCGACGTTTATTATCAGCCTCTTTTTTCAACACATAAAAACAGGATTGTCGGTGCAGAGGCACTTATCCGAATGCGCGATGAAAACGGAAATTTCGTTTCTCCTGAAGAATTCGTTCCGATTGCAGAACGCAACGGTCAGATTCTCCGTCTCGGCCAATATGTTTATGAAAATGTCTGCCGTTTTATTTCCACCACTGACATAATCAAATATGGTGTGGATGTAATCGACGTAAATCTTTCAATGGCACAGTGCATGCAGATAAAACTTGCCGGGGAACTGATAGAAACTGTCAAAAACTATGGAATTTCTCCGGAATACATTTCTTTGGAAATTACAGAAACTGCTGCGGCTCACTCGCCTGAAATGCTTCTTATCAACATGGAAAAACTTTCGGAAGCAGGTTTCTCCTTTGCCCTTGATGATTACGGAAGCGGTTATGCAAACATCAATTATATCGTTCATCTTCCGTTCTCCGTGGTAAAAATTGACAAAGACATTCTGTGGTCTGCAATGAATGACCTTACTGCAAAAGTTGTTCTTTCTTCTTCTGTTGAAATGATGCGCAAACTGAACAAGAAAATTGTTGCAGAAGGCGTGGAAAACAAAGAAATGGCAGACATGCTGACCAAACTGAACTGTGATCTTCTGCAGGGATATTATTATTCAAAGCCGTTGCCGCAGAAGCGCTTCCTGAATCTTCTTAAGGAGCAGTATGAACTGCAGCTTTCTGAAGACATGTATCTTGATGAACTTGAAGCTGTTGATGATGACGGCAATGTGATTCCTTCTTCTTCCGGCGGATCGGGTTCTGCCGGTGGCGATGCAGATTCAGCGGAAGAAATCCTTTCTGATGGTTCTGAAATGGTAATTGATATTTCACCTGAAATGATTGATGAAGAGTTTGCCCAAAAGGACGAAGTTGCGAAATTGGCTGCAGTGGAGGATGAGTATATTATGGAACTGGATGCTGCAGACGACGTTGGAGAACTGGAAGAAGTATAAATGGTTTCAACAACTGAGCTCATAGCAAAAATCAATAATGTAATCAAAGAAAATTTCAACAGGATTGCAATTTCTCTTGTGGTGATGATGGTTATCTCACGTGTGGTCAGTGCAATTCTTGTTCTGCCTGTACTCAGCATTTCTCTTGGCGGCGGAGGATTTTTCGGTTCTGCAATCACTCTTCTTCTTGCAGCTGCCTCTGTTGTGGTAACAGTTTTTCTGCTTTACGGCTTTTTTGTGCTGGTCGGGCGTTTTTATCGCAACGAAGCTGCAGTTATCGGGCATCTGTTCTGGGGCTTTACCAATGATTCAAAAAGGGTTCTGATCTGTTCCGTTCTTGTTGGTCTTCTGTGCATTCTTTCTTCAATCATCTCCGTTTCTCCCATAATAATCTATGTTTATACCAATGACGCATTTATAGAAGGAATTATGGCAACATTGGAAGCCGATCCCGAAATGATTCCGGTGATTGCAGTCATGGACGCACTTATGAAACTGGTTCCTTTTTCTTTCATAGGCAACGCAGTCATACTGTTTGCCGTGCTCTTCCGCTATTCTTTTGTTTTTTTCATTCTGTATCATGAACCGGAACTTTCCTGGAAGGATGCGCTCAAAAAAAGCCGGCACCTTCTGAAAGGCCGCAAATGGAAGCTTTTCTGTTTCTGTCTGCGTGTCGCCAAGATTCCTCTTGCATGTACTCTCGGCCTGTTCCTGCTGTCGGTTCTTCCCGCAGGTTTTGTCCAAAGTTTTTCAGCTCTTTGTACAATGGGATACTCACTCAGTCTGTATCTTTCATTCATTTTTCTGATTTTTGCGCTTGCGGCTTTTTACTATGAATGCGCAGATCCGGACACATTATGCTTATCCTCACCGGAAGCTTTGCAGCTGAACTGACCGTAAAAGGATCCCGCTTTATAGCAGAGGTTCTGCCTGTAACCACTCAGGCAGAGGCCCGGGATACTTTGAAGGCACAGAAAACCCGTTATGCGGACGCCACTCACGTTGTTCATGCATTCATTGCGGGGCTTGGTGCAGAAGTAATGGGCATGAGTGACGACGGAGAACCTTCCGGAACAGCCGGGCGTCCTGTGCTGGATGTGCTTAAGGGCAGGGGCGTAACAAATGTTCTGCTTACTGTAACACGCTATTTTGGAGGAACGCTCCTCGGAACAGGCGGGCTTGTAAAAGCATATGGTGACAGTGCAAAGCTTGTTCTTGACGGCGCGGCCGGTGCGGGACTTTTTGAGCCTTATGTGGAAAAATGCGGTTTTTTCATGACGGTGCCATACGAACTGCTGGACAAAATCAAATATTCACTTCAGAACTACAAAATTTCAGACATGACTGAGGAATACACGGAAAAAGTCTGTATTTCCGGTCAGATACACGCAGACCAGTTTGAAAGACTCTGCTCGAACATCCGTGAAATGACAAACGCAACCGTCATTGTTGAACGCCTGTAAATAATCTGAAAATTTTTGTCATAAGGGAAACACCTGATTAGGTAAAGTATTGACTTTGATACATTGTTGAACTAACATACTAGTATGGTAGAATTACGAAAAGCGCAACTCTCAGGCGCAAAAAAAACTGAGTGGGAAAATGCAGGTGTGGAACTCCCTGCCTTTGACATTGACAAAATGCGCGCACAGACAGAGCAGACTCCGGAATGGCTCCATTTTGGTGCAGGAAATATTTTCAGAGGGTTCATTGCGGACTTGGCTCAAAAACTTTTGAACGAAGGCCTTGCCCAGACCGGAATCATTGCAGCGGACACTTTTGACTACGAAATCATTGACAAAATCTACAAGCCATATGACAACCTTACTCTTCTTGCGCTGATGAACGCAGACGGTTCTCTTGAAAAGAGAATTGTGGCTTCAGTGGCAGAAGGAATTCATGCAGATTCTTCGGACGGCGCATGCTGGAACAAACTCAAATCGATTTTTTCTGCTGATTCTTTCAAAATGGCAAGCTTTACCATTACTGAAAAAGGTTATTCCCTTTTCGGAATGAACGGAGAACTGTCACCTGTGGCTGCGGCAGACATTGCCAACGGTCCTGACAAACCTGTACATGCAATGAGCGTTGTTGCTTCTCTTGTTCTGGAACGCTACAAAAAAGGTGCAAAACCGATTGCTCTTGTAAGCATGGACAACTGCTCTCACAACGGTGAAAAACTTCAGAATGCAGTTTTTGCAGTTGCAGACGGCTGGTTGAAGAACGGATTTGTTGACGCAGGATTCATTGAATATATTCATGATTCAAAACGTGTTTCCTTCCCCTGGTCAATGATCGACAAAATCACACCGCGCCCTGCCGCAAGTGTTCAGGCAAAGCTTGAAGAACTGGGCATTGCAGACATTGCTCCCGTAACCACAAACCGCAAGACATTCATTGCGCCTTTCGTAAATGCAGAAAAACCCCAGTATCTTGTCATTGAAGACAATTTCCCCAACGGGCGCCCCGCATTTGACAAACTTTCAGGAAGCGGTGTCTACCTTGCAGACCGTGATACAGTAAACCGCACCGAAACAATGAAAGTTACTACTTGTCTCAATCCGCTTCATACTGCACTTGCTGTTTACGGCTGTCTTCTCGGCAACAAATCCATTGCAGAAGAAATGACAAATCCCCTTCTGGTCGCACTTATCCGTAAAATCGGGTATGACGAAGGACTTCCTGTGGTTGTTGACCCGGGCATCCTGAAACCCAAGGCATTTATTGATGAAGTTGTTATGGAACGTCTGCCGAACCCGGGCATTCCTGACACACCGGAACGGATTGCGACTGACACATCACAGAAAGTGCCCGTCCGCTTCGGAGAAACAATCAAATCTTATATCCGTGAAGGCCGCAGCTTTGATTCAATGGTAGGAATTCCTCTTGCAATTGCAGGCTGGCTCCGCTATCTTCTCGGAATAAATGACAAAGGCGAAGAATTTGCCGTATCAAGCGATCCTATGATGGATCAGCTTAAGGAAATCCTTGCTCCTGTCAAACTGGGCAAACCTGAAAGCGCAAAAGGTGTTCTTGAACCGCTCTTCAAAAACACTACGATTTTCGGTACTGACCTGACAACAACTCCGCTTGCGGGAAAAATTGAAGAGATTTATGGAAAACTGATTTCCGGAACCGGAACAGTTGAAAAAACCCTTGAAGAGTATTTGAAGTAGAGGCATAAAAATGAAAATGACATTCAGATGGTACGGAAAAGGATTCGATTCCGTTACTTTGGAACAGATCCGGCAGATTCCGGGTGTAAAAGGCGTTATTACAACAGTTTATGACAGTGTTCCCGGCGAAGCATGGACTCAGGAACGTGTGCATTCAATCCGCGAGGACGTAGAAGCTCACGGTCTGGAAATTTCCGGTATTGAAAGCGTAAACATTCATGACGACATCAAAACCGGAAGTCCCCGCCGTGACGAATACATTGAAAACTACATCAAGACACTGGAAGTTCTGGGCAAAGAAGACATTCACATGGTCTGCTACAACTTTATGCCCGTTTTTGACTGGACTCGCAGTGACCTTGCAAAAGTCCGTCCCGACGGTTCTACAGTTCTTGCCTATGACCAGAGTGTAATCGATCAGATCAATCCTGAAGAAATGTTCTCTTCTCTGGACAAAAAATCCAACGGTTTTGTTCTTCCCGGTTGGGAACCTGAACGCATGGCACGCATCAAGGAACTTTTTGATGCATATAAAAATGTTGATGAAGAAACACTGTTCAACAATCTGGTGTACTTCCTCAAAGCAATCATGCCCGTGTGTGACAAATACGGCATTGACATGGCAATTCATCCGGATGACCCGGCTTGGCCTGTGTTCAATCTGCCGCGCATCATTACCGGCAAGGAAAAAATTGTCCGCATGCTCAAAGCGGTAGACAATCCGCATAACGGAATCACACTTTGTACCGGTTCTTTGGGATCAAATCCTGACAACGACCTGTGCGACATTATCCGTGCCTGCAAAGGCCGCATCCATTTTGCGCACCTTCGCAACCTTTGGCACGAAAAACCCGGAAAATTCCAGGAAGCAGCACACCTTTCTGCAGACGGAACTTTTGATATGTATGCAATCACCAAGACATTGTACGAGACAGGTTTTGACGGCTGCATCCGTCCTGACCACGGCCGCGCAATCTGGGGCGAAGTTGCAATGCCCGGTTATGGTCTTTATGACCGTGCTCTCGGCTGTGCATATCTGAACGGTCTTTGGGAAGCTGTAAGCAAGGAATATCCCCGCTGACAAAGGACGGGCGCAAATAAAACGCTTTGTCTCTCGTGACAGTTTAAGAACGCGTCTGAGTTTTCAGGCGTGTTTTTTTATGCAAATGCGGCGCAGACAAAATGCATAAATATTGCAAAAAAATGCATAAATATGATATTATCACTCGTTCCTTGTTTATGGGAAACAGAAGGAAAAGTCCTGTTTTGTGCGGGACTTTTTCTGAAAGAATGAGGCAGAAGAATCCCCGTTGAACGATGCGGTATTTTTCTTTGCAAATCTGCGTTGCGGGTTTGGCCTTGTTCAGGGTTTGCTTCAAACCTGAAAACGTCGGAGTCAGGGCTTTGCAAAGCTGAAGGCGGACGCACCTTGACCGGCGTATTAAATTGTCCGCATTTGCGGACGGTAAAAAGTCGTTTTCAAATCATAGGATTTGTTTCCGGCTTTTTATGGGAGATAAAAGTGGATTCAAAAACAATCGGCATTCTGATTGCCTTTGTTCTGTATCTGGGCCTGATGATTTTCGTAGGCTTCAGAAACATGAAGAAAAACGAAAGTGCTTCCGATTTCTTCTTGGGCGGTCGCAAACTGGGACCTTGGGTTACAGCATTGAGTGCAGAAGCTTCTGACTCATCAGCATGGCTTCTTATGGGACTTCCCGGTCTCTGCTATTTGGGCGGAATCAAAGAAACTGTCTGGACTGCAGTAGGTCTTATTGTGGGTACTTACCTCAGCTGGCTGATCGTTGCAAAACCTTTGCGCAAATGTACAATTGCATTCGGTGACTCAATCACATTGCCCGAATTCTTTACAAACCGCTTCAAGGACAAAAGCAAAGTTCTCTCTGTCGTATCTGTTGTTCTGATTGTTTTCTTCTTCACGATTTACACCGCATCAGGTTTTGTTGCCTGTGCAAAACTGTTCAACTCTGTTTTCGGTCTTCCTTATCAGGCAGGTCTTGTAATCGGACTGATCATCATCCTGTCATACACAATCATGGGTGGTTATCTTGCAGTTTGTACAACTGACTTCATTCAGGGTGCACTGATTTTCATTGCTTTCGTAATTTCCGGAGCAATCGTGATTTTTGCACTGGGCGGACCTTCTGCTGCAATTGCACAGGCAACTGATTTCAGCAGCCGTGCAATTTCCGGAGAATTCGGTGCCGAACTTATGGCAAAATTCACTGCAAACCAGAACTATTCCGGTATGTCAATCGTATCAGCCCTTGCTTGGGGACTGGGATACTTCGGTATGCCGCACATCATCGTACGCTTCATGGGAATCCGTTCAAACAAGGAAGTAAAAAAAGCACGCCGTATCGGTATTGTCTGGATGATCATTTCTTATGTGGGAACATTCATCATCGGTACACTGGGCACTGTTTATCTGCTTCCTACGGTTCTTAGCGGCGGTGCGGCAGAAACTGTATTCAGCGAAACAATGCTGAAACTTTATCCCGGATTCATTGCAGGTATCTTCCTGTGCGCAATTCTTGCCGCTTCAATGAGTACTGCTGACAGTCAGCTTCTTTCTGCAGCCAGTGCAGTAAGCAACGACATCTACAAAGGCATCTTCAAAAAAGATGCTGACGAGAAAAAAGTTCTTGCAGTAGGACGCATTACCGTTCTTGTTATTGCAGCAGTTGCATTTCTTCTGTCACTCAATCCTGACAGTTCAATTTTCGGTCTGGTAAGTTATGCATGGGCAGGATTCGGCGGAACTTTCGGTCCCATCATTCTGCTGGCACTTTTCTGGCGCGGAACAACAGCAAAGGGTGCTATTGCCGGTCTTATCGGCGGTGCTGTAACTGTTGTTGCATGGCATAACGTTTCCGGCGGAATCTTCAATCTGTACGAAATCGTTCCCGGTTTTGTGGTTTGTCTGATTCTTACAGTTCTCGTCAGTCTGCTGGACAAGAACAAAGATGTTGACATGCTCGCAGAATTCGACGCTTACAAAGAAATGGAAGACTGACCGAAATCTGCAAACCTGATTTTGCTTGCCCACGATTTTTGTTTGTGATATACAAAAGTCGTGGAACATCTTTTTTCTAAAAAAGACATCTGGTCTTTGATATGGCCGCTGATGGTTGAACAGTTTCTTGCCATTACTCTGGGTATGGCAGATATTATGATGGTTTCAACCCTCGGCGAGTCCGCTGTTTCAGGCGTATCTCTCGTAGATACGCTTTTTATTTTTATCAATCAGCTTTTTGCAGCCCTTGCAACCGGTGGCGCTGTAGTCTGCTCACAGTTCATCGGCCGTAAACAGCCGGAAAGAGCCGGTGCCGCAGCCAAACAGCTGATTCTTGTTGTCGTTGCCAGTTCCTTCTTCTTTTCACTTGTCTGCTTTCCTTTCCGCTCCGGCATTCTTCGCCTGATTTTCGGCTCAATAGAAAATGACGTGCTTCTTAACGCTGACACTTATTTTATGTGGATGCTGGTAGGCCTGCCTGCTGTGGCACTTTACAATGCATGTGCAGCTTTGTTCCGTTCACAGGGAAACAGCCGCGTTGCCATGTGGACAGGTCTTCTTATAAATGTGGTGAACATCGGCGGAAACGCGATCATGCTTTATGGAATGCACAGCGGTACGGAAGGTGTTGCAATTCCTACCTTTGTCTCGCGGACTCTGGCGTCTGTGGTCATGCTGGTTCTGCTCAGAAAACCCGGTTACAGCAAACAGATAAGCATTCTCGGTCTGTCAAAAACTTCTCTGGAATTGCCGCTGATCAAAAAAATCCTGCAGATCGGCGTACCGAACGGCCTTGAAAACAGCGTGTTCCAACTGGGAAAAATCCTTGTAATCACTCTTGTGGCTGAGTTCGGAACAGGAGCAATCGCTGCAAACGCGGCTTCAAACACAGTTGCAAGTTTTGAAGTTCTGCCTGCAGCCTCCGTGGGACTTGCGCTTCTGACAATCGTAGGACAGTGCATGGGAGCCGGACGTTCCGATGAAGCGGAATATTTTACCAGACGGCTTATGCTGATTGGTTACGCCGGAACAGTCCTTCTGAATTTGCCTCTGCTTCTTCTTTCAAAACACCTGGTATCCTTCTACAACATGTCTCCTGACACAGCGCATCTTGCATGGCAGATGCTCATGTGCCACGGAATCAACTGCATGGTGTTCTGGCCTTCATCCTTTGCTTTGCCCAACGCACTGCGGGCTTCAAATGATGCAAAATTCACCATGATTGTTTCTTTTATTTCCATGTGGACGGTGCGGATCGGTCTGAGTTATGTGTTCGCAAAGTTCTGTGGGTTCGGCGCATTGGGAACCTGGTATGCCATGATGTGCGACTGGGTTGTGCGCTCAATCTGTTTTGTGCTGCGGCTGAAAAGCGGCAAATGGAAAAAGCGTTCATTGCTGTGATTTTCTTACCTGACAGAAAAAATTGGCTTGATTTTGCCGATAATTTGAAAAATACTGAAGACCAGTTTTCTGCAGTTTTCGTTTACGGAGTTTTTTCATGACAAAGACAGTGGCCCTTGATTTATGTTCAGAATACAATTTTGACGAAGTTTATGCTTCGGTCAGAAAAATGATGGAACTTGTTCCGCCGCCTGATGTAAAAGGCAAGACAGTGCTGCTGAAGCCCAACATGCTTTCGGCAAAAAAACCGGAAGCAGCGGTCTGCACACATCCTGTTGTTGTGGGTGCGGCCGTAAAAGCCTTTGTTGAACTTGGAGCCGGCCGTGTAATTGTGGGCGAATCACCTGCAACTGCAAATCCTACAAGCACTGCAAAATCCGTAGGTACATACGATCAGGTAATCAGTAACGGCGGTGAATGGAGAGAGTTTTCAGACTGCCGTATGTATCCGATTCCCGAAGGAAAAATAATCAGACAGATTGAAATGACGACGGTTCTTGAAGAAGCAGATGTTGTTGTTTCACTTTCAAAACTCAAGAGCCATCAGTTCATGTCTTATACCGGAGCCATGAAAAATCTTTTCGGGCTGGTTGTGGGACTTAAAAAAGCCCAGATGCACTATCGTTTTGCCGACAAAAAGGATTTTGGCGCTTATCTTACGGATCTGGTTCTGGCATCAAAACCTCAGTACGCAATTATGGATGCAATTGTCGGCATGGAAGGAATGGGCGGTCCCGGAAACGGAGACCCGATACAACTGGGATTTCTCGCAGCTTCTGACAATATTCTTGCACTGGACTGGACCTGTGCTTCTGCAGTGGGTTACAATCCTCATCAGATTGTGAATCTTGAAGATGCACTGCAGCGGGGTTTGTGGCTTGATTCACCGGAAGAAATTGAGTTTGCCGGAGCGACTTTTGATCAGATCCGAAACAGGAATTTCAAAATTGTCAAAGATGCATCCGCTTCCATTACTCTGCAGAAAATGCTTCCCGGATTTTTGAATTCTCTGGCAACACTGGTTTTTGTAAAGACACCCCGTTTTGATGCGAAAAAATGCATAAAATGCGGACGGTGCATAGAAATTTGTCCGCCGCAGACTATCCGTTTTGACAAATACAAAGAAGGTGCGGACCCGCAGAAGAAAAATATCGGTGCCGCAAAAGATGCGAAAGTTGAATTCATTGACCGCAAAAAATGTCTCCACTGTTTCTGCTGTCATGAAATCTGCCCTGTTGAGGCAATCACTCTCCACCGTTTCTGACAAATCCGTCTGGCGTGCTGAACGAAATGCCCACAACGCAATGGTTGTTGTGCTGAGCGGAATGAACGAAGTTGTTGACACACCCGTGTCATCCTGCGCGGAATGTACGAAGTAATTGACACACCCATGTCATCCTGAGCGGAATGTATGAAGTTATTGACACACCCGTGTCATCCTGAGCGGAATGAACGAAGTGAATGGAGTCGAAGGATCTGCCCGAACTCACATATTGTTTTTTGGTGCTCAGAATGACGTAGTTCCCCGGAATGGCAAAGTGAATGAGGACAGCCTGATATGTTGACAAAAAACACAAAATTGTAAAAGATTTGAACGTGCTAAAACAAAGTGAAAAAAAATCTCTGTCCGATTACAAGACAATAGTATCATGGCTTACGGTTCCATTTTTGGGCAAATCCATCAGCAAATTTTGGAAACTGATTTTTACAGTTCTCAGGAACTTTTTTTTCCTCCAGTTTTCAGTCAAATTCAAAATCCGTAAAATTCCAGTTGTTCATGTGGATCATCCTTTGGACCTGAAAATCAAATTTACACCGGACAAAGTTGAAGACTATCTGGAATTCGTTGATTTTTTCATCCGTCCTGTAAGTCTCCTGATTTATCGCCTGCCACGTTCCGAATATCGTATGGATGTAAGTGACTACATGGGCAGACTGAGAGAATGTTATTACGATGCTTCTCTTGTGTACCGCAAAAGCATGTCCACAACTTACAGACCTAAGCATGTAAAGCACAAAGGTTTCGGTACAATTCATGCTTTTGACCCCCATTATCTGTGTGTCCCCAGTCTTCATATCGTGCTTGTCTGCCTGACCTGGAAATATGTGGAAAAAATAATTGACAGACTGGGTTTTTCAGAAGAGACGAAAAAAGCGCTTTGTGACGAAGCGTTCAGAACAGCGGTGTCAATCAGCGAAAGCGTTCTGTACATAAAGCAGCACAGCGTAAACTGCATTCCCGCAGCTCTGTATCTTCTTTGTGTTACTCAAGGTGATGTGTTCAAGATTGAAGACGCTGTCCGGCTTATTGATGCACTTTTTGTAAAATGCGAAGACATTTCGGATGAAGACAGACGGCAGATCCGCAGTTACATCGAGTTCATGTTCGACCGTTTCCTGCTTGAAGGATTGAGCCAGGACAAATGGATTGATTCGATTGTACGCTGGCTCTCTGAATATAAATCAGAAGTAACTGAAGAAGCCGCTGTAAAAGAATTCTGATTCCGTAAGAAATCCTATTTTCTGAACTTGCGTTTTACGGCACCGGCCAGTGAAACAAAAACCGGGTCTTTTGTAACTGCAAGAAGTGCGACACCAGCAGCAAAAAATACAAGTGCAAAAATAATCAGGGGAACACCCTGTGAGACAATTCTCGTTCTTCCTGCAAAAAACTGCAGAACCGGTTCTTTCATCAGCAGAACCGGTACACAGGCAACAACCGAAAACACAATCATTTTTAGACTGTAAGTCAGAGTTGATTTTATCAGTTTGCCCACGTCGGCAGTGTTTTCTTTTTTCATGGCTACAAAAAGCACCACAGTGTTTGCAAAACTTGCAATGGTAAGAGCAAGTGCAATTCCGCCGCCCTGCATGGGACCCACCAGAATCAGTGCCAGAAGGATATTGGTTCCGAATCCGATAATTCCTGCAAATGTGGGCGTTTTGGTGTTGCTCTGTGCATAGAAGGCCGGAGAAATGATTCTGTTCAGCGCAATGAAAAACAGTCCCGCAATGTGGAAAAGGAAAGCATCCTTTGTAAGGCGCACTGATTCTTCGGAAAAGCTTTTTGACTGATAAACCAGGCGTATGATGTTTTCTCCCGTAATCAGCGAAAAGAAAGTTGTGGGAATGCAGATCAGAGCCACAATGCGTATTGCGTTTTTAAGAAGCTCGTTGAATTTGTCAAAGTCTTTCTTCTGTGCATGGGTTGTAAGTTCGGGCAGAATGACTGTTCCGATTGATACGGCAAAAATTCCCAGAATCAGTTCCTGAAGGCGCAGTGAATACTGAATGCTTGACGCAATGCCTGTGCCGGCACGTCCTGCAAGGGCCGTAGAAACTGCGTCATTCAGCTGGTATGCTGCCATTCCGATTATAGTGGGCCCGATCAGGCGGAGAACTTTCTGTGTGCCTTTGTTGGCAAAAGTTTTTCTCAGACTGGTAAAGCCGGGGCGGAATCCGTTTTTTATTACGAAAGGCAGCTGAAAAATAGCCTGTACACAGCCGCCGGTAATCACACCGACTGACATTGCCCTGGCCGGGTTTGCCATATAAGGTGACAGAATGTATGTAAAACCGATGATGATCAGATTGAAGAGAACCGGAGTAAAGCCTGAAGGGGCAAAAACTTTTACACCGTTCAGAATACCCTGAAAAAGAGCTGCAAGTGAAACAACGAAAAGATAGGGAAACATTATGCGGGTAAGAAGCGCCATTTCCGGCAGAATTGCAGGATCCGTTTCTTCTCCGGCAAAAAGCGGAACGATTACCGGCGCCAAAGCGATTCCCAAAGCACATACGATTGCAGTCAGAAAAGAAACCAGTGTAAATGTTGCGTTGATGAAATCCTGTGTCTCTTCATCGTTGCCTTTTTCGAGATAACTTCTGAAAGTGGGGATAAAAGCTACGGAAACGCTGTTTTCGGCAAAGAGGCGCCGGAACAGGTTAGGCAGACTGAACGCAATCTGGAATGCGTCTGCAAGGGAACTGGTACCCAAAAATGCGGCTTTTGTCATTTCCCGCACCAGACCCAGAACTCGGCTCAGCAGTGTCAGAACAGAAAGACTGATTCCCGACCTGACAATGGATTTTTTTGATTCACTTTGATTACTCATGCTATGGATATTAGTTTTAATCCGCAAAATACGCAATTGATATATTGTGCTATCAGATAGATATTTCTTATCCAATTTTACACTTTGCATTTGCTAATTCAAAAAATAAATGATAAACTTAGATAAATTGGAGATTTTATGGCCAAAAAAAATCGTTTTTTTCAGTATGTAGGGAAAACTCCCCTCATACATATATCTTCAAAAATACTTGCTGTTTTCATACTGCTTCTTCTGCTGTCGAATTTTTCAACCAACTTCATCAATATGCAGCTGCATCGCAATCATGTAATTACGCTTACAAATCAGATTCTTGTAAACGAACTGAAAGAGATTTACACAGTTGCAGAAAATCAGTTCGAAATTTTCCGTTATTCACAGGACCGGGATTCCTCTTTGGATGCAATCTGTACAACTGCTTCCAAGGAATTCAAAAACGCACACAGCACATGCATCGGTATTGAACCAGGCGGAAATCTTGTTTTCATAACCAGTTCTGACCCTGATTTTACAGCTTTCAAAGACAGCGATGCACTTCATACCATGAACATGAACAGGGCAGAGGGCATTCTTGAAGGAAGCATTCGTTTTTCCAACGAAAGAGGCGAATTTCTTGGTGTATACAAATACAGCGAAAACTGGAAGTGCTATCTGATCCGTGCCGAACTGAATCAGGACATGAACGAAAGTTCCCGGCACGTTTTCATGATCGTTTCCCAGATCATCGTTGTCATGGTGCTGGTTTTCATGCTGGCCGGCCTCAAGATGTTCTCCAACATTCTCAAGTACATCAGGCGGATTACAGAAAGTCTTTACAAAATGCAGGTTTCCCAGAAACTTGAACTTATCGATCTTAAAGGTGCGCCCAACGATGACATTACATATTTGGGAATTTCATTCAACTCCCTTTCTTCAACAATCAACAACCTGCTTTCCATTTTCCAGAAATTCGTAACTCAGGACGTTGTAAAGCGTGCTTATCAGGAACACAACATCCGTCTTGAAGGAAAACAGAATGATCTGACCATTCTCTTCTCGGACATCCGCGGCTTTACTTACATGACCGAAACTTTGGGCAATGACATAATCAACCTGCTGAACATTCATTACAATCAGGTTATTCACGGCATTCACGAAAACAAAGGAATCATCGGTTCAATCATCGGGGACGCCGTTCTTGCAATTTACGGAACACTGGATTCTGACGTGAACAAATCAGTTCTGTCATTGCAGTCCGCATGGGAAATTACCCGGGTAACTGCAATGCTCCGCGAAAAAATGAAGGCCCGCCGCATTGAGATTGAAAGTGAACGCAAACTTTCTGAATCAGAAGAACATGTTTTCAAGGCAATTCTGATTGATGTTGGTGTCGGTATTGACGGAGGAAAAGTTTTCTACGGAAACATCGGTTCTTCGGAGCGCATGACAAATACGGTAATCGGTGACAATGTAAACTCTGCGTCACGTCTTGAAGGCCTTACAAGAATCTACAAGCTGCCTGTTGTAATTTCTGAGTATGTAAAAGACGAAGTTGAAAAAAACAGCAGCGAATACATTTTCTTTGAAATCGATACGGTCCAGGTAAAGGGAAAAACTCTCGGCAAAAAGATTTTCATTCCTTTTGAAAAGGCATCAACTGATGAAAAAACTTTGGAATCTTACCGGATTTTTGAAAAAGGACTTGAGGATTATTATGCAGGCCGGTGGCCGGAAGCGGAAAAATATTTCAGACAAAGCGGAAATGCGGTTTCGGGCGTGTTCCTGGAACGCATCAGCGGTAAAAATGCACCTGCAGATTGGAGCGGAATATGGACAATGACAACAAAATGATGATTCAGAAACCTGAAGTCCGCCTGTTTCTGCAGGATGAGATGTTTTCAGTCAACAAAGAAGGAAACGAACCTTACAGCATAGAAAAAGAGTTCGCAAAATCTGCCAAAGGCAAAAGCAAGGCCAATATCTGGATAAGTCTGGTGCTTATTGCTCTTGTAATCGGTCTGACTGTGGGAATGACTCAGCTGATCAAGAATCAGAATGACAAGATACAGGTAAGTCTTGATGTTTTTGAGGATTTGAACTTGAAAGGCCTTTTGGACAGGGTTTCCAAACTTCAGTCTGATCTGGATTCGGAAATCTCAAAGAAGGCAAAAATCGAACGTGATTGGAATGCGGCTCTGTCAAATGCGGAAAAGCAGAGAGACAGTGACTTGTACAGCATTTCCGTGATGAATCTTTCTGCGGAAGAAAAAAAGGCCAGGTCTGACAAAGTTCAGGCTGAGTTTGAAAATTCTCTTGTGGCACTTCAGAACCGTTTTTCCGTGGAATTGAGCGAATGTCAGGCCCGTATTGAAGAATTCAGTGACGAAATTGCTGAATATGACAGCAAAAATCTTGAACAGGCTCAGAAAATGCAAGCCGCCATCGACTCCCAGCGTCAGGTTTTTGAACTTGAAAAGAATGAAATCTCTGAACGCTATGAAAATGATATTGCACTTCTTGAAACTCAGATTGATGAAATCCAGAAATCAAGTCTGGAAGCTCAGAACCGCATTGCAGAAGAAATTTCAGGACAATATCAGGCTGAACTTGACCGCCGGGATCCGGTAATCAGAGACGGCCGCGGTAATGTAATTCTGCAGATGTCAAAAAATGATCAGACCGGTTTGACAAAGTTTGAAGAAAATCTTCTGTTTGAAAACGCGGAACAGACTGAATCCATGGAAAAACTTGAGGCGCTCTGGAAAGATGCTTCCAATTCCATGGAGCGCATGGAGTATGTTGCTTCTGTGGTGCTGGATGTGCCTCTTGAACACTCGGTTCCGGAATATGTATCAGCAATGCGGGCAATGGGCCGGAGCGCAGCAAAAAGTCTTGCGGAAAACTCTGTTGCTCTGGTGAACGATCTGGACAATCAGATTGTGGGCTTGCACGGCGATATTGACGGCTTGAATTCTGACATAGACGGACTTAATGCTGATATTGCGGGGCTTAATAAGGACATTGCAGGACTTCATAAGGATATTGACGGACTTAACGGAGTAATTTCAGATTACAAAGTTCAGGTAAAAGGCCTTAACGGTGAAATCTCTGATTATCAGAATCAGGTGGAAGGACTTAACAGAAATATTGACGGACTCAACAAAGACATTGAATCTTTGAACCGGAACATTTATGGACTCAACGGAAACATCAGGGATTATGAAAAACAGGTTGCAAGTCTGAATCAGGATATTGCTGATCTTAATGAAGGTTTTGAAGCGGAAAGAACTGTTTTTGCAAACCGGCTTGAAGAAGCAAAAGACAAGCAGGAAGCTCTGGAAAAAGATTATGCGCTTTTGGAAGGATCTCTTTCTGACATGTCGGCAAAAAACAGCAGTCTTACTGCAGAACGCACTGCTCTTCAGAAAGAAATCGGTAATCTTAATTCAAAAAATGCGGATCTTGTCAGACAGTATGAATCTTTGCAGTCTGCGAATGCAAGTCTTGAACGGCAGAAATCAGCAATGGAAGATGACCGCTTCGGACTGATTGTTGAACGGCGGAATCTTGAAAAAGCACGTGACAAACTTCAGTCTGAAGTAGATGCCGGCAAATCGGAAAATGCAAAACTTTCCGGCGAAAATGTCATGCTTTCAAAAGAAAATGCGGCTCTTTCGGGAATGAATGCAATTCTTTACCGGAGTCTTGCGGCGGTTCCGATTGCGGCAACTGACTGCGGTTTTGTTGTGGATGCTTCTGACAAAAACAGAATGCTGTGTTACATCGGGGCTGACAAAGCTGATTGTGTTTCTGAAGTTCTGTCTGTGTACACTGCTGACGGTCTTTTTGCCGGAAAAGTGCGCATGATTCAGGAGAACGGCCTGTGGTACGGTGTGCCTGCAGCCGGTGAAAAAACTTCTGAACTGAGCCCGGTGTCAGGCTGTGTTCTCCGTGCAGACACGGCTCCTGAAATGGCAGCTGAGACAAATGAACCGGCTGAAAACGCTGCAACAGATGAGACAGTTGGTGCGGCTGGCGGAACTGAAACAACAGAATAGGAATCAGATGACAACTCCTTCCTCAGAAAAAACAGAACTTTTTGAGACAATGGCAGTTCCGCGTGCGGTGATGCAGCTTTGCATCCCTACGATTCTCGGAACTCTGGTTATGGTGCTGTACAACCTGACGGACACTTATTTTGTCGGCATGATCAGGGATCCGGTGCAGAACGCGGCTGTAACTTTGGCCGGCCCGCTTACAATGGCTTTCAATGCAATAAACAACCTCTTCGGGGTGGGTACAAGCAGCATGATGGGCCGCGCTTTGGGCCGCAAAGACTATGACACTGTTGCAAAAAGCAGTGCATTCGGTTTTTACGGCGCATTGTTCTTTTCTCTGGTGTTTGCGGCCGGATACACGCTTTTTTCTCCGTCCGTACTCAATCTTCTGGGAGCAGATTCCGTAACAGTGGCTCCTACCCGGGATTATCTTTTCTGGACATGTACTTGCGGTGCGGTTCCTGCAATCATGAATGTAACAATTTCTCACTTTGTCCGTTCTGAAGGCGGGGCTCTCATTGCAAGTGTCGGTGCAATGAGCGGATGCTTTGTGAACATGGTCCTTGATCCTTTGTTCATCCTTCCGAATTTTCTGAACATGGGAGCTTCCGGCGCGGGTCTTGCAACTTTCATAGGATCCTGCTGTTCTTGTCTTGTTTTTGCAGTTTTTCTTTTTGTAAAACGCGGAAAAACCTTTGTCTGCGTAAATCCGAAAAAATTCACATTACAGAAAGAGATTGTCATCGGTATTTTCGCCGTGGGAATTCCTGCCTGCATACAGAATCTGCTTAATGTAACGGGCATGACGATCCAGAACAACATTGCATCCGGTTACGGCAGCGATATTGTTGCAAGCATGGGCATAGCGGGAAAAGTCACATCAATTTCCTTTTATGTGGCAATGGCTTTCGGGCAGGGTGTAATGCCGCTGATTGCTTATAATTTCGGGGCGAAAAACACGGCCAGAATGAAGGGAGTGCTGGCTTTTACCATAAAACTGGACGTGGTTTTTCTTGCGGTGACCACGTTTGTCTTTGAAGCTTTTGCTCCGCAGCTGGTGCGGCTGTTCCTCAACAACGATGTTATCGTGAACTACGGCAAAGTGTTCCTGCGTGCGATGGCTACGGCAATTCCTTTTTTATGCATGGATTTTCTTGCAGTCGGTATTTTTCAGTCCTGCGGTTTCGGAAAATATGCACTGTTTTTTGCTTTTTTGCGGAAGATCATTCTCGAAATCCCTGCAATAATCCTGTTGGACAAACTGTTCCCGATTTATGGAATTGCATTTGCGCAGACTGTGGCAGAAGTTGGAATGTGTATTGCAGCGGTGTTCATGATCCGGAAAGTTTTTGCAAAGATCCGCAGTGCGGAATAAAAAAATAGCGGACAGTTTGAAGCAATGTTGGAAGTTGCTTAAAACTGTCCGCTTGTTTTAAGGAAAATCAAAGGCTTTTGTGCCTTGACTTGTCTTATTTTTCAAAATACTCGTTTCTGTCAGCACCGACTGAAACATAAGTGATTTTGCAGTTTGTCTTTTCTTCAATCAGATTAACGTAATCCTGTGCTGCTTTTGGCAGGTCTGCAAAGCTGCGGCACTTGGAAATATCGCAGTTCCAGCCGGGCACTTTTTCGTACACGGGAGTTGCACTTGCCAAATCATCTCCGGTGGGGAAGTAGTCAACAACTTTGTCACCGACTTTGTATGCAACACAAACAGGAATTTCCTTCATGTAAGAAAGAACATCCAGTTTTGTCAGAGCAATTTCTGTGGCACCC
The DNA here is from genome assembly GCA_024402435.1 of Treponemataceae bacterium. Classification (GTDB taxonomy): domain Bacteria; phylum Spirochaetota; class Spirochaetia; order Treponematales; family Treponemataceae; genus Treponema_I. The sequence goes on from JAKSTU010000003.1 coordinate 21,377, forward strand.
TGAATCATTACGCCGTAACGTGATGCAACAACGTCAAATCCACCTACGCGGCGGGGACGGCCTGTAGCTGCTCCGTATTCACCGCCGGCTTTGCGAAGTTCTTCTGCTTCGTCACCGAACATTTCGCAGGTAAAAGGTCCTTCACCTACACAGGAAGAATATGCTTTCATGATACCCACAACTGAATCCAGTTTCTGTCCGGGAATTCCGGCTCCGATGGGTGCGTATGCAGAAATTGTTGAAGAAGATGAAGTATAAGGATAAATTCCGAAGTCAATGTCGCGGAGTGCACCCAGCTGTGCTTCAAACATTACGGATTTGCCGTTTTTGATTGAATTGGTAAGGAACTGAGTTGTGTCCTGCACGTAATCAAGGAAAGGAACACCGTATGTCTCAAGCCAGTTGTACATGTCTTCAAGTTCGCTTGCTTCACTTCCGTAAACTTTTGTGATTGTAAGGTTTTTCCATTCAAGAAGGTCTGCAAGTTTTGATTTTACAGTTTTCATGTTGCGAAGATCGCCCATGCGGAGTGTCTTCTTGAGGTATTTGTCTGAATAAACGGGAGCAATTCCGCGCTGTGTGGAGCCGTATTTCTTGTCTGCCAAACGCTGCTCTTCAAGAATGTCCAGGCGCTTGTGATAAGGCATACAGATTGTTGCACGGTCACTGATAACAAGATTTTTCGGTGTAATTTCAACACCTTTTTCTTTGAGTGCGGCAATTTCTTTTGTAAGGTGTTCCAGGTCAATAACCATACCGCCACCCATTACGTTGACTGTTTCGGGTCTGAAAATTCCGGAGGGAATCAGGTTCAGGATAAAACTGCCACGCTCGTTGATAACGGTGTGTCCTGCGTTGTTTCCGCCCTGATAGCGGCATACGATGTCATATTTTGCACTCAGCAAATCCACCATGCGACCTTTGCCTTCGTCGCCCCAGTTAATTCCCACGATTGCGGTAACCATTACTGCTCCTATTTACACCGCATGCGCGGCATGTCATGAATGATCATATGCAAACAGGCTTTGTCCGTTTGCGTTCATATTTTACCGATTTAATGCTTTTATGGCAAATGCTGACCTTGCTTTTTGCATGTTTTTCAAGTGTGCAGCAGCATTTTGTCGCTGGCAAATTCACCTGATTTCAATGCCTTGAATTTGTCAATGAGCGAATCCATCGTAAGCTTGCTTTTCTCTTCTGCACCCGCATCGTAAATGATGTTTCCGTTGTCCATCATGAGCAGACGGTTTCCATAATCCAGCGCGTGCTGCATATTGTGGGTAACCATCATTACCGTAAGATTGAATTCTTTGGCAAAACGGCGTGTCAGTTCCATAATGATTGCGGCATTTGTCGGGTCAAGAGCCGCAGTGTGTTCGTCCAGCATCAGAAGTTCCGGTTTTGAAAGGACAGCCATCAGAAGAGTCAGTGCCTGACGCTGACCGCCGGAAAAAAGTTCAACGTTGTCTTTGAGGCGGTTTTCAAGGCCCATGTCCAGAATTTTCAGCTGATCACGGAAAAAATCCCGCATTTTGTTGTTCAAACTGATTCTCAGGTGCTTTGAGCCTTTTTTGTAGCAGATCATCATGTTGTCTTCAAGACTCATTTTGCCGGCTGTTCCCAAAAGGGGATTCTGAAAAATACGTCCGATGTGGCATGCACGTTTGTATTCACTTGTATTGGTTTCGTCCTCATAAGCCTTTTTTTCTTTGTCCCAGAACAGGATTTTTCCCTTGGAAGGTTTCAGCGTTCCTGCAATCACATTGTACAAAGTTGATTTTCCGGCACCGTTGGATCCGATGATTGTGATAAAATCGCCTTCGTTGATCGTAAGGTTTATGTTCTTGAGCGCTTCGTTTTCGTCAGGCGTGTGAGGATTGAATGTAATTCCTACGTTTTCCAGTTTGATCATTTTGTACCTTCTTTCTGAGCTGATTTTTTGCCGCCCAAGTGTTCACGGAAAAACTGCTGCAGGTTGGTTTTTGAAATAAGCAGACAGATGATGATCAGAAGACCGGTAATAAGACGCAGGTCATTGCTTGACATGCCGATTCTGTAACCGTAGCGGCGGGCCCAGAACATCAGTGCCCTGTAAAGAACAGAACCGATGATTACGCGGATAATCTGCAGACTGATTTTGTTTGATTTGATCAGGAATTCTCCCAGCATCAGGGACGCAAGACAGGCAACAACAACACCTGTTCCGCTTCCCACATCCGCAAAGTTCTGGTACATGGCGAAGAAAGCTCCGGCAGTTGCTGCCATTCCGTTGCTGAGACAAATGCCTACACCGCGCAGAAACTGAGGATTTACACCCTGGCTGATGATCATCTGCTCATTGCAGCCGAGGGCTCCCATTGTAAGTCCGAAATCAGTATGAAAAAACAGGTTGAGCACAAAAAGCAGTACGGCAATGATTACTACCAATAGAATTGCAAGAGAAGCTTCTGAAGAAAAACCTGCTGCTTCTGCTGCGGCTGTAAGCTGTGAAAAAATCGTTTTTGTTCCGCGCAGAGAAATGTTTGCATGGTTTCCCATAATTCGCAGATTGACTGAATAAAGCATTGTCATCACAAGAATACCGGCAAGAAGATCCGGAACTTTCAGCTTGGTATGAATCAGTGTCGTAACCAGACCGGCGAGCATGCCGCAGAGAAAAACCAGCAGCAGTGCCAGTGCCGGCGGAACGCCTCCCGTAAGACAGGCCGCAAGCACACATGCTCCCATGGGGAAAGAACCGTCAACAGTCATGTCACAGAAATTAAGCACACGGAACGTCATGAACGTGCCTAAAACCACAATACCGTAAATCAAACCTTCAATAACAATGCCGGAAATCATAAAAAAACCTTGTATCTATGCATAATAACACAAATTCCCTTTGTTGGCAAATCTGGCGGAAAAAGTGCGGAACAGAAAGCAGGGCAGAAATACAACCGGGGAAAGAGTGAAGGGACAAAAAAACGGCTGCGGTAACGAAGTTCATCATCACCACAGCCGCCACAAATAAGGAGGATATAACAAGAAGTTCCGAAGCATGTAGGGACTCCGGAACAAAGCTTTTTCAGAAAACTTATTTCTGTGTCAGAGTACCGTTTTCAAAAATCATGTTTGCCTGAGCAAGCAGATCAGCAGGAACTGTAATTCCGCAGTTCTTTGCTGCGTCAAGGTCAATCAGCAGGTCATTGTCAGAAGGATCTGTCATGAAGCGTACAGGCATGTCAGCAGGTTTCTTTCCGTTCAGGATCTCAAGAACCATTTCACCTGTTGCGCGTCCTGCTTTGTAGTAGTTGAATCCGCTTGCAATTACGCATCCGCCGGCCATTGCACCTGTTACGTCAGCACTGAATACGGGTTTCTTTGCTTTTGCAAAAACGTCAACCAGAGCAGAAAGAGCACTGAAAACTGTGTTGTCTGTTGAAAGGTAGATTCCGTCAACGCGGTCAACGATTGATTCAGCAGCCTGTTTTACTTCTGATGAGTTTGTGATTGCCTGTGTCACCAGATTGATTCCGATTTTTTTGCATCCTGATTCAACCAGTGCAAGTGCACTTGCTGAGTTTGCTTCACCGTTGCAGTAAATGTAACCCAGTGTCTTGATGTTTGCGATTGATGCAAAAAGAGCAACGTGCTCTTCTGTGGGAATTGCATCGCTCATACCTGTTACGTTTCCAAGTCCGCGGTCAACTGTTTCAACAAGTCCTGCGCCTACAGGGTCTGTAACTGTTCCGAATACAATCGGTGTTGATTTCATTGTGTTTGCAAGAGCAAGTGCAATAGGAGTTGCAATACCGACTGCAACGTCTACTTTTTCGTCCTGATATTTCAGAGCAATCTGTGTTGCTGTGTTTACGTCACCGTTTGCATTCTGAAGGTCGTAAGTTGCTTTTACGCCGTTTTCGTTCAGAACATCAATGATTCCCTGCTCAACAGAGTCCAGCGCAACATGCTGAACAATTTTTGCGATACCGATTTTTACGGTGTCATCTTTTGCTGTTTCTTTTTTTCCGCCTGCAAAAACCATTGCAGAACCCAGTGTAATTACGGCGCAGATTGCAGCCAGTGTTTTATTGAGTTTCATTTTTCTTTTACTCCTGAAAAAAATCGCTTTGTAGTGCAGCTGATGCCGAGCTCCTGTATCGGCTGCAAGTGTATGTTACTGTAAATAGTAACGCTCTGTCAAGTAGAAACATCGAAAAAAACGGGAATATCCCCACACGGAAAGAATCTGAAAAAAACTATAAAAAAACTACCAGTCAGGCAGCAACTGCCAAAACCGCTGGATATCGTCGCTACACGCGCAAGGCGTCATGGAAACTATCATTCCGCCTTGCGAGTGTTTTTGTCAGTCGCTGCCTTCCTTCCCGAATTTTTATAAACACTGTCATTTTCTGTCCGCAAAGGGATATTCCCGAAAAAAAAACTGCCGTTGTTTGCATGAAGTCCCAGATGTGCTAGAATATGGATTTATAAGGAAGAAAACGCAAAGAATAAAATCAGAATTTGCGGTGGAGGTCATAATGAAAGTTTTGGTAATCGGTGGTGCAGGTTATATCGGAAGCCACGTTGTTAAAGAAATGATGAAAGCCGGACACGAAGTCACGGTTTTTGACAATTTGTCTTCAGGTCTCAGACAGAATCTGTTTCCTCAGAACGGATTTATTCACGGAGATATTCTGATTCCCTCAGAAATTGAAGCTGCATTTGCAAAGGGATTCGACGGTTTCGTTCACCTTGCTGCATTCAAAGCTGCCGGTGAATCAATGGTGGAACCGGAAAAATATTCGGTAAACAATCTTACGGGAACAATCAACATCATGAACGCAGCACTCAAATTCGGCTGCAAAAAAATGATTTTTTCTTCTTCAGCTGCAACTTTCGGTTCTCCTGAATATCTTCCCATGGACGAAAAACATCCCCAGAATCCTGAAAACTACTACGGATTCACAAAACTCGAAATTGAACGCATCATGACCTGGTACGATCAGCTTAAAGGTCTCCGTTTTGCGGCACTCCGCTATTTCAATGCTGCCGGTTATGATCCTGAAGGAGAAATCATCGGTCTTGAGCAGAATCCTGCAAACCTTCTGCCGCGCATCATGGAAGTTGCCATGGGCATGAAACCCGGACTCAAAGTGTTCGGAGACGATTATGAGACCCGCGACGGAACATGTATCCGTGACTACGTGCACGTAACTGACCTGGCACGGGCACATGTAATGGCATTGGAATACATCACCAAAAATGACAAAAGTCTCAAAGTCAATTTGGGTACAGAAACAGGAACAACTGTTCTTGAACTTCTTAACGCTTCTCGCCGCATTACAGGCAAGGAAATCCCTTCCGAAAATGTTGAACGCCGTCCGGGAGATCCTGCTTGTCTTTATACTACAAACAATTATGCAAAAGAAACTTTAGGTTGGACACCTGAATATTCAGACGTGGATACTCTGGTGGAGACAACTTGGAAAGCATATCTTGCAAACAACAAATAATGGTGCAGAAAATCAGCAGAAATTTGATGCACTTAGATAAGGAAGATTCTGATTTATGAACGATTTTGAAACTCTTGCAAAGGATATTGATTCCTCACGCAGCCAGATGATTGAACTTGAGCGGCTTCTTACAGGCATTCAGGCTCTGGCGCCGGAAAGTGAAGGACAGGGCGAACTTGAAAAATGTCTTGCTCTTGAAGAATGGCTCAAAAAGAACGGCATTACTCAGCTCCAGCGTTTTGATGCCCCTGATTCCCGTGTAAAAAGCGGAATCCGTCCCAATCTGGTGGCAACAATTCCCGGTGTCAGCGATGATTACGCCATCTGGGTAATGGCACATATGGACGTTGTTCCCACAGGTGAGGAAAGTCTTTGGAATACTGATCCCTGGACCGTTGTGGAAAAAGACGGACGCCTTTACGGACGCGGTGTAGAAGATGATCAGCAGGGGCTTGTAAGCGGTGTCTTTGCAGGTCTTTCTTTCATTCGTTCCGGAATAAAGCCGGCTCACACTGTCAAACTGCTTTTTGTTGCAGACGAGGAAGTGGGTTCAACATACGGAATCCAGTATCTGCTTGCAAATCACGATCTTTTCCGCAAAGACGACATAATCATCATTCCTGACGGCGGTGATTCTCAGGGCGTTACAATCGAAGTTGCAGAAAAAAATCTGATCTGGCTCAAAATCCGGACTACAGGAAAGCAGAGTCACGGTTCAAGACCGGATCAGGGCGCAAACGCAATGCTTGCAAACTGTGATCTTGCAGTGCGTCTTCATAATCTTAAAAATTTTTTCAACAGGACGGACACTTTGTTTGAGCCTGCGTGTTCAACTTTTGAACCGACAAAAAAAGAAGCAAACGTTCCCAATGTCAACACGATTCCAGGTGAGGACGTGTTCTACATGGACTGCCGCATTCTGCCATGCTACAAACTTGCAGAAGTCCGTGCTAAATTCCGGGAAATTTTTGCAGAGATTGAAGCGCAGTATGGCGTAAAAATCGAATGGTCGGAAGAGCAGGCTGTTGAGTCGCCCGCAACTGCAGCTGATGCGCCTGTTGTGCAGAAACTCAAGACTGCACTCAAAGCTGTTCACGGCAAAGACGCACATCCCATTGGAATCGGCGGCGGAACTGTAGGTGCTTATCTTCGCATCAAAGGCTTTGACGCAGCTGTATGGGGCACGCTGGATGAAACCGCGCATCAGCCCAACGAGTACTGCATCATTCAGAACATGATTGATGATGCCAAAACTCTTGCGTATCTGATGCTGCAGCCTTGATCCGCTAACGCGGGGTTTTTATAGGAGTTTTACATGAGCAAGAAAGTTCTTTCCTCTGTATGCATTGCATTCCTTGCGCTTTTCATGTTTTCCGGATGCATGTCAAACCGCTATGTTCGGCGGGTGGATGCAGATGTTCAGGAAGACTTGAGCGGCTATTGGAATGATACTGATGTAAAAATCATTACAGAATCCATTGTTAAAGATTGTGTGAATGCTTCCGGAATTTCAAACTTCATCAAAGAAAACGGCCGTTATCCGGTTGTGCTTGTAGGTGATTTTGCAAACAACAGTGATGAACATCTGGATACTTCCATTCTTGCCCGCAGATTTGAGTCTGCTCTCATCAACAGCGGTAGGGTTGCCTTTGTTGCCGATGCTTCTCAGCGCAACCTTCTGCGTTCCGAACGGCTGGATCAGTTGGAATGGGCAAGCGAAGACACTGCAAAACGTCTTGCTTCCGAAACCGGCGCAGACCTGATGCTCGTAGGCTCCGTAAACACTATTGTGGACCGGACGAAAGACAAGATTGTCCGATCCTATTCCGTGCGTGCTGAACTGATTGACATTGAATCCAACAGAAAAATCTGGGTCGGTGAAGACAACAGCATCAAAAAAATCATTCTCAAGCGGGCATTCGGATTATGAAAAAAGTATTCAGGTTTTTGTCTGTTGCCGCCTTGCTGGTTGTCGCCGGGATTTTTTCAGTGACTTCCTGTGCTTCTGCAGACTTCAGGACTATAGAAGAAGCATCCTATTACGGTGATTATTACGGTGCCCTGAATCATCTGGAAAACAGCAGGGATTATCTGTATTCGGACAAAGACACTGTGCTTTATTCTTTGGACACCGGTATGTTGGATCACTATGCCGGAGAATGGCAGGAATCCAACAGCCGTTTTTCCGAAGCCGAACAGCAGATTGACAAACTGTACACAAAAAGCATTTCTCAGTCTGTTTCATCCTTTTTTGTGAACGATTATGTGATTGACTATGCCGGTGAAGATTACGAAGACATTTACACAAATCTTTTCATGGCATTGAATTATATCCATTTGGGACAGACGGAAGACGCTTTTGTAGAAATCCGCAGATTTGATTCAAAATTGCGTGATCTTGAAAACCGGTACAACCAGCTTCTTCAGGACGGAATGAATTCTGCTCCTGTTTATGACGGATATACTTTTGAGGAAAGCCAGTTCCACAATTCGGCATTGGCACGTTATATAAGCATGCTTCTGTACCGGGCAAAGGGCGACATTTCTTCTGCATCGATTGACCGCCGCTACATAAGAAATGCTTTCATTTCCCAACGTCAGCTTTATCCTTTTTCGGAACCGGCTTCCCTTGACGAAGAACTTTTTGTGCCTTCCGGAATGGCACGTCTTAATGTGCTGGCATTTGCCGGTCTCGGGCCTGAAAAAGTTGCGGAAGACCTGCGGCTTTTTGACAGGTCAAGCCGTTATATGCTGAAAATTTCACTTCCGGAAATCAGAGCCAGAAATTCTTCGGTAAGTTACATTCAGGTAACAGCCAAAGACAAATATGGCAGAACTTATTACACGAATCTTGATTTGCTTGAAAACATAGATCTGATTGCAGAAGACACTTTTGCAAGAAAGCAGGGACTGATTTATCTGAAGTCAGTGCTGCGTTCCGGAACAAAAGCCCTTACAAACAGTATTTGGGGAGCACTTGCAGAAGCTGAACAGGAAAAAGACGGCACTTTCGGACTTTTTTCAATGATTTCCCTTGTTTCTGCTGTTTCTTACGAAGTTACGGAAGTTGCAGACACGCGCACATCCAGGTTTTTCCCGTCAAAAGCCTATGTAGGCGGGCTGACTTTGCCGCCGGGCGTATATGATGTGTCTGTTGTTTATAAAAATCCATACGGAAAGACACTGGATTCCTGGCAGTGTTCAGATGTTGCAGTTCGTTCTGATTCATTAAATTTGGTGGAGGCCATATGCTCAAAATAACAAAATCCTGCTTTTTTGCTGTGTTCAGCATTGCTTTAGTTGCTTCAATGTTTTTTTCCTGTGCATCAACTCCTTATGCTTTTGCCCCGGACTGGATTGCCGGTTCCCAGAATTCGGCATCTTATCCTGCTGACAAATATTTTACTGCTGTCGGTTCAGGTGAGACATTGGCTGTTGCAGAATCTGACGCAAGTGCGGCACTGACCAAAATAATCCGACAGACTGTAGATTCTCGTTCTGTTGCTGCACAGTCTTACGTGGGCGCTGCCGCAGGTTCCGAACTGCAGACCCAGTTGCTTTCAAAAGTTGATACGACAAGCAATGTAACGATTTCAGGAATGTCCATTGCAGAAAATTACTGCTTTACTTCACCGGAAGACAAAAGCACCACTTATTACGCACTGGCAGTTGTGAACCGCGAAAAAACCGGTACAGTTTACAGGGACAAAATCCTCCAGAACAACGAAGTCATCGCCCGCCAGTGCCGCATTGCAGATTCTTTGCCTGGAACTTTGGAAGCTTATGCCGCACTTCAGGGGGCAATAAGTCTTGCTGCTGAAAATGAAGACTACCTGGACATTCTTTCTGTAGTCAACATTGACATGTGGAAAAAAATCAGTGTGGCTTACGGAAATCTTGCGGCCCTTGCTGAAAAATCCCGTTTGACATTGGATGCCATTCATGTTGCAGTTGTTGTGGACGGAGATTCTGACGGACGTGTCGGTGCAGCATTTACAAAAGTCATGAAAAACTTCGGCATTTCCCATTTTTCTGATTCTGCAGACGGATGCAGTTATGTGCTCAAAGCTTTTGTATCCTTCGTTCCCCTTGATATGACTTCATCTTCCCACAAATATGTGCGTTATATTGTTGATGCAAGTTTTGTGGACTGCCGCACAGGAAGAGAACTTGTTCCTTTTTCAATCAACGGGCGGGAAGCTCATCTTACGGAATCAGAAGCAGACCAGCTTGCAGTCCGGACTGTGGAAAGCGAAATTGCAAAGAAATTCGGTACTAGCTTTAATTCACTTTTTGTGCAATGAATTCACCTATGAGTGATTTCAAAAGCATAAAAGACGACGACAAAGCATATCTCTTTGTTCATTTTAAGGAAAAAGAAACTCCTGACGGCGAGCAGGTTTATTTCGGATTAAGCAAAGACGGCTTTCATTGGGAACAGACAAACGGCGGATTGCCGATTCTGTGGAGTTATCTGGGCGAAAAAGGTTCCCGTGATACGACAATTGTTCGGGCAAACAACGGAAAGTTCTACATTTTTGCTACGGATTTGAGTTTGGCTTACAATTTCAAGAGCCTGTACAACTCAAAGTGGAAAGAAGTTTCCAGAAACGGCAGTCCTGCAATCAGCATGTGGAAATCAGAAGATCTGGTCCACTGGTCTGAGCAGAGACTGATTATTCTTGGTGACGAAAACTTCGGATGCATGTGGGCACCGGAAGTAACCTGGGATCCGCTGGAAAACAATTACAAGATTCATTGGTCTTCTCTTCATGCATGCGATGATTATCAGCGTATGTCAATCTGGTATTCAACAACTTCCGATTTTGAAACTTTTTCCGAACCTCAGCAGCTTTGCAAAAAGGATGATGCCGGAATAATCGATTCTGACATTACCTATGTGGACGAATGGTTTTACCGCTTTGTCAAAAGCGACAACAATCCCAGCATGGTCATTCTGGAACGGGGGCGCACATTTGCGGGGGACTACGAACGCATGCCGGCTTTTGATGAAGAAACTGCCAAACTGAAGCAGGGCTGCTATGAAGCGCCTGCACTTTTTCAGTTGAAAGACGGCAGATGGTGTGTCTTCCTTGATTTTTACGGTTGTGAACGCAGCAAAATGGGGTATGTGCCTTTTGTTGCAGAAGACATTTCTTCAGGCCGTTTCATCCGCTGTGACGAAGATTTTTCCTTCCCTTATGGTTTCAAACACGGAAACCTGATCGAAATAACTGCCTCTGAATACCAGGCAATAAAAGAAGCATTCCCCAACTGAAAAAAGAACCGGGTTTTTGATCACTCACTTCAAAAACCCGGTTCAGGAGGAATAAGATAGGAAATTTAACAACCTATATATAAGAGCAGATTTTCATCTGCTCTCTGTTCAAGTAAACACTTTCCTAACAGTTTGATAAATCGGTATTTATTCTTATTCAGCAATAAAGCGGTGCAACTGCTGCCAGAACTTTCTGGTAGTCAGCGTATGCTTCGTTGTATTTTGCTACGGCTGCAGGATCAGGTTCCGCAGATTTGTCTGCATCAAGACTGATGTGTTCTGCACACAGAGCAGCAATTGAAGCGTTTGCATCTGTCTGGGATTCAAGGCACCACAAAGCCTGAACTGCAGCACCAAGGGCAGCTGCTTCATCCAGTGCAGGAACGCGGATAGGCAGATTAAGAATGTCTGCAGCAATCTGTCTCCACAGCGGACTCTTTGAGCCACCGCCGATAAGACGGATTTCTTTCGGTTCAAATCCCAGAGCGCGGAATGCGTCAAGACCGCCACGCATTGCAAAAACAGCGCTTTCAAGACTGGCGCGTGCAATGTTTTCGCGGCATGTATTTGCTGCTGTAAGGCCTGTAATGCTTGCGCGGCCGTTGGGCAGGTTAGGTGTGCGTTCTCCGTTGAAGAAAGGCATTACGAGAACACCGTTGCTTCCTGCAGGAGCTTTTGCTGCGGCAGCGTCCAGTTCTTTTACGCTCATTCCGAAAAGGTCGCGGACAAACTCAGTTGCAACAGTACAGTTCATTGTACACAGAAGGGGAAGCCATCCGCCGCTTGATGAACAGAATCCTGAAAGACCGTTCTGAGGATCAGCGATAGGTTTGTCAGAATATCCGTACAAAGTGCCGCTTGTACCCATACTCATTGTCAGGAATCCGTCGCTTACAGTTCCTGTTCCGATTGCACCCATCATGTTGTCGCCACCACCGGCGGAAACAGGGATTCCTTCGGGGATTCCCAAAAGTGCTGCCGCTTCTTTTGAAACAGAGCCGACTTTTTCGTTGGGTTTTACCAGTGCGGGCAGCAGTCCGTAAAGTTTTTCATCAATTGCGTCACATGCTTTCTTTGACCATTCACGTTTTTTGCCGTCAAAAAGGGCCATACCGGAAGCATCACCATATTCCATTGTGTAAGCACCGGTCAGTTTGTAATTGATGTAGTCGTGGGGCAGCATGATGTAGCGGAGATTTGCCCATGCATCAGGTTTGTGGTTTTTGAGCCAGAGAATTTTCGGTGCTGTAAAGCCGGGAAGCATAAGATTGCATACTTCAGAAACAACTGCATCATCTCCGCCCATTTTTTCAGTGAGCTCCTTGCATTCTGCAACTGTTGACGTATCATTCCAAAGTTTGATGTTGTAAAGAGCTTTGCCGTCTTTGTCCAGCGGAACAAAACCATGCTGCTGACCAGAAACACCGATTGCACAGATTGAAGCTTTTCCTTCTGCACTCAGTCCGTCAAAACATGTTTTAAGTGCTGCATCGTACCATTCTGTTTTCTGTTCGCGTGTTCCGTCGTTTTCAGAAATCAGTTCCAATGGGCAGGATGATTTTTCAACGATTTTGTGATTTGCCCAATCATACAGAACAACTTTCATGCTCTGTGTGCCCAAGTCAATACCGGCAGTTGTCTTCATATTTTCTCCTGTTTGACATTGCATTGATATCAGCCAAAACTGATGATGATCAAAAGTGCATAGTCAAGTGATTTATCCTAAAATTTGCAGGACATTTTTTCACAAACATTTTCTTCCATAAATACAATGTTCGCAATCAGAAAAATTCATGACACACAAAAAAAAATTTTGAAAGGATTTTCCTAAAGTACCGCCCTGAAAATGCCGAAAAATAAACGGGTGATTGTGCCTTTCCGCCAGTTTTCCCTGATGCGTATGAAAACTTCAAACAGATTTTTTATTGCATTTCTACTTCTTCTCATAAGTTTTCCGGCTGTTTACGGATCATCATTCGGCAGCTTTTTGGGCACATCGGCAGAACTTGTTTCCGAAGATTCAGATGCCGCACTTAAACTTAACGGTGTTTTCGCATTGCAATATTCTGTTGATGAAAATCTTCTTTTTCGCGGTGACTTTCGTGTGCGCACGGGAAATATTTTCTCCGGAGGATTTTTTCAGGATACGCAAAGTTTTTTCAGTGTAAAAGAACTTGCTGTTGTGTACCGTTTCCCTGCTGAAAATTCGACCCAGCAGGCTTCATTCTTTTTCCGCGATGTGGAAGGAATCGGTTCGGATTTGTTTTTGTCCCGGCATCTGGGAGTGAACAATTTTGCGTCTCCACTCCTTACTCCAATGGCAGACTATTCATCTGTTGCAATCTACAATTATTCCGGTTTCGGAGCTTCATATGTTGTGAAACTGCCTACTGCCAATGTTTTCGGGCTTTCAATGAATTACAGCGGTGGTGACAACACTCTGATAAGCGGGGACTTCCGCTATGCAGGGATTTATGACAATCTGATAATCGATTCTTCATTAGGGCTGTCTCTGCCTTATTCCAATCAGGATGCTTCCGGAAACGACGTTCTTCTTCTTATTGAGCACATGAATCTGCATTTCGGCGTTTCTGCCTTGTGGGGCAAAAGCAGACACAACAGTTTTTTTGCTCAGCTGGGATTAAGATCCTTCCAGCTCCATCCGATAGATTTTTCTTTGCTGACTTCTGATGATCTGTATTTTTTCTTTGAACCGAGGATTGTCGGTCAGACATTGAATTTCAATGCTTCAATTTTCAATATTCCAAAAGCTGCTGCAAAGGATTTGGTATTCTTTTCAAAATCATTGGGAGTGAATCTTCTTTTGTCTGTCAGTCAGTTTCTGTTCCTTGGTTCAACTGCCGAAGCCGGAGTCGGTCTTTCTCTTTCAACAGACGGTTTCAAAGGGCTTGCTGATTTTATGGCCTATGATCTTCAGCTGACTCCTTACGTGAATTACAAACTTTTCGGCGGTTCATTGAGCATGGTGCTGAAAATCCACCCTCTGGAACTCTTTGATCTGAGCAAATTTGGCTCTTTCTCCATTGGCTATAAACTGATTATGTAAACTTTGACCGGAAAAAATAAAAGCCCGCCATGAAAACTTTGGGAAAGTTTTGCAGTGCGGGCTTTCTGTGTCTTTGAATACGCGCTTATTCAAGCACCAGTGTTGTGGCAAGACGTCTGCATGCTTCTTCCACGGCGGCGCGGTGACCGAATGCACTGAAGCGGATGAAGCTTTCTCCTGCAGGACCGAAACCTACACCGGGTGTTGTAACTACGCGGCACTGGTCCAGAATCTTGTCGAAAACGTTCCAGCTGCGGTAACCGGGAAAACGTGCCCAGATATAGGGAGCATTGTCGCCGCCATAAACTTCTACGCCCATGTCAGCAAAGCGGGCTGAAAGCAGTGTTTCACGGATGATGCGTGCATTTTCAAGATAATAGTCTGTAAGTGCGCGCATTTCAGCCTGACCTTCCGGTGACATTGCAGCCACACCTCCGGCCTGTGCAATGTTTGATGCACCGTTGAACAGTGTTGTATTTACGCGTGCCCAGTCTGTATTGACTGAACTTTCGTCTTCATATTTAAGTTCTTTCGGAACAACGCTCCAACCCAAGCGCACGCCTGTAAATCCTGCGGGCTTTGAGAAAGAATTGATTTCAATTGCACATGTTTTTGCACCTTCAATGTCAAAGATGGAGCGGGGCAGGCTCTCGTCCCTGATGAAGCAGGCATAAGCTGCGTCAAAGATGATGATGCATCCGTGTGCCTTGGCAAACTCTACCAGTTTTGTAAGCTGTTCACGGGTTGCAGCGGCACCGGTAGGATTGTTCGGTGAGCAGAAGTAAATCAGGCTGTTGTCCTGAACTTTTGTAAGGTCGGGGAAAAAACTGTTTTCTGCGGTACAGGGCATGTAAACAATTCCGCCGTAGCCTTCATTTCCGTACATGGGTTTATGAGTTCCTGCAGCGCCTGAAATAACGGAGCCGTCAACATAAACCGGGTAGGCGGGATCCTGAACTGCAACTGATACGTCAGCACCGAAAAGTGTCTGAATGCGTGCAATGTCACATTTGGCACCGTCTGAAACAAAAACTTCATCTGGAGAAACTGTGCCTTTGTACCAGTTCTGAGCAATAGCGGTGCGAAGGTCTTCGTTTCCGCACTCGTCTCCGTATCCTGAATATCCTTCGGGTGTTGAAAGTTTTTTTGCGTAGTCGGTGAGGGCACCGCAAATTACGGGTGTCAGCGGTTCTGTTGTATTGCCGATTCCAAGACTGATGATTTCGGCATCAGGGTGAGCCGCCTGATATTCACGGCGACGGCGGGCAATTTCGGGAAAAAGGTATCCTGCTGTAAGCATGGAAAAACAAGCATTTCTTTTGATCATAATGAATCTCCGAAAAAAGTATGTAAAAATATATCATGCGGCAATGCTTTAATTCAAGGCACATGAATTTCTGATAAGCGCAAAAAAAAGCCGTTCCGTTGAAGTGTCCGAATTGAAGTCCACTTTCCGGGAACGGCCTGTTCAAAGAGTTTGAAATCTCAAAAAATCCTGATCAACCTTTGACTGCACCACCGGTAAGACCGGCAACAATGTATTTCTGTGCGGAAACAAACAAAATCACAGCAGGAATCAATGTAAGAGTCAGGTATGAAAGAATCATGCTCCAGCTGCTTGAGTACTGGCCCTGGAAACTCATTACACCCAGCGGGAGTGTGTACAAAGTTTCTGAACTGAAAACCAGCATCGGAAGCAGGAAGTTGTTCCAGCTTGCAATCAGAACGATAATTGCTGTTGTTGCAAGAATCGGGGTTGAAAGGGGCAGAACCACAACAATCAGGAAGCCTAAAGGTCCGTAACCGTCAATCTTTGTTGCATCTTCCAGTTCGTTGGGAACAGCTTTGAAGAATCCGATCAGAAGCAGAATGTTCATAGGAATCTGGAATGCAATCTGAGGCAGAACAACACCCATTACATTGTCAATCAGGTTCATGTCACGCACCTGAATGTAAAGAGGAAGCATTGCTACTGCAAGAGGAAACAGAAGACCGGCCATAAAATAAGCGCGGACGATGTTTGACAGTCTGAACTTGATGCGGGCAATTGCAAAAGCTGCCGGAATACAGACTGCAAGTGTCAAACTTACAGTAAGTGCGGCAATAATCAGTGAGTTGCCCAAAAAGCGCCAGAAAGCACCGATCTGACCGGTAAGAATATCAGTGTAGTTTTTGAATTCCCAAGGATTAGGAAGACCTACAGGATCGGAACGAAGTCCGCCGGTTGTTTTGAATCCGCCTACAACACACATGTAAACCGGAAAAAGAACAAAAAGAGAAACAAGGATACAAAAAGCATATTTCCAGACATTTGAAAGCACTTTCTGATTTGACATTTTCTGATTGGTTGCCATTTTATCTATCCTCCGATTTGAGCATTGCGCGGCCATAGAAAGCACTGAATACGAGACACATCAAGAAAATCACGACAGCAACTGCACTTCCGTAACCAATCTTGTTGATCTTCAGACCGTAGTTGTAAAGATAGGTAACCAGTGTTTCTGCAGCATTTGCAGGACCGCCTTTACCCATTGCCCAAACGATGTCGTACAGCTGGAAAGAACCGACGATGGAGAAGAAGATTGAAACCAGCAGAGTAGGGAGCAGCAAAGGAATGATGATTTTTCTGGTTGTCTGTGATTCTGTTGCACCGTCAATTTTAGCAGCTTCGCGAACGTCATCGGGAATATCCTGAAGTCCGGCAATCATGATTGACATATGGAAACCGAAGTATTTCCAGATAACGGTTACCAGAATTGCCCAAAGAACTGTGCTTGTGTTTGCCAGCGGAGCGGGAACCGGTGCTCCCGGTGCAAAGAAACTGTAAATTGCTTTTACGAATCCGTACTGAGGATTGTAAATGAACTGCCAGATGATACCTGAAATGATTTCAGAGAATGCGTACGGCAGAAAGAAAAATGTTCTGAATGCAACAGCACCTTTGAAGTTCTTGTTGCTTATGATCAATGCACAGAGAAGTGCAAGAGGAAGCTCAATCAAAAGAGAAATGAAGGTAACGAGCAATGTATGCCCGATTGCCTGAAGGAAGACAGGGTCATTCGCAAGATCAACGAAGTTTTTGAACCCGATGAACTTCATTGCTGTAAGACCGTTCCATTTGAAGAAACTGTAGTAAGCAGCCTTGAAAATTGGAACTACAACAAAAAAAGAAAAAATAATTAATGCTGGTGCCAGCAGAAGAATTACTAAAAGCGATGTTTGTTTACGATTATTTATCATCTTTAATCAATGGAAAAAGTTGGGAGAGAAAACAGGCTGCCGCCCGGCAGCCTGTTACCAAAGTTACGAATTATTCTTCGTAAGCTTTCTGAAGGTCAGCACATGCCTGAGCAGGTGTTTTTGCTCCAGAAAGGATGTACTGTACGTTGTCGTTTACAGCACCACCAACTGCAGGTGAAAGCAGCTGGTCGAGGTAAAGCTGGTAGAATGTACATTCATCAACAATACCTTTAACAAGTTTCAGGTTTTCGTCTGTCATAGCAGCTTCTGTTCCTGCAACTGTAGGAATGATTGAAGATACAGCAGCGAATTTTGAAAGCTGTGCTTTGTTCATTATGAAAGCCAGGAATTCAACTGCTTCTTTAGGAGCGTTTTTACCAACTTCGAGACCGTTACCACCACCGATAACTTCTGTTACTTTTCCTGCTCCACCTTTGATTGCGGGGAACGGAGCACAAGCAAGAGCAGAACCGATACCTTTTCCGGTTGTTGAGTTGTCGTTCTGTACACCAGGTGCCCAGTGACCCATAAGTTCCATAGCAGCTTCAGCGTTACCAACAAGAGCAGCACCGTCGTTCTGTGAAGAAGCAAGGAATCCGTCCTGGAACAGTCCCATGTCAGCCAGTTCTTTGATCATTTCACCAGCTTTGATGAAAGCAGGATCGTTGAATCCTTTGAATCCGGCGGGCATTGCACCTTCAGCTGTGAATCCTGAGAATACTTTTGATCCACCAATGCGGAGTGCCAGGTATGCCCAGAAGTGCATTGCAGGCCATTTGTCACCAGCAGCAATAGAAATAGGAGTAATTCCGGCTGCTTTGATTTTTTTACACATAACAATGAAGTCGTCCCAGTCTGTGGGGAATGAATCGTAACCTACAGAAGCCAGGATGTCTTTGTTGTACCAGAATGTGACTGCACCCAGGTCATGGGGTACACCAGTCTGTTTTCCATCATACTGGAACAGTTTCAGAGCACCTTCTGCGATTGAGCTCAGGTCTGCATCTGCTGCAACTTCTTTTGTGATGTCTTTAAGAAGACCAGCACTTGCATGCTCAGCAAGAGAACCACCACCCCAGCTCCAGAACAGGTCCGGCGGGTTCTTTGACTGCATTACTGTTGCAAGCTTTGTTTTGAAAGCTTCGTTTTCAAGAACTGTCAGTTCAATTTCTACGTTCGGATGTGATGCTGTGAATTCAGCGATACAATCATCGTAGAATGCGCGGTCTGCGCCTACTGTACCAATGTGCCAAAATGAGAATTTGACTTTTGAATCTGCTGCGGAATCTTTTTTACCACCAGCAAATACCATGCCCAATGCGAGTACTGCGAAAATGCAGACCAGCACAACTTTCTTTGAAAGTTTCATAAATGTTCCTCCAATTGAGATATAGTTACAGAAGCAAACTTCTGAAAACTCCAAAAACATAACGTTTTTTTATATTTGGAATATTAAAGGCAGATTAAGTCCGGAAAAATCAGCGAAAATACCTAAAAAAATATTTTTTCAAAATAAATTTGTTTGCTTTTCCTGAACAGGAAAGTGTCTTTTTTTCTGTTATATAATCAAATTGACAGTTTTCCGTACCTGAAATCATTTTTTTATGGAAATCATTTATAAAACGTCTTATAATGAAATATCATGAAAGATTCAAAGTTGTTCAAGAAATCAGTTTTGGTGCTGCTTATTGCAGTTTTTTCAACAGGATTGCTTTTTGCTTCAAACATCATGCGCGGAAACGGACGTGAATTGCGCGAAAAGTTCCTGAACATGGCTATGGCTCAGATGGGCAAACCTTACAAATATGGATCCAGAGGACCTAATTCTTTTGACTGTTCCGGGTTCATTTATTATTCTGCCAAGGAATCACTTGATCTGTACCTGCCTACAAACTCCCGTGAACAGTATACCTATTGTGACAAAATAAAGGATTCTGAGCGTCAGGCGGGGGATCTTGTGTTCTTCAAGGACAAGGCTTCAGGCCCGGTAACTCATGTAGGAATTTATCTGGATGAACTTACATTCCTTTCTGCAGCCAGTTCCGGACCAAGAACCGGTATCACGATTTCAAAGTTTTCTGAGCCTTACTGGTCTCGGACTTATTTTGCTGCAGGACGTTTCCTTCCTTCTCTTTCTTCTTCCGGAAATGCCGCGCCTTCTGCCCCTGCAGCACCTTCTGCGGCACCGGAAGAAGATGAGGAAGAAGAGTTTTCCGGCTCCAGTTCAAGAATCATTGAAGGCAAAAATTCCATGCCTGCTTTCAAAATGTCTCTGTCAGGTTCTGTCGTCGGAAAATCTTTCAGCAGATATGGAGTTGATTTGACTGATCTGTATGTTGAAGGTTCTGCCGGAGTGAACTACTGTTTTTTTGGAGTGGGCCGCATCGGTGTTGATGCGGGGGTTCTGTACGACTTGAAGACAAAACAGTATGCAATACCTGTAAGACTGAATATCGGAATAACGGATTATTTCAATGTTTATGCAGGAAGGAATTTTGCCTTCGGTGATGGTGACAAAATAACTGCCGAAAACATTCTGGAATATGCCGGTGTCAGAGTTGCGTTCAAATCCTTGACAAACAGCAGATATCCGATTCAGCCCTATGTTGATGTCCGCTGTTCTTTAGCTCCGGTTTTTGCTGCGGGAACGGAAAATCCCGATCTTTTGGGTGACTTGTTATCTTCAGCTTCTGTTTTTATGGGTCTGAGATTCATGATGCCGATAGGTTGATTCTGATTGCATGACAGATGAATAAAACCCGCCGTTCACAGACACAGGTTTGTAGCGGCGGGTTTTTTGTTGCCTAAAAAAAACAGTCCGGATAAAAACCCGGACTGTGTAAAAAATCGTACTGTTTTTTTTATTTTGCGTCCGTTTTTGCCGCATCCTGTGCGCGGATTGCCTTGCGCATGATTTTTCCGCTGGTGGTCTTGGGAAGTGCGTCAACAAATTCCACAATGCGGGGATATTTGTACGGTGCAGTTGTTTCTTTGACAAAGCGCTGAATGTCTTTGACCAGATCTGCGTCTCCGGGCTTGTAGTCTTTGGCGAGAATGATCGTAGCTTTTACAACCTGTCCGCGAATCGGGTCAGGAGCACCTGTTACGGCACACTCAACAACTGCCGGATGTTTCATAAGAACGCTTTCAACTTCAAAAGTTCCTATGCGGTAACCTGAGCATTTGATTACGTCATCACAGCGTCCGACGAACCAGTAGTAGCCGTCTTCATCACGCCAAGCAGTGTCGCCGGTATAATAGTAGCCGTCATGGAAAGCAGCATTCGTTTTTTCGGGCTCCCCGTAGTATTCAACCACAAGGCCGGGGAAACGTCCCTGTGTGTCGCCGAACTTTTCCATGTCCAGCTTGAATGCAATCTGACCGACTACGGCAGTTCCCACATCTTCGTTGTTGTCGTCAAGCAGATGCAGGTTGTAGTAGGGAGACGGCTTTCCGATGGAACCGGGTTTGATTTTCTGGCCTTCAAAGTTGAAGAGACAGACCGTTGTTTCGCTTTGTCCGAAACCTTCCGTAATTTCCAGCCCGGTAATTTCCTTCCAGCGGTTGAAAACTTCTTCGCTCAAAGGTTCGCCTGCTGTTGAACAGTGGGTAAGTGAAGAAAAATCAATACCTGAAAGGTCTTCCTGAATCAGGAAGCGGTAAATTGTGGGCGGCGCGCAGAAAGTGGTAATTCTGTGTTTCTGAACCTGATGCAGAAGATCAATCGGTTTGAACCGTGAATGATAATCGTAGACAAAAAGCGCTGTTTCGCAGATCCACTGTCCGTAAAGGCGTCCCCATGAGGTTTTTGCCCAGCCGGAATCAGCTACAGTAAGGTGAAGTCCGCCGTTCTGAACATGCTGCCAGTATTTTGCAGTGGTAATGTGTCCCAGAGGATAAAGGAAGTTATGGACCGCCAGTTTCGGGTGACTTGTTGTTCCGCTGGTAAAGTATCCGAGCATCAGGTCTTTGTTTGTGGAAACTTCTTCTCTTGGCGGTGCAACAAATGGTGCTGCATTTTTGCAGCCTGCTGTAAAGTCAAGCCAACCTTCCGGCGGGTTTTCTACGGGGCGGTCAACACCCATCTCGTTTACGAAAGCAACCGCCTTGACGGAAGGAGATTCTTTGAGCGACTCGTTGATGTGGGCAATTACATCGGGAACAGTGACTGCGACAATCATCTTGATTTTTGTAAAGTTGTTGCGGTAAATCAGGTCGTCAGTGGTGAGCATGTGGGTTGCGGGAATTGCAACGGCACCAATTTTGTGCAGTGCAAGCATGCTTACCCAGAATTCGTAACGGCGCTGCAGAATCAGCATTACAAAATCACCTTTCTTTACACCGCAGGACATGAAGAATGAAGCTGCCTGATCAGACATTTCCTTCATTTTTCCGAAAGAAATTTCAAGATAATCATCTTCATCGTTTGTCCAGACAAGGGCAGGTGCATCCGGTTTTTTTGCAGCAATGGCATCCATCACATCGTATGCGAAGTTGAAATTCTCCGGAACATTCAATGTGTAGTTGTTGAAAAAATCATCATAGGAATCAAATTCCGTACGAGGCAAAAATAATTCTTCCATAAAAAAACAAAACCTTTTCAGTTAAGAATGAATGTTATGAAGCGGCAGCGTTTGCCGTTCAGATTCTGCTGCCCGTGGGGCTTGCTGGAATCAAAGTATACGGAATCCCCTTCGTTGAGGATTACTTCGCTGTCTCCTATCTGTACGCGGACTGTGCCTTCGATGCAGTAGTTGAATTCCTGTCCGGGATGAGTTGTCGTATGGATTTCGGGAATGTCGCCGGGATTGATTGTTACAAGATAAGGATCTGCCTTGCGGTTTGCAAAACCGAATGCAAGTGACTCAAAATGATAGTCGGCAAGACGGTTTACGGTTGCGCCTTTTCCGGCGGGTGTAACAAAAAAGCTTACCTGATGGGGTTCTTCGCCTGTAATGAATGTGGAAGGATCAACATTGTATCTTTTTCCCATGCAGAACATTACGCTCAGAGGTATATCAACGTCGCCTGTTTCGTAACGCATGTATTCTTTGGGTGTAATCCCGCAGACTTTAGCAGCTGTCTCGACTGAGACTTCAAATGTGTCGCGAAGTCCTCTGAGACGTTCGGCGACAGTTTTCATTTCTGAATTCATAAAAACCTCCAAGTATGGCAAAAAGCCGAAAATTTGTCTTAAAATAACATAATTACTGAAAATAGAAAAGGTGTTGTAGACAAATTTAAAGAATTTGTCAGTGTCACTGGTATTTTTGCCGCAAAACACTTATTATTCAACTATGACAATTTCACTTTATATTAGAATTTTGGGTCTTGTTCTGATTGCTGCGGATTTGATTTCAATGCCTTTCCGCAAAAAAAAAGTTGACAGACAGGCTGGCGAATGCGTTCTGCCTTTGACACGCACAAAAAGTACCATGTTTGTTGCTGTTCTGTGCATGGCTCCGCTGATGGTCGTTCTTCAGTGGCTCAGAGAATTCGGGCTTTTCATTGATGTGATACTGACGGCAACTGCTGTCCTTGCTGTTGAAGTGGTTATCCGTGAACGCATTCTGACAATGAAGAGCGGCGTGTACAAAAATGCGCTGATTGTTGACGGACGTCTGATTCTTAAATCAAGTCTCATGGCTGTGCCTGAACTGGACTACGATGATGAAGAAACTGAAGATGATTCTGATGAAGAGGATTCGGATGAAGAAGTGGATGTTTCTGAAAAAGCTCGCAAACAGCGGGAGCAGGAAGAGGATCTGTACCGCCGTTCCGTAAAAATCGTGACCAGGGAAGCGGGCGAACTTTATGTGGGATTCGCTTCTGAAACTGAAAAAAAACAGGCTTTGGAACTGGTAAAAGACTGGTTCTGAAAAAAAATGGCTGTCTTGTGCACCAAAAGTGAAAGACAGCCGGTATATTTGATCGGAAAGCTGCTTTGCAGAACAGTCCGTAAGCATAAAAAAAACTGCCCTTTGAGGCAGTTCCTTTTATGAAAGGCGCCAATCGGAATCGAACCGATGCATAACGGTTTTGCAGACCGCTCCCTTACCGCTTGGGCATGGCGCCATGGTTCCAAAAATATAACAAAGTATTTGATTTTTGTCTAGTGTCATTCTTCATGAAATTTCCGATAAATTGAATTTTTTGATGATGCAATGTATTATGGGCGTATGCAGGAAGTTTTTTTTGATTTTATTATTCTTGGAGCAGGGCCTGCGGGACTTGCTGCTGCCCAATACGGTGCCCGTGCAAACTTGAGTGTTCTGGTTGTTGAAAACATGACAGCCGGCGGACAGGTTCTCAATATCAATTCACTGGAAAATTATCCGGGTGTTTTTCCCGCTACAGACGGAGTTTCTTTTACTGAAACAATGAAAAAGCAGGCAGAATCTTTCGGCGCCCGCTTTGCAACAGATACAGTCACTTCAATCGACAAAATCGGAAACGAATTTGTGCTTCACGGTGCAAAAAATACATACCGGGCTTTCACTGTCCTGATTGCAACCGGTGCCGAACACCGTCAGCTTGGTGTTCCCGGTGAAAAGGAGCTGAGCGGTATGGGTGTTTCTTACTGTGCAACCTGTGACGGCCCTTTCTTCCGCAACAAGCCGATTGCAGTTGTAGGTGGCGGTGATGCTGCCTGTGACGAAGCAACTTATCTTGCAACACTTACTTCCAATGTAACGCTGATTCATCGCAGAGACAGTTTCCGCGCCCAGAAAGCAGTTGCGGAACGCGTTCTGAACAACAGGAACATAACAGTGCGTTTCAATACGACCGTAGAAAAAATCTGCGGAACAGACCGTGTAGAATCTCTTCTGCTGCGTGATACAAGAACAGGCGAAGAATCTTCTCTTTCTGTAAATGCAGTTTTTATCTTTGTTGGAATGGCACCCCGCGGGAACCTTGTGGAAATGCTCAAAAAGGACGAAAGCGGATGCATCATCACTGATGAAAACATGGCAACTTCAATAAAGGGAATGTTCTGTGCCGGTGACATACGTTCCAAACCTTTCAGACAGGTGGTTACCGCTGTTTCTGACGGTGCAGTTGCCGCGTTCTCTGCCGGAAACTATGTTCGTGAGTTGAAGAATGAATCTTACCGCTAAAAAGCCGTTGAACCGCTTTGCTGCTTTTTGTGCGATTCTGTTTCTTTCATCCGTGCTTTTTGCGGAAACTCCGTCGGCTGATGACGGATACCCTGAAGATCTGGATTTCTGGAGCAATTATCCCAATGAAGAACTGGCGCAGGCACTTGTAGACCGGATGACCGATTCCGAGCTTCTGGCGCAGATTCTCATGTTCGGCTGGTCCGGTTCTGAGCCTGACAGTCTGCTTACGTCATGGGTTTCCCAACGTTCTTTGGGCAGTGTAAAAGTTTACGGTTGGGATACCAATGACACGAAACAGGTTGCCGCTTCCGTCAAACTTGTACAGAAACTGGCGCAGGAAAACAGGCTGAAAATTCCTCTTTATGTTGCAACGGATCAGGAAGGCGGATGGATCCGTCATATCAAGGGCGATACAAGTGACACTCCCGGCAATCTTGCCATCGGTTCAAGCGGAATCCCTTCAGACGCCTATTATACGGGTTATTACATCGGCAAAGAAATGGCCGCCCTTGGCATCAACATGAATTTTGCTCCCACAGTGGATGTTTATACGAACATGGAATCTTCAGTAATCGGGCCGCGTTCTTTCGGAGAAGATCCTGAATACGTGGGAATACTGGGTGCGGCTTTTTCAAAGGGCAGTCTTGATGCGGGCGTAATTCCCACCGCAAAACATTTTCCCGGACACGGCGATACGGAAGCGGACTCACACGGAAATCTTCCGGTCATCAACATCGGACTTGATCTTCTGTATGAAAGAGAACTGGTTCCCTACAAATATCTGATTGATTGGGGCATTCCTGCAATAATGAGCGGACACCTGAGTTTTCCTCAGATTGTTCCCAACAACGAACCGGCATCTTTGTCAAAGGTTTTTCTGCAGGACATTCTGCGTGATTCTCTCGGCTACGAAGGACTCATCATCACTGATGACATGATGATGAACGGAGCAACAACTTATGCAGGCGGTCTTTCAATCGCGGTACGGTACGCAATAGAAGCCGGAAACGACATAATCATTTCGTCAACAACTCCGGGGCTTAACGAAGCAATCTGGCGGAACAACTACAACAGAATGCAGTCGGTTCCCGAATTCCGTGAATGTGTAAAAAAAGCGGCTCACAGGGTAATCAAATCAAAACTGGATTATTTCAAGGGACCGAATCATGTTACTCTTTATCCTGATGAAAATCTTGTGGCTTCAAAAGTACCGGATCCTGAAGGTTCCGTGTTTTTTCTGCAGCAGGCCTGCCGCTCCATCAGTGTAATGGGCGATGATTTTGAACCTTACACACCTGAAGAAGCGGCAAAAGAAAGGGTTCTGATCTGCGGCCAGTTTTTCTCATATACAGATGAACTTTTGAAACGGTATCCTCATGCCGGGATTTTTTCCTACAAATATTCAATGACGGCAAGCAATGTGTCACAGTTTTTGTCCGATCTGCCGCGGTCTTACAGAAATTTCGACACGATAATTATTTGTGTGGCCAATGAAGAAAGTGCGATTCTTGCAAGGTCTTTGAAGGACTGCGGCAAGAAAGTCATAGTCATATCAATCCTTGCACCGGTTTTTGTTGCAGATATGGATTGGGCAGACACAGTCCTGTTTGCTTACAGTTATTCTGATTATTCTTTCAAAGCAGTTGCGTCTGTTCTTGCCGGCGAAATACCGGTTTTCGGGAAACTGCCGCTTACAATGGATTGAGGTTGAACATGGAAGTTTCTCGGCTTACAATTCCGCTTCTGAATCCTGTGATGGATTTTCTGTCGGCTCACGAAAAGAGCTGTGTTTCTCTTGTCAGCCACATTGTATCCGATGGCATGTCATGCCTTCCGCCGCCTGACATGCATTATTATGTTTTTTCGGACGATTCTTCCATTTTTTCTCCCGGCAGGATTCTGGCAGTAATGGCGTTTTCTGACGGCGGGCTTGTTCTGCACTGTATTGATCCTGGAGTTTCCAAATCTTCTCTGGCTCCTTTTGTGGAAAAACTGCTTTCTGATTTTTCCTTGTTCTGCGTTCTCGGTGAAAAATCAGGTACTGATTTTATCGCTTCTATTGCTGAAAAACTGGATTTCAGACAGTCATCATTTTTTGATTACACGCTCATGCATTATGAACCAAAAGCTGCAGGAACTTTGCCTTTCATCAGGAACGGTGTGTCTCTGGTAAAATGCACTGAACACGATGCAAATGATCTTTTTCCTTTGCAGAAAGGTTACGATCTGGAAGAACGTCTTCCGCCGGGGTATTCTTTTTATCCGTCGGCCTGCATGCGGGGTTTGGAACAGGATCTTAAGACAGGTTCTGTTCTGGCTTTCCGGAATCGGGAAGGTTTCATGGCAAAAGCATTGTATAATGCAGTCGGTTTGAATTGGGTCCAGATTGGCGGCGTTTATACGATGCCTGAGTACCGCAGGAACGGATACGCCCATTATCTTGTCCGGAAACTTAGTGAATATGCTTTGCAGAAAGGAAAGAAAACAGCACTTTTTGTAAAGAACCGGAACAAATTTGCCAGAAAAGCTTATGAATCAGCAGGATTTGTTCCCGACGGAGCATTCAAAATCTGTTATTTTTGACCGGTTTTGTTTTGCATTCCTCTTCCTGATTTGAATAAAAATCAGTTGACGTTATGCTTTTAAAACCGTAAATTTAGTAGCGATGCAACGACTTTTGGAGGAAAAAATGAAAGTTACACCTTTAGCAGACAGAGTTTTGGTAAAAACTGAAAAAACTGAGGCAAAAACTGCCAGCGGAATTATTATTCCCGAAACAGCACAGGAAAAAACCCAGATTGCAACAGTAATTGCAGTGGGCGATGATAAAGAAAAAATCAAAGTTAAGGTCGGCGACAGAGTTATGTATGACAAATATGCAGGAACTCAGGTAAAAATCGACGGTGTTGACCATCTGATTCTTAAAGCTGCAGACGTTATTGCCACAATCGAATGATCATCTGATTGTGTTGAACAACTGACGTGCCCTGTGATTGTCCGGATTCAGCTCAAGGCTGTATGAAAGACTTTGCAGGGCATTTTTATTTTCGCCTCTGTCGCACTGTATACGTGCAAGCCGGTACTGAACATCTGACAGTTCATCATCATTGCGGATAAGACTTGAAATATCGCTGTAAAGACTGTAAGCGTCTGACGAACGGTTTATTGAGTAATAAAGACTTCCGAGATTCATGACAGAACTGAAAGCTCTTGCCAGGGGAATGTGACGGAGATACACGAAGTTTTCAAGCAGAATCTGTGCTTCCTGAGAGTTTCCGTTTTTCAGGGCAAAGTAGCCGGCAAGTTCGCATTCCCAATCATTGAAAATGCCTGCATATTCAGCTCTGCTGATGTCGCCGTATTTTGTAGTGATGTATTCGTCAAAAAGCGATTCGGCTTCAACAGCAAAATGATGCCTCAGGAAATAAGTTACGGCAAAATGGACAAGCTCGCTCTTATAATCCGCTCCGGAACGTGTTTCTTCAAGCATCAGCCAAAGTTCGCTTCTGCACTGCATTTCGCTTGTGTTCTGTGAAGCCCACTTCAGTTTTGTGTATTCAATCAGCAAGTCAGGATTATCGGCTTTGTCCAAAGACTGTTTCATTCTGTAAAGCGCATCGGACACAGGAATGCGGGGCTTCTGATCCGTGTCTGTCATCCGTGCCGTCCGCAAACCGTTGTCTCTGAGTGTCTGGCCCATTGCGGATTCCTGCGGCAAAAGCGAACTCTGTTCCGCAAAATGTCCGTAATCGGTAAGACCCGGTGCGTAATCAGGGAACTCAGTTACCAGTTTGAACAGCAAATCCTGACAAAGGTCTTCCTGTCCGTTCAGACGGTAGTAGCGTGCAAGATTCTTGTAAATGGGGGCTGACATGCCGTTGTTGTCAAGAACAAGCTGCCATGTCCGGGCCGCATGCTCGTACTCGCCCAATGTTAGCCATGCATCAGCAGTAATGGCGTTGAGCAAAGGAGAATCCATTGCGCTGCCGTAGTCAATGCATTTTGCGTATAAAGCCGCATCATAAGAAATGAGCGCCCAGAATAAACATTCTTCAGGATTGAAAACAGTGTCCGGGGCAAATTTCGCGGCTTCCAGGTATTTTCCTTTCTGGGCACAAAGGACAGCTGCGTTCTGCAGCCACAGATTGCGGTTTTTTGCATCAGTTTCTGCGGCAAGTGCATAAACTTCCGTCAGCTCCGGGCTGTAATAGTCTCCGGTTTCCTTTGCGGCCGCAAAAGCCCATTGAGAATAAAGACCGCTGTAATCAGTGTCTTTAAGCTTCAGTGCAGAATCTTTTGCCTGTGTAAATTTCCCGTTCTGAAGAAGAAAATAGGCATTCACTGCATGAAGCTCCGCGCTTTCCGGAAGCTGTTTCAAAGATTCGGCCGAAAAACGTTCACCGGAGTCAGTGTCCCCGATCTTGTAATAGCGCTTGATGATTGCAATACGCTGAAGATCGCTCAATGCCTGTTTTTCAGCTTTTTTCAGCAGTGATTCTGCATCTTTGTACTGATTCTGTTGAATGCAGGCATCTGCAAGTTTCAGGTTTGAGGAAAATGATCTGTTCTGGAATTTCTGGGGAAAAAGGGCCAGTACCGAAAGGACGGCAGCGCAGACAAGGATAACTGCCACACAGACGGCAATGAGCACATATTTCCGTGTCAATTCCTTTTGTGCTTGTGCAGCAGTTTTCATATTTTTTATTTCTTCAAGTCCTTGTTGATGTTGTCCAAAACTGCGTTGATGAATTTGAACGAATCATCAGCACTGTATTCCTTGGAAATTTCGATGGCATCATCAATTACAAAAGTCGGCAGAATACCGGCCTGCGGAAAAAGCAGCGGATAAACGCTGATGCGCAGAATGGCAAGATCAACTTTGCTGATGCGGTCAAAATCCCAGTTTGTCAGATGGGTTTTAATCAGTTCATCGATTTTTTCGATGTTTTCCAATGTTCCTGTAATCAGGAGCCGTGAAAAAGACAAATCTGAATCTTCAAGACGTTCCAGTGTGGCGGGATCAGTCCATTCGAATTTCAGAAGAGTGTCAACGTCAATTCCGCCTACATCCCAGGAGTAAAGTGCCTGAAATGCAAGAATTCTAGGTTTTCTGCGAGCCATTATTACCAGCCTTCCAGAAGTTTTTCCAGTGCGGAACCGGTTTTGAGCATCTGATAGTTTTCAGGAGTGCGGAGTTCTGCAGAGATTTCTTCAATTGCGGTTGTAAGATAAGCAGACTGTTTCTGTGCGGTCAGGCTTGCACGGATGTATTCGTAAAGTGTTGTTGTTGTTCCGGGCTGTACCAGATCACTGAGTCCGAGAATCTTTGCGGAAGTTTTGTCTGTAATCTGATAGAACTGGTAGTTGGTGTCTTCGTTGATGATTTCTGAAACAAAGCCGATGTTGTTCTGGAAAAGCTGGAGCAATGAAGCATAATCAAGACCGAGTTCTGCGGCTGCATCCTGATTTTTGCTGATGTACATATCTCCTACCTGGAATCCTGCATTCGGCTGCTGCATTTCAATCTTCATCTGGCTGAAAGATTTTTTGCCTGATGTAAAATCGTTATAAAGTGATTGGATTTTTGCCAGTGCATCTGACGCATTGTTGTTTTTGGGAACAACAACGAGAGTCAGCTGAAGAATATCACTTTGAACAAAAGAAGCTTTGTTCATTTCATAGTAAGAACGGATTTCTGAATCAGTTGCGCTCAGCTGTGAAATTTCATCACTGCGCTTTGCAACTACATACTGCTGTGCAATGTAGTTGTTCTTCATGTACTGTTTGTATTCATCGACGCTCATTGCCATCTGGTCCTGGAAAAATTCTTCCAGTGTCATTCCGGCCTGCTGCTGAACAAGCTGTGCAAACTGTGACAAAGTTACCGTTGTGCCCACGATATTGGAAATGCTTGAAAGGAACAGTTCGTCAACCTGTTTGTCGGTAAGGACAATTCCCATTTTGTTTCCGGCCTGGACAAAAAGTTTTTCATTGATCAGACTGTCGAGAATTTCCTGTTTCTGCTGAATTGTGAATGTTGTAAGACCTGTCTGCTTCTTGTAACTTTCGCAGCGGGCCTTCAGGTTTTTGAGTGTGATTGATTCTGCTTTGCTGGCAATTTTTACTGTTGCAAGAGGCTGAAGATCAGCTTGGGCAAAAAGTGCGGTTGTTGCCAGAACAAGCAATAAACAGATGGAGAGAATCCGTTTCATAAAAAAATCATCCTTGTTATTCATGTGTTTACAGCAATAAGCACTGCAAAAAAGAAAACAGCACTTATTGCATTTCGTTACAATTTTTCGTCAAAAGTGAGCAATTATTCAATAACTGCACGGATACGGCGTACACCGGCAGAAGAAGACTGCTCTTTTGTAATTTTGAAGTGACCGATGAGTCCTGTGCGTTCAACGTGAGGACCACCGCAAACTTCTTTGCTGAACCAGTCGTCTTTTGTTCCGATTGTGTAAACTTTTACATCTTCGCCATATTTGTTCGTGAAAAGAGCACGAGCACCTTCTTCTTTGGCTTTTTCAAGAGACATCACTTCCATTGTTACAGGCAGGTCTTTTTTGATCTGCTCGTTGACAATGTCTTCTGCCTGCTTGATTTCTTCGGGAGTCATGGGACGCTCGAAAGTAAAGTCAAAGCGCATGCGCTCATTGTTGATGTTTGAACCTTTCTGAGCAACCTGATCACCAAGAATATTGATGAGTGCCTGCTGCAGAAGGTGAGTAGCCGTGTGATATTTTGTAGCAATCTCGCTCTGTTCGGCAAGACCGCCTTTTGCTGCACCGGCTTCTGCTGTTTTGGAAGCTTCCTTGTGTTTGATTTCTGCTTCTTTGAATCCTTCAACATCAACTGTAAAACCGTTTTCTGCAGCGAGTTCCTGTGTAAGTTCCAAAGGATATCCGAATGTGTCGAAAAGACGGAATGCAATTTTTCCGCTGATTTCTTTTTTCGGGTTTTTGAGCAGATTGGGCAGCAGACGCTGGAATTCTTTTTCACCGTTTTTCAGTGCTTCACGGAACTTCTGCTCTTCCTGAGTCAGTTCGGATTTGACTTTCTGGGCATTCTGCTCAAGTTCAGGATATGCGTTCTTGAAGTTGCTGATGACTGTGCCGGCAATTTCTGCCAGGAAGTCTCTGTCGATTCCGAGCTTCATGCCTTCGCGGACAGCACGGCGGATAAGGCGGCGCAAAACGTAGCCGGCACCGATGTTTGACGGGCTTACGCCTTTCTGGTCGCCCAGAATGAACACTGAAGAACGTGAGTGGTCGGCAATGATGCGCACGCTGCGGTCTTTTGCTTCGTCAGTTCCGTATGTGTAGCCGGCAAGCTTTTCAATTGTGTTGATGATCGGCATGAATACTTCTGTAAGATAAACGGAAGTTTTTCCCTGAAGGATACAGTTCGTGCGTTCCAGACCCATTCCGGTGTCAACATTCTGTTTTGGCAGAGGAACCAGTGTTTTTTCATCTTTGCGTTCAAACTGCATGAAAACGTTGTTCCAGATTTCCATCCAGTTTGCGCTGTCAGTGTCTTTGTTGGAGCCTTCAGGTGGCATTCCTTCGCCGACCCAGTAGAAAATTTCTGTATCAGGACCGCATGGACCAGTAGGACCTGCAGCCCACCAGTTGTCGCTGGCAGGAAGGTAAGCAATTTTATCTTCGGGCATACCGACTTCTTTCCAGTAGCTGGCAGCTTCTTCATCACGGGGGGCGTTTTCGTCACCGGCAAAAACGGTAACGGAAATCTTTTTGGGATCCAGTGCAAGCCAGTCTTTGCTGGTCAGGAATTCGTAACTGAAAGCGATTGATTCCTTTTTGAAGTAATCTCCCAAAGACCAGTTTCCCAGCATTTCAAAACAGGTAAGGTGACTGGGATCTCCTACTTCATCAATATCACCTGTGCGGACACATTTCTGATAGTCAGTAAGACGTGTTCCTGCAGGGTGTTTTTCACCGAGAAGATAGGGAACAAGAGGATGCATTCCGGCTGTTGTAAAAAGAACGGAAGGATCATTTTCAGGAATAAGTGATTGACCTGAAATTTCAGCATGGCCTTTGCTTTTGAAAAAGGCAATGTATTTTGAACGTAATTCGTTAGCAGTCATAATGTTTTATTATATGCACAATAAATGAGTGTTGCAAGAAGATAGAAAGCGTGCCCCGCAAAGCAAGGCTCAAACTGTACGGCTGAAAGAAAGCGTACAGTTGAACTTGTGTTTTGCAGGACACTGCCTGTTATTTTGCCTGTGCGATTGCAGCCTGTGCAGCAGCAAGGCGGGCGATCGGCACGCGGAAAGGAGAACAGCTTACGTAATCAAGACCGATTGCATTGCAGAATTCTACGGAAGAAGGATCTCCGCCGTGTTCACCGCAAATACCTACGTGAAGGTTGGGATTTACCGGCTTTCCGAGATCGATGGCCATTGTCATCAGTTTTCCTACACCGTTGCGGTCAAGTTTTGCAAAGGGATCGTTCTCGAAAATCTTGCTCTGATAGTAGGAAGTAAGGAACTTGCCTGCATCATCGCGGGAGAATCCGTAAGTCATCTGAGTAAGGTCGTTGGTTCCGAAGCAGAAGAAATCAGTATCTTCTGCAATCTCATCGGCCAGAAGTGCGGCACGGGGAATCTCGATCATTGTTCCGACCTGATATTTCAGCTTGCTCTTTGCAGCTTTGATTTCTGCGTCAGCTGTTTCAACAACAACTTTCTTGATGTAAACCAGCTCTTTCTTTTCACAGATGAGAGGAATCATGATTTCGGGAACCAGGTTCCAGTCCGGATGTTCGCGGAGAACTTTGATTGCGGCACGGATAACGGCCTTTGTCTGCATTCTTGCAATTTCAGGATATGTAACTGCAAGACGGCTTCCGCGGTGACCCATCATGGGGTTGAATTCCTTGAGGCTTTCAATGATCGTGCGGATCTGCTCAACTGTTTTTCCCTGAACTTCTGCCAGATGGCGGATGTCTGCATCTTCTGTAGGAACGAATTCGTGGAGCGGCGGATCCAGGAAGCGGATTGTTACAGGTGCGCCTTCCATTGATTCATAAAGCTGTTCAAAGTCATTCTGCTGGAAGGGCAGAATCTTGTTCAGTGCAATTTCGCGCTCTTCCGGTGTGCTGGAACAGATCATCTCGCGGAAAGCGGCAATGCGGTCTTCGTCAAAGAACATGTGCTCCGTGCGGCAAAGACCGATGCCTTCGGCACCCAGTTCGCGTGCTTTTTTTGCATCACGGGGAGTGTCTGCATTGGTGCGGACTTTCATGGTGCGGTATTTGTCTGCCCATGACATGATGCGGCCGAACTCACCGGCGATTGTTGCGTCTACAGTAGGAATGATTCCTTCGTAAATGTTTCCGGTTGTTCCGTCAATTGAAATGGGATCGCCTTCGTTGAAGGTTTTTCCGCCAAGTGTAAAGCGTTTGTTTTCTTCGTCAATTACGATGTCGCCGCATCCTGAAACACAGCATTCACCCATACCGCGGGCAACAACGGCAGCATGGCTTGTCATGCCTCCGCGCACTGTAAGAATACCCTGTGCGGCTTTCATACCGGTGATGTCTTCGGGGGAAGTTTCAAGACGTACGAGAACGACTTTTTCACCGCGTGCGTTCCAGTTTTCTGCATCTTCTGCCGTAAAGACGACCTTTCCGCATGCAGCTCCCGGAGAAGCACCGAGACCTTTTCCGAGCGGAACGGCTTTTACCAGCGCATGGGGTGCAAACTGGGGATGAAGCAGTGTGTCCAGGTTGCGCGGATCGATCATTGCAACTGCTTCTGCTTCTGTTTTCATGCCTTCGTCAACAAGATCACATGCGATTTTGAGTGCAGCCTGTGCGGTGCGTTTTCCGTTGCGGCACTGGAGCATGTAAAGTTTTCCGTTTTCAACAGTGAACTCCATGTCCTGCATGTCATGGTAATGATTTTCAAGATTTTTGCAGACCTGAATGAATTCAGCATAAGCCTGGGGGAATTTTTCTTCCATTGCAGCAATCGGCATAGGAGTGCGGACACCGGCAACAACGTCTTCTCCCTGGGCATTGTTGAGGAATTCACCCATAAGCTTTTTCTCACCTGTTGCAGGATCACGTGTAAATGCAACACCTGTTCCGGAATTGTCGTTCAAGTTTCCGAAAACCATCGGCATTACAGTAACGGCTGTTCCCCATGAATAAGGAATGTCGTTGTCGCGGCGGTAAACGTTTGCGCGGGGATTGTCCCAGGAGCGGAAAACTGCCTTGACTGCTTCTTTGAGCTGAACAACAGGATCTGAGGGGAAGTCCGTTCCCAACTGATTCTTGTATTCGGCTTTGAACTGTTCTGCCAGTTCCTTGAGATCTGCGGCTGTAAGGTCAATGTCGAAAGATACGCCTTTCTTTGCCTTCATTTTGTCGATGAGCTGCTCGAAGTATTTTTTTCCGACTTCCATTACAACGTCTGAGAACATCTGAATGAAACGGCGGTAGGAGTCATAGACGAAGCGCTCGAATTTAGGATCAGGGTTACCGGCAATCATTGCGGCAACAACATCATCGTTAAGACCCAGGTTGAGAATTGTGTCCATCATACCGGGCATTGAGGCGCGGGCACCTGAACGGACTGAAACCAGAAGAGGATTCTTCAGGTCACCGAATTTTTTTCCGTTGATTTTTTCGATTTTTGCAACGTATTCCATGATCTGAGCCATGATTTCGTCGCTGATCTGACGTCCGTCTTCGTAATACTGTGTACAGGCTTCTGTTGTGATGGTAAAGCCCTGTGGGACGGGAAGTCCGATGTTGGTCATTTCAGCAAGATTTGCGCCTTTACCGCCAAGGAGTTCGCGCATGTTTGCGTTTCCTTCGGTAAACAGGTAGACCCATTTTTTTGCCATAAAAAGCTCCTTCTTTTCTTGTACTTTTCCGTACTGATTTTGTATTGCTGTGTTCTATTTAAGTCTAACACACAAATTCGGATTTTCATATACAGTAAAAATTCGTATTGTGTTTTCATGGTTTTCCCAAAAGTGATTTCAAGGCTTTGAAAGGATGTCCGTTGGCTGCCTGAACCACGGCGTTGCCAAGTGAAAAGGGAAGTGCGCCGCCGCTTTGTCCCATTACTGCATCCAGTGTTCCGTCCGTAAGGCCTTCAATTGTCATAAGAACTTCCGGATCATCATGTGGTGTGTCGGGGAACATTTTGTATGCTTCTTTGCGGGCAACAGCAAGAACGATTTTTCCAAGGAGACAGGCTTCTGCAAGTTGGGCCAGGGAATTTTTTGTGGAAAAGGATCCGCGTGAAACTTTGTCAAAGCTGCTGAGCGGTCTGTTGTAAATCTTGGTGAAAGACCGGTGGCTCACTGAAAAATCTTCTGCTTTTGTGCAGGCTTTTCCCTTGTCTTCAGAAACAGTGAATGACACTGATGCAAAACCGGCTCCGGCATGAACTTTGTCATGGGCTGCTGCATGAGGAGCGGCTACGACAGTGTAGTTTCCTGAAATCATTGTGAAACGTCCCTGTTCTTCGTCAAAAATGGAAAAGGCCCGTTCTGAAAGAGGTACTGTAATCCGCTTTTTTTCGCCCGGAGCAAGTCGGATTTTTGTGAATCCGCGCAGTTCCCGTTTGGGCCGCCGGTAGGAAGCTGCAGGATTGTCCACATAAATCTGTACAACGTGGTCAGCTGTCACACTGCCTGTGTTTTCAACAGTGAGGGATACGTCTGCAAAAGCGGAGGAATTTTCGGGGGCTTCAATGCATGACATGTCTGAATAAGCAAAATCCGTGTAGGAAAGCCCGAAGCCGAAGGGAAAACGCACCGGAACGCCGAAAGTGGTGTAATAACGGTAACCGGTGTAAAGGCTTTCCTGATACTCAACATCGTCACTTCCCGCGGCAAAAGTTTCTGCACAGGGAGTGTCTGCAATATCAAGAGGCCAGGTTTCGGAAAGCCTTCCGCATGGAACAGTCACTCCGCACAAAAGATCCGCTGTTGCCTGACCCGCTGCTTCTCCCGAAAGATACATGTGGAGCATTGCATCAAGTCTGTCAAAGAAAGGTATGCTGTAAGGCGAACCGCTGAAAGAAACGAAAACCAGCGGTTTGTCCAGTGCTGCAAGTTTTTCTGCAATAGCAAGCTGGTTCTGAGGCAGGTCAAAAGTTCTGCGGTCAAATCCTTCTCCTTCTGCCAGATCGGTAAGTCCGCCGAAAAACAGTACAATGTCCGCGTTTTTTGCTGCATCAAGTGCTTCCTGTTCAAGTTTGCCGTCAACAGTGCAGGAATCAGCATGATATCCCTGTCTGAAATCAATCTGAAATCCTCTGCCTTCTTCTTCACTGATTTTTTTGAGGCACTCTACGGCATTCGGTCTTGGAACCGTAGTGATGTGACTGCTTCCTCCGCCCTGAAAACGCATTTTTTCCGCAAGATGTCCCACAACAAGAATCCGTTTGTTGCCCGAAAGCGGAAGAATTCCGTTGTTTTTCAGGAGAACCCCTGAACTGCGGGCAACTTCGAGAGCTGTGCAGTAATTGACGCCGCTTTTAACTGCGGACACGGCTTTTTCAACGGTTTCTGAGCTTCGGTTGTGTGTTCCATAAGCGGAAACAAGGTTCAGAATTCTGCCGGCAGCACGATCCAGTGCTTTCTTCATGTCGGCAGAATCAGGGGATTTGTCAGAGAGAGCCTTTGTCAAAGACATTTTGTGTTCCGGAATGCTCTGAGGCATTTCAAGGTCAGTTCCTGCAAGAATGCTGGCCGGAAGATCGCTGCATGCGCCCCAGTCAGAAATTACGGCGCCTTTGAAGCCCCATTCATCACGGAGAATTTCTGTAAGCAAAGTTTTGTTTTCGCAGGCGTGAATTCCGTTCAGCCTGTTGTATGAAGCCATGATTGTTGCAGGTTGTGCCTGTTTTACGCATTGTTCAAAGGCTGCAAGATAAATTTCTCTCAAAGCACGTTCGTCAATCTGACTGTTTGCAGTCATTCTGCGGGTTTCCTGACTGTTTCCTGCAAAGTGCTTCAGCGAAGTTCCAACTCCGAGAGCCTGCATTGCATTGATGAATGCTGTTCCCAATGTGCCTGCAAGAAGCGGGTCTTCTGAATAATATTCAAAGTTGCGGCCGCAGAGTGGCGAACGCTTTATGTTGATGCCAGGTCCAAGTACAACCGAAACATTCTGTGCAATTGCTTCCTGTGCAATGCCTGCTGCCATCTTTCCGATGAGTTCCGGATCCCATGTGCAGGCAGAAGCTGATGCGGTGGGAAAACAAGTGGCCGGAATACTGTCGTTGTTGCGGGTTGCATCCTCTGATTGTGCCCTGAGACCGTGTGGGCCGTCGGACAGATGAATTGAAGGAATCTTGCCGCCGCAGTCGTTTGTGTGCCACATTCCTACGCCGGAGACCAGATTGATTTTGTCTTCTTGTGATAAATCTGATGAATGAATTGTTTTTTCCATGGCTCTACTATAAATGGCAAATACGGATTTGGCAATTTTATGTTTTTTTTCTATTATATTGTTCATGATAAAGACCAAAGCACAGAACGGACGTGAAAAACTGGAAATTCTTTATGAAGATGAATGGCTTGCTGTTGTTTACAAACCAAGCGGAATGCTGAGTGTTCCCTATGAGGGAAGCCGGGAGAAAACGGCGCTTTCTGTGCTTGAAGAAATATACAGAAAACGTGGAATGCTTACAAAACACAGAAAGCCTTTTTGTGTTCACCGTCTGGACAGGGATACAAGCGGTGTGATGATGTTTGCTTTGACAGATGAAGCACGCAGAAAAATCATGGACACATGGCATAAAACAGTGACAGAGCGTCTTTATCGTGCAGTGGCGGAAAATCCCCGTGACCGGAAGCGGGTTCTTCCTGACAGCGGCCTGATTGACGACAGTTTGGCTTTCAACGCATATAATGTGGGTTATGTGCCGAAAAACGGGCGTTCTGATGGGAAAGACAAAGTGGTTGCGGCTCGCACTCATTACAAAGTGATTCTGCGGGGCAAAACCCACACACTTTTTGAGCTGAGCCTTGACACCGGAAAAAAAAATCAGATTCGTGCCCATCTGGCAGGCAAAGGTTATCCTCTTGCAGGTGATGAGCATTTCAGAGCCAGAACAAATCCCTTCGGAAGACTTGCTCTGCATGCCCGGACTCTTGAATTTGACCATCCGTTTACTGGCGAACATCTGTGTTTTGAAGTTGCGGAACCGGATTCCTGGAAAACACTGGTTGAAGGCTGCAAAGAGCGAAAAAAAGGATCCCCGAAGAATGAGTCTTCAGAGATCCCTGTTGAGACCGAAAAGTGAGGAGTAGAGCCTTTTCGGTAGATTTTTGAAAAACACAGCTTTATTCTGACCTGATTCTGGCAGGCGGCTTTGTTATGAAGCAATAATATGCGGCTTTCATTGAAAAAATCTGAAAATCAGAAAAAGTCGAATTTCTTCTTGCTTGATAATCGAAGCCAGTTTACGTAAAATGATTTTATGAGTTCAAATTCCATCAAAAAAAATTGCGTTCAGATTCTTGATTCATCCTTGCGGGACGGTGCACAGGGTGAAGGAATCAGTTTTTCTGTGCAGGACAAGATTGCTGTAGCACGTCTTCTTGATGAACTTGGTGTGGCGTACATAGAAGCGGGAAATCCTGCAAGCAATCCGAAAGATGCAGATTTTTTTGAAAAGGCAAAGAAACTCAAATTTGAAAGTTCCAGTCTCTGCGCTTTCGGTTCAACAAGAAAACGTGGAATTTCATGCGCAGATGACAAAAATCTTGAAGCACTTCTCCGTGCGGAAACTCCTGTAGTCACAATTTTCGGAAAATCCTGGATTTTTCACGTAAAAGAGATTTTAGGCGCCAGTCTGGAAGAAAATCTGGACATGATAAGTGAATCGGTGCGCTTTCTGACGGAACGCGGCCGCAAAGTCCTTTTTGATGCGGAACATTTTTTTGACGGTTGGAAAGACAACGGCGAATATGCCCTGAAAACACTGGAAGCGGCCGCTGCTGGCGGTGCAAATGCTCTTGTGCTTTGTGACACAAAGGGTGGTTCCATGCCTTTGGACGTGTACGAATCGGTCTACGCTGTCGTGCGCCGGATGTCACGGATTGCAGACATCGGCATACATACGCATAACGATGCGGGGCTTGCCATTGCAAACTCCCTTATGGCGGTACAGGCCGGCGCAAATCATGTGCAGGGAACGCTTCTTGGCTTCGGCGAACGCACGGGCAATGCGAACCTTTCTGCGGTAATTGCAAACCTGGAACTGAAACTGGGCTATTCCTGTCTGCCTGAAGGACGTGTCAGATCTCTTACGCCTTTGTGCCGGCAGATGGGAGAAATTGCAAACATTGCCATTGATGAAGGCCTTCCTTATGTGGGCAACAAAGCTTTTGCACACAAGGCCGGCATGCATATGGATGCGGTGATAAAAAATCCCTGCGCTTATGAACATATTACGCCCGAAACCGTGGGCAACGAACGCATGCTTCTTATGAGCGAAGTAACGGGCCGGGCAGCAGTCATCGAAAAAATCCGCAAACTGGCACCGCAGCTTACGAAAGACAGCCCCGAAGTTCTGCAGATTGTGCAGAAAATCAAGGAAATGGAACAGCAGGGTTATCAGTTTGAAGGCGCAGAAGGAAGCTTCATTCTGATGGTAAAACGCCATTTGGGAACTTATGTGCCGTTTTTCAACCTGCATTACTACAAGGTGATCGGCGAACAGCCTGAACCCGGAAACACTGTAACCGCTTTTGCCCAGGTAAAAATCGACGTGAACGGAGCAACTTCCGTTACTGCCGGAGAAGGAGACGGTCCTGTTCACGCATTGGACGTTGCCTTGCGTTCTGCTCTTGAAGATTTTTATCCGGTTGTGGGAAGCATGCGCCTTACGGACTTTAAAGTCCGTGTAATTGACAGCAAGGACGCAACGGCTGCAAGAGTAAGGGTTCTGGTTGAATCTACCGACGGCAGAAATTCATGGACAACAGTGGGCGTTTCTACCGACATGATCGATGCTTCCTGGCACGCACTTGTGGATTCCTTTGAATACAAACTGAGCATTTCTGCCTGAAACCGGCAAATTTCCTTCTGCCGTATAGTTTGGACAACAAGAACAACTTGTGCTATAATGACGGAATGAATCAGTCCAGCACTTCAAGTATTAAGAACGCCCAAAGACGCTCTCTTGTCTATCTTTTTTTCGCCATAATCAGTGTTGTTTTTCTGTGTGTTCTGGCTTTTTCAAATTCTGCAGAAAAAACAACGACCCATGTTCCTATGGCTGTTCTTAACAGCAATTCTGATGTTTCTGTTTCTTTTGAACGTCATCCTACAAAACAGTGGACCGATGCCGGAAGTACTCTGCTGGGAGCTCAGTATGACGGTGTTCTCAAAAACGTATCACAGAACGAAATTCTCGGTTGGAAACTGGAGATTGAAGTTCCGCCCGAATCATATATTGACAGTTCCTGGAACGGTCAGTTCGAACTGAAAGACGGAATTCTCAAAATTACTTCTGCTGATTTCAACAATGATATTCCCGGCGGTGATTCAGTTACATTCGGCTGTATCATGTATACTCCGGCTTCGTACAAATCTGCTTCTGCTACAGTAAAAATTGAGTATTACAGCAGATTTGTGTTCCGCGGTTCCACTCTTTACTGGATTATTTTCTTTCTGCTGTTTGCTTCCTTTATTGCATGTTCTACGGTTTTCCTGATGATGTTCAGAATCAACAGGTTGCGTGCAATTCAGCAGCGGGACAAAGACTTCATTGACAGTACGATACGGCTTGTTGCAAACACTGTTGAAGTAAAAGACTCATACACCCGCGGACATTCAATACGTGTAGGTTCATACGCACGCAAAATCGGTGAAGCACTGGGACTGCCGGAAAAAGAACTGGACAATCTTTATTATGCGGCTTTGCTTCATGACGTAGGAAAAATCGGTATTCCCGATGCAATTCTGCTGAAGCCCGGACGTTTGAACACCAGTGAAATTGAGGTCATGCATTCACACGCAAACTTGGGCGGTGACATTCTTGCTGATTTTACCCAGGTGCCCGGAATTGTGAACATTGTGCGGCATCATCATGAACGCTATGACGGAGCCGGTTATCCTGACAATCTTGAGGGAATAAAGATTCCGTATTTTTCAAGAATTATCTGTATTGCAGACAGTTTTGATGCAATGACTTCTGTCCGCTGTTATCATTCCAAAATGTCCATTGAGGATGTTGTTGAAGAAATCAAGAAATGTTCTGGTACTCAGTTCGATCCTGAACTTGCGGAACTTGTGATTAAGCTTGTAGAAAAAGGCGATTTCCTGGAAGAAGAATAATTCTGATTTAGAGAGCTGTGAATCCGTTTGAATATTGTATGTTCCTGGAGCTCTTTCCGCTGCTGTTTATAGTTGATTACATACTTTTAAAATACACTTTTTCAGTCTTATACTTAAAAACTTGTTGTTTTTGTAAACTTTTTCAGTTAAAATACTAAATATGAAAGAAGAAGTTGAAGTTTTTAGGCCGCTGTTTTTAGAGAATCTCAAAAAATTCAAAGATGAAAACATCATAAAAATTCTTTGTGGTGTTCGCCGCTGCGGAAAGTCTACAATACTGAAAACATACAAAAACGAACTGTTGTCTCTTGGTGCAAAACCTGCCAATATTATCGAACGTTTATATTCTTCAATGGATTATGAATCAGGATTTTCAGCTTCTCAGATGAATGAAGATCTGCTTGCTTCAATAGAAAAGGCTGATAAAAATCAGAAAATCTATCTTCTGCTGGATGAAGTTCAGGAAGTAGAAAATTGGGAAAAATGCATCAATTCACTTTTTGAGAATTACAATGTTGATATTTATGTAACAGGTTCAAATTCAAAACTTTTATCATCTGAAATTTCAACTTACCTGACCGGGCGTTTTGTACTGATTCCTGTTTATACCCTTTCGTTTGCAGAGTATGTTGAGTTTAAGAAAACTTATATTCCGTCTCTACAAAATGAAACTATGGAAACTTATTTTGATTTATATCTTAAATCCGGCGGATTTCCTTTTATTGCAAAAACCAATCATACTCAGGAAGAAAATTTTCAGATTATTGATGGAATTTATTCAACTGTAGTAACACGGGACATTTCAAAACGGCACAATATTTCGAACCTTGACATGTTCAACAGAGTTGTCCGTTTTGTATTGGAAAATCTGGGTAAAAATTTCAGCGCAAAAACTATTTTTGATTTTTTCAAAAGTCAGCACCGTTCAATTGCCATTGAAACAATTTATAATTATCTTGCATGGTTGGAAGAGGCGTTTATAGTTTATCGCTGTAACCGTTATGACATTCAGGGAAAAGAAGTTTTAAAGACCCAGGAAAAATATTACCTTTCAGACATCGGTTTTAAATACAGCCAGTTCGGGTATTCTCCAAAGGCGGTAGCATCTGTTCTTGAAAATATCGTATATCTTGAGCTGAGAAGGCGAGGTTATTCTGTTTACATTGGCAAGTTTGCAGATAAAGAAATTGATTTTGTTGCATCTGAACAGAATCAAATAATTTATGTTCAGGTCTGCAGAACATTACCGGAAGATTCAGACAGGGAAACTGCAAATCTAAAAGCGATTAAGGATAATTACCCAAAATATGTAGTAACTATGGATTCATCTGTTACTGGAAATGACGAAGGAATAAATATAATTCATATAAAAGATTTTTTGACAAAGGAAAATTTTTAAGTATGTGCAAAAAAATACCCCTTTTACCGCACAACTGTAAAAGGGGTT
Organism: Treponemataceae bacterium; assembly: GCA_024402435.1. Classification (GTDB taxonomy): domain Bacteria; phylum Spirochaetota; class Spirochaetia; order Treponematales; family Treponemataceae; genus Treponema_I. Next base: position 64,368 of record JAKSTU010000003.1, read on the forward strand.
CATATCAAATTAAGCAAATGATTTTATTTGCCTTGTGAAGCAACAACTTTTGCACGTTCAAGAGCGCTTGTAATGTTGTCGTAAACATTTTCCTTGCCGAAAACCTGCAGCATGTTTGTTTTTTCAAGCAGCAGATAAGGCTGTGTATGAATTCCTGACAGAATGATTGTTACACCTTTGCGGTCGCAGGCGGCCTTGCACTGTTCAAGAGCCTTGAGTCCGCCGGCATCAAGATAAATTGTGTTGCGCATGCGAAGAATCAGTGCCTTGTAGTTTACTCCGGCCTGTTCTGTTGCCAGTTCAAACTTGCGGACTGTTCCGAAGAAGAGCGGGCCTTCAATTTCATAAACCATAACATCTTTCGGCAGGTCAATGATTTCTTCAGTTCCGTTTCCTGAAATACCGCCTGTAATGGAATCTTTCTTGGCCTGAACTTCAGATACGTCAATCATTTTCTTGATGAAGAAGAAGGCTGCAAATCCCAGACCCACTTCAATTGCAACTGTCAGGTCAATGAAAATGGTGATGAAGAATGTAACTGCCAGAACACAGATGTCTGATTTCTGACCTTTGAGAAGGGCTTTTACAGCAGGAATTCCGGCCATGTTCCAGGCAACGTTCATAAGAACTGCTGCAAGGGCTGCCATAGGAATGTAAACGACAAAACGTCCCAGAACCAGCATGATGAGAAGCAGTGTGATTGCGTGGATTATTCCGGCTACGGGAGTGCGTCCTCCGTTCTTGATGTTGGTTGCAGTACGTGCAATTGCACCTGTTGCAGGAATACCGCCGAAAATCGGGCTTGCAATGTTTGCAATTCCCTGTGCAATCAGCTCAGTATTTGAATCATGTTTTGTACCGATCATACCGTCTGCAACAACTGCACTCAGAAGTGATTCGATTGCAGCAAGAACAGCGATTGAAACGGCAGTGGGAAACAATGAAACGATTGTGTTCAGATCAAAAGAAGGAACAGTCGGCTTTGGCAGAGAAGACGGAATTTCTCCGTAACGGCTGCCGATTGTATCCAGTGTGAGTCCGCAGGTTTTTTCGAGAATAACGCTGACAACTGTTGCAAGAATGATTACGATGAGAGAACCGGGAATGCGTTTGCTGACTTTTGGCCACAGAAAAATGATGACAAGACAGATGGTTGCCATTGCAAATGCATACCAGTTGATTGTTCCGATTGTCTTTGCATAGGTTGCGATTTTTCCTACAAAGTCACCGGGCATTTTTCCTGTCGTAAGTCCAAGAAAATCGCCGATCTGACCGGCAGCAATTGTAACTGCAATACCGGCTGTGAATCCGGTTACGATTGTGTATGGAATGAACTTGACCAGTCCGCCCATTTTGAATGCACCCAAAAGAATGAGCAGCACACCGGCCATAAGTGTTGCAATGACAAGACCTTCGTAGCCGTACTGGGCAACAACACCGTATACGATTACAGCAAAAGCACCTGTCGGGCCTCCGATCTGTACACGACTTCCGCCGAAAACAGAAATACAGAAACCGGCAACAATTGCGGTAAACAGACCACGTTCGGGAGAAACTCCGGAAGCGATGGCAAAAGCAATGGCAAGGGGCAGGGCCACGATACCGACGATTACACCGGCAAGAAGATCATTTACAAAAGTTTTGCCGTTGTACTTTTTGATTGTGTTCAACAATTCAGGTTTAAACATTAGTAACTTCCTGTAAACTTGTGAAAGTTTTGTCATATTGTGCGCTTTTTTAACATTTTACGCAATATCTGCGGTTCGTTCTTTGCAAGTTCGCGAATAATGTTTATATTGGTTCAATATGGAAGAAAAAGAAAAAGTATACGGAATCGGTCTTGATGCGGAAGGCCGCTGCGAGCATTATCACACGGAACTGGACGTTGTTGCACTTCGCTGCGGAAAATGCCGCAAATATTATGCCTGCTACAAATGCCATGATCAGCTGGAAGACCACGCTTTTGTTCCTTCCGATGCAGGACAGGATGCGGACACACCCGTTCTCTGCTGCAGTTGTAATTCAAAGCTTACCTATATACAATATCAGCAGGGAAAATGTGTCTTTTGCGGACACGATTTCAACCCGAAATGTGCTCTTCATCACGATATTTATTTTGCAGGTTGAAATAAGATTGAAATGAGGGAAGGTAAAATGAAATCAAAAAAATCAGGTTTCCGGTTGATGAACTTTCTTTGGCTTACGGTTGCCGGTGTGGTGAACGCATTCGGAATCACTTTCTTTCTGGCTCCGGTCAAACTGTTTGACTCCGGCATTTCAGGAACATCAATGCTTCTTTCTCAAGTAACACCGCTGGCACTCTCAGTTTTTCTGGTGATACTGAACGTTCCTCTTTTTCTGTACGGGCTCAAACGCCAGGGCATTTATTTCACTGTTTACGCAATTTACAGCGTTCTGATTTATTCAGTGATGGCTTACGTTTATCAGAATTTTCTGCCATTTGACCTGAGCACGTCATCCCCTTTTGCCCAAAACGACATTTTTCTCTGTGCAATTTTCGGCGGACTGATTTCCGGACTGGGATCAGGACTTGCAATCAGGAACGGCGGTGCAATGGACGGCATTGAAGTAATGGCCGTAATCTTTTCAAAAAAACTGAACATGACGGTGGGCACTTTTGTAATGGCTTTCAACGTTGTTCTGTACATCTGCGCCGGAATCGTTACAAAATCATGGGTTCTTCCACTTTATTCAATAATTACCTATGCAGCGGGACTCAAAACCGTAGACTTCATCATTGAAGGTCTGGACCGGTCAAAAGCCGCATCAATCATCACTACAAAACCTCAGGAAGTCTGTTCAAGTCTGTCAAAAACCTTTGAGTGCGGAATTACCACAATGCAGGCACAGGGATTTTTTTCCAAACAGGACAAAACTTTGGTCTACGTGATCGTAAACCGTTACCAGATTGCGCGCCTTAGGACACTGGTTCACGAATGCGATCCTCTGGCATATATTTCAATTACTGATGTTGCAGACATTTTCAGGGGAACAGGCGCAAAAACTGCAACTCCCGAAAAAGATAAATGATAAAAAATAACTGCACTATCGCCGAAATCCTGACGAAAAATCGCGGTGCAACAAGTTGCAAGCGATTTCCTGTCAGGACTCCGGCTGCGTTCCGTTATTTTTTATCATATGGCTCGCCGCTAACACGGTGTTTTAATAAGGAAAAATGATAAAAATTACGTCCGTGTAATTTTTATCATTCAAGTTTGTTCCTGCGTTGCATCCACAAACTTGGATTCTCGCCATCCATGGCTCGCCGCTAACGCGGTGTTTTAATAAGGAAAAGAAATGAAACCCGGTTTTTTTGTGCGGACACTGATTGTTCTGCTTTCGGCCGCAATGGTCGCCATGTTTTCCGGATGCGGTTCCGTGCCGGATTCCGAGCCAGCCGAACAGGAACAGGAAGCAGAAGAAATCATTGCAGAAGTTGAACCGCAAGTGGAGCCCGAACCGGAACCTGTTGCAGAACCGGAGCCGGAGCCCTTCTACAAGAAACCTACTCCCGAAAACTTGACCGGCAAATGGGTCTGCGAAAACGGAAAAAGTTTTGAATATCCTTTTGACGTGGACGGCAGACGTTATCTGCTTTATCGGGCTTATTCCGAAGATTTTTCCGGCTGGATTTATTCACTTTATGAATACTTCAATGAACTTTACGGTGCCGACTATTACGAAGTTGCCAAAAAAGCTTCTTCTTTTCTTGAATTTTCACCCGATGTATTTTTCCTGAAAAAACTTTATGGAGCCGCGACAAAGGAAAAATATCCGAATCCTGTTGTGGACAAAGGGATTGAAGTAGGAATCAAATTTGAAAAAACTTACGGATACTCATATGGAACCAGTTACGACGGTGTTGTGTACTATCTGATTCCCGAGGAATTTTTTCTGCGGAACCTTGATTTTTTCGTTTTTCAAGAAGAAGACGTTTTTGTTGCACTGGGAAATTTTTATTTCGGAAGCAATCTGATTGCTGATCTGGTCGGCGGCGGAGAAAACAGGTATTTCCTTACTGAATGGCGTCAGTTCAATTGAGCGGAGAAAAACATTGAAATACAGAACATACGGATTTGCAAGACTTTTTCTGACTGTACTCATGGTGTTTCTGTCAGTCTCTTTCGTGAGCGCACAGATACCCAGCTACGGGCTTGTGCTTTCAGGCGGTGGCGGTAAAGGTGCCTACGAAGTGGGAGTGTGGAAAGCCTTGAACGAGTACGGCATTGCTCAGCGAGTTACGGAAATCAGCGGATCCAGCGTTGGCGGACTGAATGGTGCGCTGTTTGCCTGTACCGACGTAAAAGAAGCGGAGCGGATCTGGACGGATTTTGTGCCTCAGTATCTGCAGTCTGATGAAGAACCGCTTATTTCACAGACAGGCCTCAGGACAATTCTTGATATGGTTCCTCTTTACAGACTTTCTGAAAACGCCATTCCCCGGGTGACTGTATGCACCGTGCGGCACAGGGGACTGATTCTTGGAACTTCCAAATTCCTGACTGCGCTTGTGGGCAAGGCTTTTGGAGAAAGAGGAATGTATGCCCATTATTGGACTCTGAACGGTGATGACACCTTCAACATAAAACAGGAACTTCTGGCAACTTCCGCATTTCCCCAGATCTGTGATCCCGTTGAACTTAAGGACGGTTACAAATATACGGACGGCGGGAATTCCCTTATGGGCGGCGACAATGTGCCTGCGGAGCCGATCAGCAGAAACATAGACAAACTGATTGTGGTATATCTTACTCAGCGCAGCGAAATCAAGAAAAACCAGCGGATTGATCAGATTGACTGGGATCCCGTTCCCATGCTGGAAATTTTTCCGAGCATAGATCTTGGAGGTCTGTTCCGGGGAACCACAAACTTTTCTGCGTCCCGCATCAGAATGCTGATTGATTACGGCTACAATGACACGAAAAAAGTGTTGGAACAGGCCGGTTATTCTCCCGTGTCATCATTCTGGTAAAAAGCGGATTCCCCGAAAAACTTTGTCAGTACTTGAACTCGCTTCCTCCAATGAATTCGCGGATAATGGACTGACCCGGAACATAGTTTGAAGGAATGGAATAAAAGTTGTCCAAAAACTGCAGCAGACGTGAAGCTTCTGCATATTCCGGCTCAAGGGGAGTAACGCATCTTAGCAAAGGTGCTGCATATACGCGGAGCACAGCCAGTTCGTAGTCAAGAGCCGTGTTAAGCATTGCGTCCGCTTTGTCCTGAAACGGGAAAATGTGGAGTCGCTCGCCGTTCTGGACTGAAGGCCACATTCGGATTGTTTCCGCTGCCGATTTTGCACGGAACTGAGAGTCGCGCACAATGCGGCGGATCAGACGGTTGTCGCTGGTCGGAATGCGGTTGTGGTCATCAAGATTCAGCTGTGTCAGTGCAGAAAGATAAATCTTGAACTTCTTTTCCGGAGGAATCAGCGGAGTAAGTTTGTCGTTGAGCCCGTGAATTCCTTCCATGATAAGGATGTCTTTGTCACCCAGTTTCAACGGTTTGTCCACGTAATACTGCTTGCCTTCCCTAAAATCGTACAGAGGCAGATCCACTGCTTTTCCGGCAAAGAGATCCACCAGATTCCGGTTCAGCTGATCAATGTCCAGTGCTTCAAGGCATTCGTAATCAGGATTTCCGTCTGCATCAAGCGGCGTTTTGTCGTGATTCACGTAATAATTGTCCAGACTGATTACGTGAGGCGTGTATCCGAGAACCTGCAGCTGAATTGCCAGCTTTTTGGAAGTTGTCGTTTTTCCGGAACTGGAAGGCCCTGCAATGAGAACAACTTTTGTTTCTGACCGTTCATGAATCTGGTCCGCAATGTCTGCAATGTTCTTGTTCTGGAAAGTTTCAGCAATATTGATGAAATCTTTTGTTTTACGTGTGTAGACAAGTCTGTTCAAATCAGAAACGCTCGAAAAATTCTGAAGCCGGCCCCATTCCTTGTAACGGCGGAAAATGTTGAAAAGCTTGGGAATTTCTTCAAAAACCGGCAGTTCGTCAGGTTTTGCCGCAGTGGGAAACTGGAGCAGAAATCCTTCGTGATAAGGAAGAATGTCAAAAACCTTCAGCTGTCCTGTGGATTTGAGCAGCGGCGCCACATAAATATTGGAAAAACCTTCAAGCGTGTTGACCGGAATTACCGGGCGTGCAAGAAAATCAAGCTGGTTCCTTGTTTCGGTAAGTCCCTGCTTTTCAAACAGAGCAATGGCGTCTTTATATGAAATGACTGATTTTACGACAGGCAGATCTTTGCCGACCATGTCCAGCATTTCATTTTTCAGCCGTACAAAATCTTTTTCAGTGATTTGAACCGGGCTGTGTGTTGCAGGATTCTCAAAAGTGTAGTAGTAGGCGTGTCCCAGACTGTGACCGATGATCAGATGAAGATCCGGGAAAAGTTTCTGTGCGGCAGCCGAAAGCATGAAACTCAGTGTTCTGCGGTAAATGACTGTGCCTTCACGTGTGTTTTTGCGTACAAAATCAATGTCAGCATTGACTTCTATGGGTTGAGTAAGGGAGCAGATTTCGTTGTTGATGAGGACTGCGTAGATTTCATCCTGGTTGTCTTCAGGCAGAAGATTCTGCGCAACAAGTGATTCTGCCGTGCAGCCGGCTTCAACAATGACGGATTTTCCGTCTGGCAATGTAAGAGTAATATTCATGCCTCGATTATATTCCATGAATTTTCCTGGGGCAAATTTTTTCGATCATATTGAATGCCGGGAAGGATAAAATCATGGGATGTTTTTCTGTCTTGACGAGCGAGCAACCGCAATGATAAAATCATGTATTACTGTACTGTGCGGTAGTCCGTTCAGCTGCAGACAAAAAGAAGGATGTTTAATTATGAGTTCAGACAACAATGTAAAAAGCATCAGTGATGCAAAAGTAAAAAAATCAAATAAATCCAAGAAGAACTTAGGTATTACCATCGGTTCCATCATCATCCTGATTCTGTCGGCAATCACATTCATTTTCGTGCCGACCATGGTAAAGACAGCTTCTACAGGTGAGGCTCTGGTGTTCGGTAAGTACAACGGCGAGAAGATCGAGTACAAAACCGGAACATTCTTTACCAATGCGGTAAACAGTTATGCCAACCAGTACCAGCAGATGGGTTACGAACTGACACAGTGGGACTATTACACACTGTTCAACCAGGCTTTCCAGACAACCGTAATCAACATGGCATTTGCCGACGAAGTCAAAAAAAGCGGATACAAAGTTCCCGAGCAGCTGGTTGACCGCAACATGCTCCGTTACTTCCTTGATACAAACGGAAATTATTCTGCAAAGATTTTCCGCGACACTCCGGACAGCACAAAAATTGCTTACCGCAAATCTGTAGAAGAAGAACTGATTTATGACCGCTATTTTACAGACGTTTTCGGTGATCAGTTCTCCGTTTACTACGGTCTCAGCGACTCAGTATACGGAATCAAATCAAGTTCAAAAGAAACTGATCTTGTTAAGGAAATGAACTCAAAAACACGCGGCTTTGACATGGTTTCCTTCAGTACAGGAGACTTCCCCAAAGAAGAAGCTGCTTCTTTCGGAAAAGCAAACACAGACCTGTTCGTTAAATATGATCTTTCTGCTGTAACAGTTTCTGACGAAGCAACTGCAAACTCAATCAAAAAGCAGTTGGACAGCAACGAAGTAACTTTTGCAGACGCTGTTGCAAATCTTTCCGCCCAGTACTACACAAACGGTGAAGGAAAAGTGACAAACTCTTATGCATACCAGCTGAAGAACATGCTTACATCTGACGCTTCTGTGGCAGCAATTACTTCAATGAAAGCCGGAGACGTTTCTGACGTTATCCAGACAGCAAACGGTTATGCAATTTTCCGTTGTGACAATGCTGCAACACAGCCTGATTTCAATGACAGCGGTTTTGCTGATGTTGCTTACAATTACATGACAATTTATGAAGCAGGTATCATTGAAGATTACTTCAACGAACAGGCAAGCAGATTCTCAATTGCTGCAGCAAGTCTTGGCTTTGATGAAGCTGCTTCTGTTTACGGTGTAGAAGTTCAGTCAATTGATCCGTTTGCTCTCAACTACGGAAACAGCGCTCTGGTTAACGGACTTGACAGCAGTGTTTCTGTTCTTGCTTCTGCACAGACAAACGAAGATTTCCTGAAAACAGCTTTCTCTCTTAAAGAAAATGAGATTTCAAGCCCGATTGTAATGGACGGAAACATCGTGGTTCTTAAGATGACCGGTGAAACACTTTCATCAGCTGAAGACCTTGCAATTCTTGACAACGAAAGCGTTGTAAGAGCACAGTTCATGAATTATGACACCAGCGCCGCTCAGTCTGCAGTTTTGAACAGCGGCAAAGTTGAAAACAACGTATTCAGCGTATTCCTTGAAAATATGCTTTGATGCATGAGCAGCAATGAACGCTGATTGTTCTGAGAAACCCTGTCTGGTAGAAGCCCGGCAGGGTTTTTCTGTTTTATACAGAAACCGCTATCTCTATTCCAGATATTCTCCTGAAGATGCTGTCAAAAAACAGATTCTGTCTCTTGATGTGCTTCCCGGTACTTTGTTTCTGTGCTTTTCTCCTGTTGCAGGATACGGACTTGAAGAACTTCTTCAGAAACTTAAGCCGGACTGCTTTGTCCTGGCAGTAGAATCAAATCCTGATCTGTTTGAGTTTTCAAAAGAGCACATTCCGTCCAAGGTTGCGGAAGCTGCAGAATATGCAGGCGTTTTTGTCCGAAGTCCTGCTGAGTTGATAAAGCTGATTGTTGAAGGCCGCGTTACGCCAGATTTAGGTTTGTTCAAACGGGTAATTCCTTTGGAAATGAGCGGCGGAACTGCTTTCGGAACTGTGGATTACAGGGAATGCGGCCGTCTTGCTGTAGATCTGGTGGCCCGCTTCTGGAAAAACCGCATTACTTTGGGACGGATGGGTGAACTTTTTGCAAAAAATCTGTTCAAAAACATTTCCGGTTTGTCACGGGCGCAAAAACTGTCTTCCGGTTGCCTGCAAAAGCCGGTTCTGGTTGTGGGCGCTGGACCTTCCGCTTTTGACCTGCTGAATGAATTGGGAAACAATCATAAAAAGTTTTTCGTGCTTGCTGTAGATATGGCGCTGAAAACCTGTCTGGCCTGCAATGTTGTTCCAGATGCGGTTGTTGCTGTAGAAAGTCAGCAGGCTGTTGAAAAAGCATATTGCGGTGTGTCAAAAAACAATATGCCTCTCATAATCGGGGATTTGTGTTCCAGGGCAAAAGTTCTTCGCGATGCGGAAAAAACCAGCCTTTTTCTGACAGAATACACGGATCAGGTTTGTGCGGCGACTTTTTTTGCCCGCGTAAAAGCTCTTTTAAAAGAAGGCGGGTGTCCGGTCTTTGCACCGATGGGGTCAGTGGGGCTTTATGCAATGGAACTGGCACTTATGCTGAGGGCGCCCCGAACTCCTGTTTTTGTTTGCGGAATGGATTTTTCATTTCCTGCGGGACTTTCTCATGCAAAGGGTAGTGCGCCCCATAATGAAGTGCTTTTTTCATCGACACGGCTGAATCCGCCAGAAAATGCAGGTTCTGCTTTCGGCGCCGGCAGCATGAGCGTAGCGTCCAAAGACGGATCTGCATTTTATTCAAACCGGGTAATGTATGACTATGCTGTTCTTTTCGGCGCAAAATTCGGTGACGGCCGTTTTGACAATGTTTATGATGTGGGACAAACCGGTATAAATCTGCAGTTGCCGCTTGTCAGTAAAGAGCAGTTTTTTGACTTTGCTGAAAAACTGAGCGGAAACAGTGACAACAAAAAGGATCCGCTTGTTTTTGCATCACCACAAAAAATCAGTTTTCAGGAAAAGGTTCGCAAATTCCTGACTGAAGAAGAAAGCCGGCTGGTTGAAATAAAAGAAATTCTTACAGGAAAGAAGCCCGATCCCCAATCAGAAAAACTTAAGACTCTGCTTTCAGAATGCAGTTATCTTTACATTCATTTTCCTGACGCTTCCGTGGGCTTTGAACTGTCCGAAAGTTTTTTGAAAAGAGTTCGGAGCGAAACCGACGTTTTTCTTAAAATAATCAGGGGTTCGCTCCGTAAAGTGTAAAAATCAGTCTTCTTTTGTCTTCAGAACTGCAAGGAACGCGGTCTGCGGCAATTCAACGTCACCGACCATTTTCATGCGTTTCTTACCTTCTTTCTGTTTTTCCAGAAGTTTGCGTTTACGGGTTACGTCACCGCCGTAACATTTTGCAAGAACATCCTTTCGGACCGGGTTGACAGTTTCACGGGCAATAATCTGACTGCCGATGGCACCCTGAATTGCAATTTTGAACTGATGCCGGGAAATTTCATCTTTGAGCATTTCGCAGACATGACGGGCGCGTTCTACGGCATTTCCGCGGAAAGAAAGCTGGGCAAGAGCATCCACAACTTTTCCGTTGAGCAGAATGTCGATTTTAACCAAATCCGTGGTGCGCATGTCAGTAACTTCGTAGTCAAAAGAAGCATAACCGCGGCTGTAGCTTTTCAGACGGTCGTAAAAATCAAAAAGAACTTCTGACAAAGGCATCTCGTAAATGATTTCAACACGCTTTTCGTCAAGGTACTGCATGTTCTGCTGCACACCGCGTTTTTCAGTGCACAAAGACATGATTGAACCCAGATAAGTTGCCGGGGTAATGATTGAAGCCTTGATGTAAGGTTCTTTTGCACTTTTCAGGCGTCCCTGATCGGGGTAATCAGCAGGATTGTCAATATACATTGTTTCGCCGGATGTCAGTTCAACCTGATAACGTACGGAGGGTGCCGTAAAGATTACAGCCTGATTGAAGTCACGTTCCAGACGTTCCTGAACAACTTCCAGATGAAGAAGTCCGAGAAATCCGCAGCGGAAACCGTAGCCCAAAGCAAGTGAATTGTCTTTTTCATAAATGAGACTGGCGTCATTCAGCTTCAGTTTTTCCATGCTGTCCTTGAGTTCTTCATAATCGTTGGAATCCATGGGATAAATCGAAGAAAAAACTACAGGTTTTACGTCTTTGAAGCCGGCAACCGCCTCTTCTGCAGGATTGTTTGCCAAAGTGATTGTGTCACCGACGCGGACATCGGAAACAGTTTTGATGCCGGCAATAATATAGCCTACATCACCTGCATTAAGTTCGCCGGTGTTTTCCAAGTTGATGCGGAAAATTCCGGCCTGCTCAACACGGTAATCAGTGTTGCTGGACATAAGCCGGATTGTGTCACCGGTTCTGATGCTGCCGTCAAGCATTCTCAGGTGAACAACGACGCCGCGGTAAGGATCGTAGTGACAGTCAAAAATCAATGCGCGGGTTTTGCCGTCGTCAACAGTTGTGGGACAGGGAATTGTGCTGACAATTGCTTCAAGAAGATCGTCTACGCCTTCTCCGGTTTTGGCAGAAACAAGAACTGCCATGTCAGGATCCAGTCCCAGATCGTGATCAATCTGATGCTTTACGGAAGGAATGTCCGCAGAAGGAAGATCGATTTTGTTTATAACCGGGACAATCTCCAAGTCCTGTTCCATTGCAAGATACATGTTTGAAAGTGTCTGAGATTCCACACCTTGTGAAGCATCTACAAGAAGAAGCGCGCCTTCGCAGGATGCAATAGCCCTTGAAACTTCGTAGGAAAAGTCAACATGGCCGGGAGTATCTACAAAATTCAGTTCGTATGTTTTGCCGTCTTTGGCTTTATAAGGAATTGTAACTGCCTGACTTTTGATGGTAATTCCACGTTCACGCTCAATGTCCATCGAATCCAGAATCTGATTCTGAAACTGGCGGTCATCAATGATTTTTGCTTTTTGGATCAGGCGGTCTGCCAATGTGGATTTGCCGTGGTCAATGTGGGCAACAATACAGAAATTTCTTTTAAGGGATAAATCAGTCATTCCCTGATTATATTTGAAAATAAAAGGGCTGTCCATTGCAGCAGAGATTGCATCAGACAGCCCGAAAAAATTATGAAAAACTGATTTTCAAAGTGATTTGTCAATCAGTTGGGCAAAAATCGAGTTTCCTGCTTTTACAGCGAAAATGCGGTACGGGTCCATGATGAGAATTCCCGAATTGTCTTCATCTTCATCGTTTTCCTGAAGCAGAGAAAGTGCATTAAAAACTGACATGAATGATGACATTCCGTTGTCTGCATTTATTAGGTCGATAAGTTTTTCACTGATATTGCCAAGAATGTCAGAATAATTGCCGGAAAGATCTGCAAAATCAGCTGCAAAACCTGCGGGATAAATCCAGTAGAAAGAAACGTTGTTTTCCTTAGGCAAATTCTGCCGGTCCTGTCTGACAATTGAATAAACTGTGTGGTTGTCTTCAAATATGACCGGTTCAGAATCCAGATAAGCGACTGTAACCTGTGCTCCTGTGACCGGATTGACAAAACTTGCGCTTAGACAGCTGCCGTTTTTTGAGTTGGTACAAGTCATGTTCCAGACTCCTTCTTCCGGAGAATCCCAGCAGGAAGTTTCTGTACCGTCAGCATTCCATGTGATTTTGTAATCAGGATTTCCGTCAAAATCAAGGTCAAGTTCAACGCTTTCCAAGTATGTTCCGGTTTTTCCGAAAAGTGAATTGAAAAGTTCTGAAAACAGCCGGTTTTCTTCCTCTTCTGTCATGAGAGTGATTGCTGTACGCCAGTCAAATCCGTAGATTTCAGTTTTTTCAAAAAATCCGTCATCGTCAAAGTCAACAGAGCGTTTTGTAATTTTGCCGTCATCAAAAAATGCTTCTGCGTAAACTGCGTCATTCTGCATGTACTGGGCAGAAAGGGGTTTGCCGCGGAGCATTGTGAACTGGGCTGCTGCTTCCGGCCGTTCATTTACAGGCGTTGTAATGCGGTATGAATCAGCAAGAATCGTTTCGTCGGAAACAGGATTGTAATAGAATGCCGGCAGGGGAACAAAAAAGTTTTCAATCACTGCTGAAAGCTGCAAAGAAAGCGGTGTCCAAGTCAAAGAATCAGGCACAAGTTCGTAAGTTTGTCCGTTGGCAATGTTTTCAACTGTTTCAATTGCCGGATACTGTGAGTAAGTGATTCTGCGTGATTCTTCCGGCAAAAGGATTACATGAGGAATTCCGAACTCAAAAACACATTCCCAACTGCTGATTCCGTCATTGTCTTTGTCATAGACGGCTTCGAGAGGAAGTCCGTGGTCATAGGCACAGGTCATGTCAATGATTGAATTCCAGTTGGTGTCGAAATAAACGTTTCCTGTGTAATTCCAAAGATAAACGAAAAGCTGGTCCTGGGCATCAGTTTCGTTGTTTGCATAAAGTGCTTCGGAAAAATTGCACAACTGATTGTAATCAATGTTTTCGCCTGACAGTTCAATGAACAGGTCAACAGCTTCGGCAGCGGAAATTGCTCCGTTGATATATGCGCTTTCTGCAAAGAAAGGATTTGTGTAGTTCCGGGTTTTGTAGGCGTCAAGGTATCGCAGCGCATTCGCTTCGTCGGCAAAATATGCTGCATAAAGCAGAATGTCGTTGTCTTTGTCCGCATACTCGTAAATGTGCTGAAGAAGGCGCTTTCCCAAAGCGGATACAGGTGCGTCAAAGGCGGTCAAAGGAGAACTGCTGCCCAGCTTTGTGTAAAGGGCAGCGTTTTTTCTGTTAAGGCTGACAATTCCGTCAAAAGCCATTTCGTATTCAAAAAACAGGCGGGCAAAAGAGGAGTTTCCGGGGTAAAGGGAAACTGAATCTTCCACAATGTCACGGGCACTTCCATAATCACCTGTTTTGTAATAAATCTCGATTTTCAAAGCCTGAGCTTCCGGCGTAATCAGTTCGGGGTAATTTGTAAGCTGGTTGAGAGCTGATACAAAATCTCCGGTCCTCATATTAAGTTTTGCCAGCTGTGTGCGGGCAACTGCGGCGGAATATGTGTTCCATTTGTCCAAAAGAACGGCTTTGGCCAAAGGTTCTTTCTGCTTTTGTGGCAATGAATTTTTTCCGGCTTCAATCAGGTAGGAAAGGTACCAGAGATCAGAAAGGGTTCCGTCGTAGGCAAGGGCAGTTTCTGTGTAAATCTGTGCGGTTTCTGAATCGTCTGAGTCCAAAGCTGCAATTGCCAGTTCTGCGTAACGTCTGGCAACCCGTGTGTTCATGGATTCTTCGCAAAAAAGGCTTGCGGAAAAAACAAAGACTGCGCAAATAAAAGCTGAAACGAATTTAGCGGGTTTTCTGATCATGCTTGTTCCTCCGAAGGTAATGGGTCAAATCCCAAAAGTATTCTGATTTCTGAATCATCAAGTGTTTCTTTTTCAACCAGGGCTTCCGCCAGTTTTGTAAGCTGATCCTTGTGTTCCTGCAGAATGGACATGACACGCTCTTTGTTGACGGAAAGGATTTCTTTTATTGCAACATCGATTTCGTGAGCCGTAATGTCTGACAGTTCTTTGTGGCGGGCAAGTTCGCGTCCCATGAAAATCGGCTCGTCTTCCTGCCCGTAGGAAACAGCACCTACAGAGGGAGCCATTCCCCATTCACAGACCATGCGGCGCGCAATGTTCGTTGCCTGCTGAATGTCATTCTGAGTGCCGGTGGTGGTTTCTCCATAAATCAGAGTTTCCGCCGCATAACCGCCGAACATGATTGCAATTCTGTCATTCAGGAAACTGCTTGTGTATGAATGCGCGTCTTCTTTCGGCAGTCCGATTGTAACGCCCAGGGCACGTCCGCGGGGAATAATCGTAACTTTGTGAAGGGGCTCGGAATTCTTGAGATAATAATATGGCAGAGCATGTCCTGCTTCGTGATATGCAGTCATGATGCGTTCTTTTTCCGGCAGAACCATGGATTTGCGTTCCACACCCATAAGAATTTTGTCACGGGCACGTTCAAAGTCTGCCATGTTTGCTTCCGTTCTGTCGGTGCGGGCGGCGTAAAGTGCAGCTTCGTTCACGATGCTTGAAAGGTCTGCGCCGCTCATTCCGGGAGTTGCCCGGGCTATTTTTGAAAGATCAACGGAAGCATCAATGCGGATGTTTTTTGCATGAACATTGAGGATTGCTTCACGTTCCTTGATGTCCGGCAAAGAAACTGTAACCTGACGGTCAAAGCGGCCGGGGCGGAGAAGGGCTGCGTCAAGAACATCAGGGCGGTTTGTTGCAGCAAGAACAATCACGTCTGTCTTGTTGTCAAAACCGTCCATCTCGACCAGCATCTGGTTCAAAGTCTGTTCCCGTTCGTCATGTCCGCCGCCAAGTCCTGTACCGCGGGCACGACCTACTGCATCAATTTCGTCAATAAAGATGATTGCGGGAGCCATTTTGCGGCCCTGGTCAAAAAGATCACGGACACGGCTGGCACCGACACCTACGAACATTTCAACAAAATCACTTCCTGAAATATGCAGAAAATTGACTCCGGCTTCGCCTGCAACAGCGCGGGCAAGAAGTGTTTTTCCGGTACCGGGATTACCGACCAGAAGGATTCCTGTGGGGATTTTTGCACCGATGTCACGGTATTTTTTCGGATCTTTAAGAAAATCTACAACTTCCTTAAGTTCTTCTTTGGCTTCTTCCTGACCGGCCACATCTGAAAAGAGAATTTTCTTGTTTTTGTCGTCGTAGATTCTTGCACGGCTTTTTCCGAAATTAGTTCCTCTTGATGCCTGTGCAGCGTTCTGTCTGAAAATCATTGAAACGAAGAAAATCGTGAAAATCCACGGCATGAGAGAAATCAGTATATCCCAGAAAGAATCGCCTGTAGTCCGGCCGTTTACAGAAACCTGATGTTCTCTAAGTTTGTCCATAAGGCTTGCATCGTTGTAGGGAATCTGTGTCGAAAAACTGGTCACCTGTCCGTTTTCAAAGACTGCGGAACCCTGAATGACAGAATTGTCGATGATATAAATGGAAGAAACTCTGTTGTTTTCAAGAAGCTTCAAAAACTGAGTGTAGGAAATTTCTGACAGACCGGTGGATTTTGAACCGAAAAACAGGTAAATTGCCAGAAAAATCATTACTACAGCGAAAAACACAATGCCGAATTTATTTGATTCTTTTTTTCTTTTGATTTCCACGATAACTCCTAAATATTTTCAAGTATGGCCCGGAACCAGACAGTTGTGACAAAGTCCGGTGAATCCTGAATTACCGGAATCCTGTGGCGGAACCGTGCCTCTGTTTTTTTCTCGGAAAACAGTTTGAAGATGTTTTTGGTGCGTCCGTTTGAAAAACGCAGTTTGTCCGAACTTACCGCATTCCTGATTACTGCAGGCAGCATGAATGGCTCGGAAACCCTTTGTCCCAGCGTGTCCTGCTTAAGGCGTGCCGTGAATTTTCCTTCAGAGCAGGAACTTACGACTACAGTTCCGAAGGGCAGCTGATATTCCCCTTCTTCTTGTACCGGCACGCAAAAGCCTAAGCTTTCTTCCGATGAACCGGTTTTCTGTGGCACTTCATTGCTGCTGATGAAGATTAAATCATTATGTCCGTAAAATGTTACACCGGCACCGGATGAAGTTTTGCCGGTGAGTGCAAAAGATTCCAAAATGTGATATGGAACTCTCTGTTCTGTGCCAAAAAAAGCAAGTCCATTATACAATATTCTGATTTTTACTGCATCAGGTAAGGACCAAAAATCAGCGGCAGAGGCAAAAATTGTTTCTGAACTTTCTGCTTTCCAGACAGTTTTTTCTGCCAGTGCAGTGAGCGCATCTGCTTCCAGACGGCGTTTCCGGGCACCGGAAAGAACGGCCGTGTCCCAGCCCGGTTCCAGTTCATTCAGCAACGGAATCAGCCGGTTCCGTATTTTGTTGCGGAAGTAAGAATTGTCAAAATTCGTTGCATCTGTCCGGAAAGGCACTGAATTGTGCATGGCAAATGCTTCAATCTGCTGCCGGCTTGCTTCAAAAAGCGGGCGGAAGTAGGGCAGACGGGCCTGTTCCATTCCGCATGCAGAAGAACCTGCTGCGCCCTGTAGAAAACGCTGCAAAAGTGTTTCAAGTCTGTCGTTCCTGTTGTGGGCAAGAAAAATGACAGAGCATTTTTTTTCTGCGGCAACGGATTCAATCGCATTGTAACGGAGAAAACGCGCTGCTTCTTCCGTGCCGCGCTGACGAAGTTCTTCTGTGCGTGAAACAGCACCGGGTTCCAGTGTCTTTACACTGCATGGAATTCCCTTGCTGCGGCACCAGTCGGCAACAAGATCAGCATCTGCTTTTGAAACGGCTTCTTCCCGTATGTTGTGGTTTACGGTCACTGCATGAAGATTGTATTTGAAACTGCTTCTGTATTTTTCCAGAAGAAAAAGCATTGTCATGGAATCCACACCGCCGGAAACCGACGCAAGCACATTTTTGCCGCACAGGGGAAAAAATCGGGTTTCAAAATTCTGGAGTGCGTTCTGAAGAATTGCGCTTGCAGTATCAGGTTCTTGTGGCGGCATGAGTCAATAATACTGATATGCAAAAAAAAAAGCCACAGACCATGGACACCGGATGCACCATGGAAAGTGGCTTTTTTCTACTGAAAAATCAGCTTATTTTTTAGGTGCTCTTACAGAAGCAACGATTACTTCTTTGTTTGAAACAACTGTTACACCTTCGGGAAGAGCTACGTCTTTTACAGCCAGTGCTTCACCGATCTTGAGTTTGGAAACATCTGCTTCCATGCGGACGGGCAGGTCTTTGGGCAGACAAGAAATCTTGATTGTCTGTGTTCCTTTCTGGAGGAAACCACCGTCACGAACACCCTGTGCGTTACCTGCAATCAGCAGTTTGATTGCAATTGTCAGAACTTTGTCATCATCGATAACGTGGAAGTCTGCATGCAGGTTTTTGTCTGAAATGATGTCGTATTCTGTGTCTTTGATGAATGCTGTATATGTTTTTCCGTCTACAACCAGATTGATGAGTGTTGTGGGTGTTGCAACTTTCCATACTTTTGTGAACTCGATTTCGTCAATATCGAGCATTGTTGCTTCACCTTTGCTGTTGTACATTACAGCAGGAAGGCGACCTGTTGCACGAAGAGCTTTTGCTGCAGATTTACCTGTTGTAGTACGCACTGCTGCGTTTAATGTCATTCTTTCCATATCTGACTCCTAATAAACAATTGATAAAAAACCGCTTTTATGCCGGAAAACTAGAGACTTTGAAAACTATTATTTACTCAGAAGTCCTATGAAGTTTTTTTTCACTGGGACGGCAGGATTCGAACCTGCGGAATGACGGCACCAAAAGCCGTTGTCTTACCACTTGACGACGTCCCAAAATATCTGAAACTGTAACATATTGATACAGATTCGTCACCAAAAAAAATCAGTCAAAGTCGGTTGAAGAACCTTCTTCAACATGACCGGCGCTGTACTCACTGATGATTGTGTTCTGCATCAGAGTACGGAATTCCGGAGTAATCGGATGAACAACATCTTTGTATTCACCGGCACTGGTCTTTCTGCTGGGCATGGCAATCAGCAGACCTGTTTTTCCTTCAATGATTTTTACGTTGTGAATCACAAAACAGTTATCAAATGTAACTGTGCAATAAGCTTTTAACTTTCCTTCGGCTGACGCTTTTCGGATACGAACCTCTGTAATTTGCATGATGAACCTCTTCAAAGTTACAAATGAGTTCAGTTAAGCTCTAGAAAGAAGGTAGTAAATGGCACTTCTCCCATTTGCGATTTAATTGTGTGAATGCGTTTTCTGCAGCGTTTCTGTCTTCAAATACTCCGAAAACAACGGAACCGGAACCTGTCATGTCTGCAAAATCCGGCGCACATGAACGCACGTCGTTTAATGCGGATGCAATCTCCGGATACTGATTTGCCAACGGATCAGTAAAACTGTTTGAAAAGTTCCACGCCGAAGCACGCTGATTGTACATACATTCTAACGCACTAATTTGCGGAAAACAGGTTTTATCCTGAATTTTCCAAGAATCAACAAGATTATAAGCTTCTTTTGTTGAACTGGAAACTTCGGGTTTCACAAGAACGTAATTAAGATCTCTTCGGGGAAGAATGTACCTGACATTTTCTCCCCGGCCTGTTACGACGGCTGCACTTTCCGACGCTGACAGGAAGAAAAACACGTCACTTCCGATTTTTGCTGCAAGCGAATGCAGTTCTGCGTCTGAAAGCTGAATGCCTGCAAGTTTCTGCAGACCATGAAGCATTGACGCCGCATCAGAAGAGCCGCCGCCCATACCTGCACCGGAAGGAATCCGTTTGCATAGCGTAACATGCACGCCTTTGTCAAAGCCGGTAAGGGCACAAAAATGGTTGTAAGCAGTGGTGATTGTATTGATGACTGGAAGTTGAAAATCAGTGCAGGAAACCTGACATCCGTAGTCTTTCTCCGCCATCTCTATCAGCAGTTCGTCAAAAAGAGGAACTTTCTGAAAGATACTCTCGATATCATGAAATCCGTCACCCCTGGGGGGAAGAACGCGCAAATGCAAATTGATTTTTGCATAGGCTTTTTCATGAACACTACAACGCATTGGCAGAAATATATCAGAAAATTGAGGCGCGGGTCAATAGGCGTGACTTGCTGATTGTTGGCGCAGAAGAATCTTTGTGATAAATTGAAAACATGCAGGACAAGAAAGAATTCCGTGAAAAAGCAAAACTGGTTCTGACAGGGCTGAATCCGGTGACCAAAGGATTTGCCAGTATGCAGAAGTGTATGGCGATTATTCAGAGCAGCCGGTTTGACAGGGCCGAAGTTGTGCTTGGATTCATGAGCATGGCAGACGAAGTTGATGTGCTTCCGGTAATGCGTCGTGGGCTTGAGCTTGGGAAAAGGGTGCTTGTACCGAAAGTCCGGGATGACGGCGGAATGGATTTCTTTTTCTTGAAAAATGATCCCGTTGCTGACACTGAAGCCGGGGCATGGGGAATTTTTGAGCCTAAGGAAAGTCTTGAAAAAGCTGATTTTTCT
>JAKSTU010000030.1 GCA_024402435.1 Treponemataceae bacterium
GCACATGGGAATGCACAGTCACATTTAACTTCCCAAACTTTTTTGCCTTCAAAGTATTTTGCAGATGGGAACTGTTTTGCATATTCAGAGATGCGACCGCGTTTAACGTTCTTAAGATCTTTAACCCAGTCGAGTTTTTCCTGTGTGATGCCGTCTGCATCGTAGATGTATCCGTTAGAGTCAGAAAGTGTAACAACTTTTCCGCCCAACTGAATGATTTTTTCAGCAGCGTACTGAGCAACGTTTCCTGAACCAGAAACTACACAAGTCTTTCCTTTGAAATCCTGACCTTTAACTTTGAGCATTTCGCGTGCAAAGTAGATAAGCCCGTAACCTGTAGCTTCAGGGCGAATCAGAGAACCGCCGAATGCAAGTCCTTTACCTGTAAGAACACCGGTGAATTCGTCACGGATGCGTTTGTACTGACCGAACAGGTAACCGATTTCGCGTCCACCAACGTTTTTGTCACCAGCGGGAACGTCAACGTCTGCACCGATGTGGCGGTACAATTCTGTCATGAAAGACTGGCAGAAACGCATAACTTCTTTGTCTGATTTTCCATGAGGATCGAAGTCAGAACCACCTTTACCACCACCCATGGGGAGAGTTGTAAGAGAGTTTTTAAGAATCTGTTCAAATCCGAGGAATTTGAGAACTGAAAGGTTTACTTCTTTAGAGAAGCGCAAACCGCCTTTGTAAGGTCCGATTGCTGAGTTGTACTGAACACGGAAACCGCGGTTTACATGATAGTTGCCAGCGTCATCCATCCACGGAACACGGAACTGAATAACACGTTCTGGTTCTACCAGACGTTCAAGAATTGCGTTAGGTTCCAACTCCGGCATCTGATCAACAGCTGGTTCAAGAGTTGTGAGAACTTCTTCCACGGCCTGAAGAAATTCAGGTTCGTTTGCATTCTTTGCCTTTACTTCTTCCCAAATGCGGTTTACGTAAGCATTTTTCATGATACCTCCAAAGACAACCTGAAATATGGTGTCTGAGCTTTTGCAATAACAATTCATTTTATCAAAAGAAAAGTGATTTGCACAATCAGAATAATTGACTTTTTTTTGTTGTTCAAATCAAAAAAATCCGATAATCTCATAGCGATGATGTACATGCAGCGGGATTTCTGCTTTGTTTTGAAGGAAACACCTGAAAATTGCAATTTTCTTGGAAATGTCCTGAACTTCTGACCGCTGATGCAGATTTTTGACAGGAGGCTAATCTGAAATGGAAGAAATCTTAAATCTTTTACAAGAAAACGCGCGGCTTTCGGCGGAGGATATCGCCGCCATGACAAAAAAAACGCCGGACGAAGTTAGAGCTATCATGACAAAGCTTGAAAAAGACGGTGTAATCCTCAAGTACGCAGCAATCGTCAATCCTGAAAAAGTTTCGGAGCCAAAAAAGGCAGTTCAGGCAGTAATCGAGATTCAGGTTGCTCCCGAACGCGAGCACGGATTCGATGCAATTGCAGAACGTATCTACCGCTTTCCGCAGGTAAAATCACTGTACCTTATGAGCGGCGGTTATGACCTTCAGGTAATCATTGAAGGCGAGTCACTGCAGGAAGTGGCCTTCTTTGTTTCAAGCAAACTTTCTACGCTGAACGGTGTCCGCAGCACAAAGACGCATTTTGTGCTCAAGACTTATAAAGAAAATGACATTCTTTACGTTGACGAAAAGAAAGATTCCCGCGAAGGAGTAACTGCATAATGAGTGACAAAGTTTGTGAAAATACAAGACCGGACCGGTTTTCCGAAAAAATGCTTGCAACTCCTCCTTCAGGAATCCGCAAGTTCTTTGACCTGATCATCGGCCGTGACGACATTATTTCTCTCGGTGTAGGCGAGCCTGACTTTGCCACACCCTGGTGCATCCGTGAAGAAGCCTACTATCATCTGGAAAAGGGGCACACTTCATACACTTCCAACTGGGGACTTCTGGCCCTGCGCGAAGAAATTGCAAAATATCAGGCACGCTACGGAATGAGTTACAATCCTGCTGATGAAATCCTGATTACAATCGGTGTTTCAGAAGCAGTTGACGCTGTTCTCCGTTCAATCCTCAATCCCGGTGACGAAATCATCGTGTGCGAACCCTGTTATGTTTCTTACCAGCCGCTTGCTTCCTTGTGCGACACCAAGCTGGTTCATCTTGATACATCAGTCAACGGTTTCTATCCTACTGCCGAACAGCTTGAAGCAGCAATCACACCCAAGACAAAAGCGGTAATGATCTGTTCTCCCAGCAATCCTACAGGCCGGATGATTCCGAAAGACGAACTGGAAAAAATCGCTGAAGTCGTAAAAAAACATCAGATTTGGGTTTTGAGTGACGAAGTCTACTGCGAACTGGTTTACGATGACAACAAACACTGTTCGATCGGTGCTTTTGAAGGAATGAAGCCCTATTCAATCATTTTCAACGGTTTTTCAAAAGCCTTTGCTATGACAGGATGGCGCATCGGATTCGTATGTGCTCCCAAAGAACTGATGGAACAGGTTGTAAAACTGCACCAGTATTCAAGCATCTGTGCTCCTATCATGAGCCAGTACGGTGCAATTGAAGGACTCAGAAACGGTGCTGCCGAAGTGGAACGCATGCGTCTTTCTTACCAGCAGCGCCGCAATCTGATGCAGCATGCTTTCAAAGAAATGGGACTGCCCTGTGCAGAACCGGAAGGTGCTTTCTACATTTTCCCCGACATCCGGCAGACTGGTCTTTCAAGCGAAGAATTTGCCCAAAAACTGATTGAAGAATATCAGGTTGCCGTTGTTCCCGGAAACGTTTTCGGTGCGGGCGGTGAAGGATTCATCCGCTGCTGTTACGCTACGGACATCAACAAAATCAAGATTGCGCTGGAGCGGATCCGTGCAATGCTGGAAAAATACCGCAAATGATTTTCCGTAAAAAGGAAATTAGGAGATTGAATACAAATGATTAATTGGGAAAATGCGGATTCTTTGGAATCCTGGAAAAAACTGATGAGCCTGAAAGGTCAGGTTTCTCTTAAAAATGTTATGAGTGCAGAACGTGTTGCATCCTGTTCAGTAAAAGAAGCAGGCGGACTCACATATAACTATGCTGCAAAACAGGTTAACGCACAGATTCTCGGAATTATGCAGGAACTTGCTGATGAAGCTCAGCTTACTGAAAAATTTGCTGCCCTTTACAACGGAGAAATCATCAACACAGGTGAGAACCGCAAAGTTCTGCATCACCTGCTGCGCGGCCAGCTCGGAAGCGATGTAGAGTACGACGGCAAAAATGCACGCAAGTTCTACGAATCACAGCAGAAGGCCATTGCTGATTTTGCTGCAAAAGTGCACGACGGTTCTGTTGCAAATGCAGCCGGCGAAAAATTCACTACAGTTGTTCAGATCGGTATCGGCGGTTCTGACCTTGGTCCCCGCGCCATGTACATTGCTCTTGAAAACTGGGCAAAAAAGAACGGCAAACTCAAAATGTGTGCAAAGTTCATTTCAAATGTTGATCCTGATGACGGTGCTGCCGTATGCGCAAGTGTTGATCTTGCTCATACACTTTTCATTCTGGTTTCAAAATCCGGAACAACTCAGGAAACACTGGCAAATGAACTGCTGGTAAAGGATTTTCTCAAGAAAGCCGGACTCAATCCTGCAAAACACATGATTGCTGTTACAAGCGAAACAAGTCCTCTTGCAAACAATCCTGAATATCTTGCATCTTTCTATATTGACGATTACATCGGCGGACGTTTCTCATCAACTTCTGCTGTCGGCGGTGCAGTGCTTTCTCTGGCATTCGGCGGTGATGTTTTTGCTGCTTTCCTTGAAGGAGCACACGCTGAGGACAAACTGGCCTGCGAAAAGGACATTACCAAAAACGGTGCTCTTCTTGACGCACTGATCGGAGTATACGAACGCAACGCACAGGGTTATCCTTCAACAGCAATTCTGCCTTACAGCCAGGCACTGAGCAGATTCCCCGCCCATCTTCAGCAGGCTGACATGGAATCAAACGGAAAGAGCGTAAACCGTTTCGGAAAACCTGTTGATTATGTGACAGGACCGGTAATTTTCGGTGAGCCCGGAACAAACGGACAGCATTCTTTCTATCAGCTTCTGCATCAGGGAACAGACATTGTTCCGCTGCAGTTCATCGGCTTCAATGACAGCCAGCTTGCAGAAGATGTGGTTGTTGACGGTTCTACAAGCCAGAAAAAACTTTGTGCAAACCTTGCAGCACAGATTGTTGCTTTTGCATGCGGAAAAACTGATGACAATCCCAACAAATGTTTTGCAGGTGAACGTCCTTCAAGCGTGATTTACGGAGCAACACTTACTCCCGAATCACTGGGTGCTCTTCTTGCTCACTTTGAAAACAAAATCATGTTCCAGGGATTCATCTGGAATTTGAACAGCTTTGACCAGGAAGGAGTTCAGCTTGGAAAGAAACTTACCAAAAAAGTTCTTGCCGGCGATATGGACGACACACTGGCCGCTTACGCAAAAATCCTGGGTCTTTGATTCCGGACTGATTTTTCACAGCTGATTGACGCCACTGTTCTGATTCGGGACAGTGGCTTTTTTTTGTTGAAAGCGGTTTTTCAGAATGGAGCAGGGCTGGTGAATTTTATTGCTTCTCCTGTCGCCGGGTGTACAAAACTGATTGAATCGGAATGGAGCATCAGACGCTGGTTTTCTTTTCTTGTTCCGTAAAGTCTGTCGCCCATTATCGGAAATCCCAGGCCTTTTTCATGGGCGGAATGAACACGCAGCTGATGGGTTCGGCCTGTTTTCGGTTCAAAGCTGATTCTTGTGCAGGTTTTTCCGTCCATGCGCTGTGTCTTTTCTGCGTGCCAGTGTGTTACACCGATTTTCCCGTAAACAGGATCATAAATCTGCCGCGGCCTGTCATCCGGGTCAAGGCGGAAAGACAGTTCTATTGTGCCGCCGGTTCCGGGCTGAACAAAGCCGTCTATCAAAGCCGTGTAAGTTTTGCTGACTGTGCCCGCTTCAAACTGAAGACGCAGGTTCCGGTGCGCTTCTTTGGTAAAAGCCATTACAAGAAGCCCCGATGTGTCCATGTCCAGACGGTGGACGGCCGGCTGTTCAATGCATTGCGGAAAAAGACGGCGTACTCTGCTTTCTGCACAGTCTTTAAGTTCTTCTGTGCGTCCGGGAACTGAAGGCAGACCTGCCTGCTTGTCCACAACGATAATGTGTTCATCACGGTACACAATGTCCAGCCCCAGCATTTCTCTGATGACGGGTCCGCATTTCTGCAGGCAGGGCGGGTAAAAGTTTTTGTGCGCTTTTGAGCCGCTTCTGTTGGGCGCCCCGAAAAAAAACTCCGCAACGCTTATTGGACGGATTCCCTGTGAAAAAGCCTGGTTAAGCAGTTTGGGCGCACAGCAGTCTCCGGTGCCGGTTGGCGGAAAACCGCTGCATATGCT
Organism: Treponemataceae bacterium; assembly: GCA_024402435.1. GTDB lineage: Bacteria > Spirochaetota > Spirochaetia > Treponematales > Treponemataceae > Treponema_I. The sequence continues at coordinate 5,444 of JAKSTU010000030.1, forward strand.
TTTCATGCCGAAACTGCTGCCGTCTGCGCCCCGAAACTTGTACAATGCCGTAAGATTTGCAAGGCTTGTGTGCGAAAGGGCTTTGCGGGCCGCCAAAGCTTCGGCAGTGTCAATGTCTGTAAGCCGGTGGATTTCTGCATCGTAAACCTGTTCTTGGCGGAAATATTCAGCGGCGTCAAAACAGGGCTCAACCCAGCCGGGCGCAGAATACATACCGTTGTAACGGCATGAGAAAGCTTTGAGAAAAACTGTATTGCCTTGCTGGTCAATTCCGGCAAGAACTCCGAACATTTGCCCGCGCGCAGGGCCGAAAAGCACATCCGTTGAAAATTCCGGTCTGCGTTCTTCAGCGGGCATTTCAAAATCAATGCATTTGTGAGTTTCGAGATTTGCAATCAGTTTGAGCGCTTCTGTTTTTGCAGGCTCTTCCGGAAAAGGGGGAAAAATGTAGTCGGACTGCACGGTTTCAGTTCTCCAGATGTGGAAAAATCAATTTGGTCGGGTTAATAGTGTGTTCTCCCGGAAAAAAAGTAAATAGGATCAGGGGAACCTTTCTGAAAAAATGTCAAAGAACAGCCATATTCCGTCAGTCCGGACGGCTTTGCTCAAGTTGTGCCACACCGTGTCATCCTGCGCACACACATCGTGTCATCCTGAGCGAGCAAGTATGTCATCCTGAGCGAGCAAATATGTCATCCTGAGCGAAGTCGAAGGATCTGTACACAGCGTTATATTCTTTGCGGGATGTTTCGACTTCGCTCACTTCGTTCGCTCCGCTCAACATGACAGCGGGGGCATTTGCTGGGCTCTTTCCGCTCAACATGACAAAACGAGTGTGCCGGAGCACAAGTTCGCACGCCGCCGCCGGACTGCACTCTGGGGCTGTCTTTTTTTATGTGCATCCAAAAACTGGTTAAAAAATGTCAAAAAACTGCCTTGTCAAAGAAAGAAGATTTTTATTATAATCGGTTAATTTGCAAATTTTTGCAAAAAAAATTCGGAGGACATTGAATAATGAGTTCACAGAATGAATTTTATGGACCTCATGACAAACCGCCGTTAAGCAAGTGGATTCCGCTCAGCTTTCAGCACGTTTTTGCCATGTTCGGAGCAACAATTCTTGTTCCGCTTTTGACAGGATTAAGCACATCAACTGCTTTGTTTACAGCCGGAACCGGTACCCTGATTTATATTGCAATCACGGGTGCAAAAGTTCCGGCTTTTTTAGGCTCATCTTTTGCCTTTATTCCCGCATTGATTGCAATCGGCAATCAGTATGGTGCTCCCTATGCAATGGGCGGCGCAATTTTTGCAGGTATTTTCTATGCAATCGTTGCACTGATCATCAAATTTGCAGGAAAAAAATGGATTGACGTTGCACTGCCGCCGGTAGTTATCGGTTCAGTAATCATCGTTATCGGTCTGGGACTTGCTCCTACAGCAATCGGCGAGTTTTTCAACGATCCCGTAACAGGAAATTATTCTCTGATTGCAGCCTGTGTTGCAGCTGTAACACTTGCAATTGCAATCATCGCAACAATTTTCTTCAAAGGATTCTTCAACACACTTTCAATCCTGATCGGTCTTATCGGCGGATACATTTTCTCACTGATTATGGGTGCAATCATGCCTAATTCAGCATGGCACATGGTTGATTTCAAAGCTGTTGCAGATGCTCCCTGGTTCTGCGTTCCTTTCCTTCATTCTGATGAATCACTTGCTGCAACAGGATTCAAATGGATTGCTCCCAAATTCAATCTGGTTGCCATCCTTACATTTGTAATCGTTTCAATTTCTACAGTTTGTGAACACTTGGGTGATACTCTTACAACATCAAAAGTTGTAGGAAAAGACTTCTACAAAGATCCCGGACTTCACCGCACAATTCTCGGTGACGGTGTTGCTACTGCTTGGGCTGCAGTTTGGGGCGGACCGCCGAACACAACATACGGTGAAAACGTCGGTGTCATGGCAATCACAAAAGTTTACTCAGTTTGGGTAATCGGTGGTGCTGCCGTAATCGCCATAATCCTTTCTTTCTGCGGAAAATTCGGTGCTCTGATTTCTACAATTCCTACACCGGTTCTGGGTGGTATCTGTACTCTGCTGTACGGACTCATCGCATCAAGCGGTCTGCGCACAATTGTAGACGCAGGTGTTGACTATCAGGACAAACGCAATCTTACAATTTCTTCTGTAATTCTTGTTATGGGAATCGGTGGAGCTTCTCTGAACTTTACAATCGGTTCAGATTTCAACTTTGCTCTCGGTGGAGTTGCACTTGCTACAATCGTAGGTGTTGTTCTCAACCTGATCATTCCTCAGACAAAGGCTTCTAAGAAATAAACTGATTTTTCGGACTTTCGGGTTCTGAAAGAAAACCGCTGCTCGGCACAATGTGAATCCTGTTCATTTTTGTGCTGAATGGCGGTTTTTTTTTGTTGAAAATCATGATAAAATTGCCTGATACCAAAGTTGGGAGAAAACCGTGTTCCAATCTTTTTATGACACAATGATTGCCAACAGCCGCTGGATTCTGATTTTTCAGGGCTTGGGCAACACCATACTGATTGCAGTCTGTGCTATTCTGATAGGTACAGTTTTGGGCTGCATTTTTGCACTTATGAAAGTTTCCGGCAACAAAATCCTTGCCGGCATTGCCACTCTTTATACAACGGTCATTCGCGGCATTCCTCTTGCGACCCAGCTGATGATTTTTTATTTCGTAGTTTTTGCTCCCCTTGGACTGAACCGTCTGCTGGTTGCAATCATAGCGTATGGAATCAATTCCGGAGCCTACTGTACGGAAATCCTCCGCGCAGGAATTCAGGGAGTTGACGTGGGGCAGTCTGAAGCCGGCCGTTCTCTCGGGCTCAGCAAGAATCAGACTCTGTTCAAAATCATTCTGCCCCAGGCAATAAAAACCGCGCTTCCAACTTATGCCAGCGAATTCATTGTTCTTATAAAAGAAACTTCTGTTGCAAGTTTTATCGCCGTGATGGATCTTACGAAGGCCGGCGACATGATCCGCAATGCAACATACAATGCGTGGTACCCGTTGCTTTCATGTGCCGTGATTTATCTGTGTCTTACGCTTGGACTTACAAAACTGTTCGCAACACTTGAAAAAAGGATGGCAAAAAGTGATAGAAGTTAAAAATCTGACAAAATCTTTCAAGGATCTTCAGGTTCTCAAGGGAATCACCACTACAATCAGAAAAGGTGAAAAAGTTGTTGTAATCGGGCCTTCCGGTTCCGGAAAAAGTACCTTTTTGCGCTGTCTGAACCGTCTGGAAGAACCTACAGGCGGAACCATTCTTTTTGAAAACACTGATATTACCGACAAAAAATGCAATATCGACTTGCATCGGCAGAAAATGGGAATGGTGTTCCAGCATTTCAATCTTTTTCCGCACCTTACGGTTATGCAGAATATTACGCTGGCACCTGTAACTCTGAAGCTGCAGACAAAGGAAGAAGCCGAGAAAAATGCCCTTAAGCTGCTTGAGCGGGTAGGGCTTGCTGAAAAAGCGGGTGTGTATCCTTCTACGCTTTCAGGCGGTCAGAAGCAGCGCATCGCAATTGTCCGGGCTCTGGCAATGAATCCGGAGGTTATGCTTTTTGACGAACCTACCAGTGCTTTGGACCCGGAAATGGTCGGAGAGGTTCTTGCGGTAATGAAACAGCTTGCAGAAGAAGGCATGACAATGGTCTGCGTTACTCACGAAATGGGTTTTGCCCGGGAAGTTGCAGACCGTGTGCTTTTTATGTATGACGGAATAATTCTGGAAGAAGGTTCGCCCGAGGAAATTTTCGGCAATCCGAAAAACGAGCGGACAAAGCAGTTCCTGCAGTCTGTACTGTAAGAACTGCCGGCTGACAACTGCGGATCAGGTGAAGTTCAGAAGCGGTACATTATGCCGCTTGAAAAAAACAGGTTGAGTCCGCCGTTGGAACTGGGAAAACGTGCCATGTAACCCACTTTTTCCGGAATGCTGAAGTGGTCAAAAAGAACGATTTCGTATCCGATTCCGAGACTGATCAATGCGTCTGTCTTGAACGAAAGAGTTTTGTCTGCTCCGCTTCCGGGTTCTCCCGAATCTTTGTGGCTTCCTGCTGTAATTGCACCTGCGTCTGCAAAAACAAACAAAGAAGAAGAAATCCTTTCATTGTGTACTGTTTTGAAAATCTGGTACTGAATTCCGATGTTGGCTTCTGCCACCAGTGTATCTGAAAAAATGTAGTTTTTTGTTTCTTCGTAATGCAGGTGCATTGAAGTTTCCAAGCCAATTTTGCCGAACCACTGCTGGTAACTCAGACCGACCAGTTGGGCCGGTTCTCCAAGAACGAATTTGAACCCGACAGATTTGGGAGAATCGTCAAAAGGTGTGTTTTCTGCAAAAGCAGAAGAACCGGCCATAAAAAGTGCAAGTGCTGCAACCAGAACCAATGTTTTTCTTGAAAATAATTTCATTGTCTTCTCCTGTAGAAATTCAAAAATATGAGCGAATCAGAAACGGTACATCAGACCGCCGGAATATGAAAAGGAAACTGTGGTATCATTCGGGAAAACCGCAGTGTAACCGACTTTTACCGGAATGGAAAAATGATCAAAAAGAATGATTTCAAAACCGATTCCGGCTCCCGCCATACAGTTTCCAGCTCCTATTGCTCCGTCACCAGTATTTGTGTCTGTATAAGCCCCTGCATCGGCCCAGGCAAACATTATGGAGGACAGAACATCATTATGCTTTGTCTGGAAGAATGCCTTCTGGATTCCGGCAATTATTGCGAATTCAGAATCAAATGTCATGTCCAGATCAACATGAAAACCGAAGTTTCCCTTCCACTGCTGATAAGTCAGTCCTGACGAAAAGAATGAAGGACTCAGGCAGTATGTAAATCCCAGTACTTTCGGATTTTCGTCAGACGGCAAAACTGTTTCTGCAAAAGCAGATGAGCCGGCCATAAAGAGAGCAACTGCTGCAATCAGAACCAATGTTTTTTTTGAAAATAATTTCATTGTCTTCTCCTATATAAACACCGCGTTAGCGGCGAGCCACGGATGGCGAGAATAATCAGTTTGAATCAGAATCTGTATTGAAATCCTGTGCAAGTTGTGAATGCCAGTTGCGTATTTTCCGGAAAAATGGCCCGGTAACCCACTTTTGCCAATGCAGAAAGATGATTCATCATAAAAACTTCCAGTCCGAAACCGACACCTGCTACAAAACCAGAAGACGTATTGTCAGGATAACCTGAATCTTTCAGAATTCTTACGGTCCGGTATCCGCCTTCATACCAGAAAAAAATCATGGAATCAATGTAGTCATCGATTTTTTCGTTTTTCAGACGGAAGGATGATTCTGCAATTCTGTGTTCTCCTCCGGCTACCAATTCAAATATGTTTCTGTATTCATTGTTCGTATTAAGGTTGAAAGCAACATTCAATCCGAAATTTCCGAACTGATGCCGGAAGAAAAGCCCTTCCACAAACTGATTTGTCTCGTTGGAAATAAAATTGTAACCCAGTGCAGAAGGATATTCGCTGAACACTGATTTTCTATCCGTTTCGGCAAAAAGACCGGCTGAAAGAAAAACCAGCGCAAGTATTGAGGTTGTAATCAGTTTTTTCAGAAAGTCAGTCATAAATTACCTCGCTATAATTGAACACGTTACGCAAAAAAAACGCAGAAATGCGGAAAAAGTCTGAAAAGTCCTGTCAGAACCGGTATTGCAATGAGTGGTTCATGGAAAGCCCGAAACTCGGGTTGTTCGGATATAAAACTGTGTAACCGATTTTTGTGACCCATGAAAAATGATCATAGAAGACAACTTCAATGCCCATTCCGGCTCCGGAAACTATCTGGAAAGGAATGTCAGGTTCTGTTCCTTCCTCAACTGTTACGGAAGTCAGACCCCAATCGGCAAATAGAAAAAGTCCGGTGGAAAAATCGTAGGTCGTGTCAATGGGATTGGAGAATCGGGATTTTGAGATTTGGTATTGAAATGAAGACAGAAACGTGAATTGCGTATCAAGATAAAATGAAAATCCGAAATTTCCTGCCCACTGCTGATAATTCAGTCCGAAGAATAAATCATCAGAATATGAAAGCGTATTGAATCCGACGGCTCTTGGAAAAAGTTCCATTGCTGTTTCGGGGGATTCTTGAGCAATAGCAAGAGAACATGAAAAAGCAAAACAAAAAATTGCAAGAATTAAAACAAACTTTCTGGAAATCATTTCCGTCCTTTGTAGTTTTTTCTATCGGGCGAATGCCGGATTCGTCAAAAACAATTCTGAATGAACTTCCGGAAAAGCAGATCAAAGTCTCTGCTTTTCTTTCCGTTCATTCAAATCAGGCTAAGAAAATCAGCCGTTGATTACTTTTGCAAGGTTTGCAGCTGTAAAGCCCATTGCTTCTGCAACTTTTGCATAAGGTCCGGATTCACCGAAACGGTCAATGCAGAACAGGCAGTCTTCACCTGTAACAAAGCTTTCCCATCCCAGTTTTGTTCCGGCTTCTGCAGCAACAACGCGTTTTGCGCCGCCGATCAATGCATCACGTGCGGCTTTGGGCTGTGCAGCAAAGAGTTCACGGTTCATTACTGAAACAACGCGGACTTTTTTGCCTTCGCAGAGTTTTGCTGCTTCCAGTGCCAGAGAAACTTCAGAACCAGCTGCAAGAACTGTTACGTCAGGAGCGTCGCCGCCTTTCTGTGCAATGTATGCACCGCCGCGTACAGTGTTTTTCCAGTCTGCATCGTCTTTGTGATAAACTGTCAGCTTCTGGCGTGTGAATGCCATACATACAGGTTTGTCTGTAACTTCCATGGCCATTTTCCATGCTTCAACAGCTTCTTCAGCATCACCGGGGCGCAGTACGCAGACATTGGGCATTGCGCGGAGAGCAGATACAGTTTCAATAGGCTCGTGTGTAGGTCCGTCTTCACCGACGTAGATTGAGTCGTGTGTCAGAATGTAGATGACGGGCATCTTCATCAGTGCAGAAAGACGGAGTGCAGGACGCAGGTAATCAGCGAATACCATGAATGTGGCGCAGAAAGGACGGAGACCGCCGTGGAGCGCCATACCGTTACAGATACATGCCATTGCGAATTCGCGGATACCGAAGCGAACATAACGTCCGGCGCGGTTTGCAGGTGAGTAGTCTGTTACGTCGCTGCTCATCTTTGTTACGTTGGGTCCCTGCAGGTCAGCAGAACCGCCGACCAGATTTGAGAACATTGCAGACATTGCTTTGAGGCTTTCACCGGAAGCATTGCGTGTTGCAAGACCGTCGCCTTCTTTGTATGCAGGAAGTTCAGCAGTGCCGGTTGCTTTGTTGCTGTACCATGCGTCCCACTGAGCTTTTTTCTCGGGGTTTTCTTTTGCCCATGCGTCAAAAGTTGCCTGCCAGTCAGCCTGAGCCTTGGCAAAATCAGCAGCCTTTGCAGCAAAGTATTCTGTTGCTTCGGGAGCAATGTAGAATTCTGCACCTTCAGGAATTCCCAGGTTTTTCTTTGCTTCTGCAACACCGTCAACACCGATGGGAGCACCGTGTGCTTTTGCAGTACCTTCTACAGTAGGTGCACCTTTTCCGATGCTTGAACGCAGAATGATCAGTGAAGGACGTTCGTCTTTCTTTGCCTGTGCAACCAGAGAAGCAATTTCTTCCATGTTGTACATTGATCCGCGCAGAACCTGCCAACCGTATGATTCGTAACGTTTCTCAACATCTTCTGTAAATGCGATGTCTGTTGAACCGTCGATTGTAATGTGGTTTTCGTCGTAGAAAACAATCAGTTTGCCAAGCTTGTTGGTTCCTGCAAAACTTGATGCTTCTGAAGAAACACCTTCCATCAGACAGCCTTCACCGACCAGAGCGTATGTGTAGTGGTCAACGATTGTGTGTTTTGCAGTGTTGAACTGAGCAGCCATCATTGATTCTGCAAGAGCCATACCTACAGCCATGGAAACGCCCTGTCCCAGAGGACCTGTTGTTGCTTCAACACCGGGTGTTACGCCTGCTTCAGGGTGACCGGGACAAATGGAACCGATCTGGCGGAATGTTTTGATGTCGTCAAGCGGAATTGCATAACCGCTCAAATGCAGAATTGAGTACAGAAGCATTGATCCGTGTCCTGCTGACAGAACGAAGCGGTCACGGTTTTTCCATGCAGGATCCTTAGGATTGTGCTGCATGATTTCGCCGTAAAGTACGGCAGCAAGTTCGGCACATCCCAGAGGCAGTCCCGGGTGTCCTGAGTTTGCTTTCTGGATTGCGTCCATTGAAAGGCTGCGGACAGAAAGTGCAACCTTGTCCAAAGCTTGTGTGTTCATTTTTTTCTCCTTAAAAACATCGCGTTAGCGGCGAGCCACGGATGGCGAGAATCCAAGTTTGTGGATGCGACGCAGGAACAAACTTGAATGATAAAAATTACAGGGAAGTAATTTTTATCATGCCTCCCTTTCTGGATTGGTATTAACTTCCGCAAAAAATCCGCTGATTTTTTCAAGCAGTTCTGATTTTTGCGGCACACTTTGCATAAGCGATTTGAACTCGTTTTTCTGAAACAGAAAGGCCAGATTCGACAGTGCATCCATGTGGCTGCCGCTGTTTGCGGAAAGCAGAAGAAACAGCACTGAAACAGGTCTCATGTCCGGTGAATTCATTGCAAGCGGTTCTTTCAACCAAGCAACTATGATGCGCTCATCCTCTGAATTTTTCAATAAGGAATATCTCGGATGTGGAATTGCAAAACCGTTGCCCACTGCGGTACTTATCAGCTGTTCGCGCTGTTTAAGCTCGCTGAGAAGGGTTTCTTTCGTAATGTTTTCCGGAAGCGTAACCTTTTTTACCAGGTCTTCAAAAGCTTCCATAATTGTGGAGCCTTGTACGTCCGAAACAAGTTCTCCTCTTTCAATCAGTTCAGATACTTTATTTTTCATTTTTTTCCCTTTTTATTGTTGCAGATCTGATCGTCCGTGTCTGATCAATCAGATTGTACAGTTCTCAGTATAACAACACTTATATTATATTAAAGCGCCCTTTTTTCGCTTTTTCAATGGCATCAGCAATCGGCACGCGAATTTCTTCGTAACTGTAGAACATTCCTTCTATTGAAAGCTTTATTGACTCAATGTCATGATTGGGAAGATCTTCGTTTTCAAGCATTTCCATCACGCGGAGAAGGTGTGTAAAAAGCTGTGCAAGAATAATCAGCTCTGATTGGGGCATGTTTTTGGTGGTGATGCCATAAATCCGCAGATCCCACATGAGCCGGACTATTTCCACATAAAGTTCAAGTGCTTTGTGACGGATGGGCGCGATTTCGTAATCTGTGAATTTGTTGTAATTTTCTTTGATTTTCCGGAACTGTTCAATAATGTCATCAGGAATTCTCATAAGTTTGGAAATATCAGTGGTGATTTCGAAAATTCCTTTGAAGCGGTTTTCAAAAAGATGTTCAAAATCCTCGTGTCCCTGTGCAATTTCATCCAGAACCATGCATTTGAAAACTTGCGGGGAGAATTCCTGGCCCAAAGTTGAAAAAACTGAACCGTCAATGTGCTCAGGACATGATTCAGGGTTGTTCAGTTCCAGGCCCTGAAAAAGCGGTATGTCTTCGTTTTTTTTCCAGATGCGCGTTTCCACACCGAATTCCACAATGCCGATTCTGTCAGATTCTTCAAGAAATTCTTCCAAAGAGCCGCAGTTGCTGATGCTCAGTTTCAGCATGTTGGTCATGAAAGTGTACATCAACTGTTCGTCAATGCTGCTTGCGGCACCGGTGAATTCAAAAGTGTCCGTAAAAGATGTTTCCAGTTCTTCGTACCACTGTGCACGTTCAATTTCTGCTTTTGTCTGGACAAAGGGATTCGGTTTGCGTTCGCAGAGAGGAATCATCTCAAGAATGGATTCGTCCCAGTTCTGAATCTGAAGCAGAAGCCGGTCGCCGTGGACAAAACCGTTTTCTTTGTAGAGCTTTTCCATGTCAAAGCACGTAAGTTTTACACGAGGCGGAAGTTCGAAATCACAGCTTGAGAAATCAACCCCTTTGTTTGCAGGGTCAAGGGCCACAATCTGGGAAGCGTACTCGGAACCGAAAAGTGTGTAGTGCTTGAGTATTTCGTAAGTGGGCAGCTCTTTTACAACTGTATTCACGATGGCACCGTCAAAAACTATTGTGAGTTCGTGGGGCAGTGCTTCAGGATCCATAAAAGGAATGCTCCGGCTTCCCATGATCAGTATGTTGTTGTCAATTTCAAACTGAGTAGGCTTTATGCTGAAAAGAGCACCTGTGAAAAAACCTGCCCGTGAAAGAAACTGAGTCTCTGAAATGGAATATGCAAGAGGATGTGATTGAAGAATTTCTTTTGCTTCTTTTTGTGAGACTTTAATGCCCATCAGCTGCATTTGGTGTGCAAATTCTTTGGATGAAAAAGGATCCGTCACCTGACGGAGCAGAAGATGCGCACAGGCTTCAATTTTGTCGCTTTCAGTCATATATGTATTAATATAGCACAAAATGCGGCAACTAAACAACGTTAAGCATTGTCATGCAGGGTTTTGCGGCGGAAAAACAGAAAGCAGAACCGGCTTGACCGTTTTGAATACGGACTTGAGCCGATTCTGCTTTTTCTGCAGTTTGTTCAGTTTATGGAACAGTTTTTCAGTAAATGTCGCGCAGACTGGTTGCAGAAAGCGCTTTTTTCAGCTGGTTCAGACTCGGACGTCTGTATGCTTTTGATCCTGCAGCAAGAGGCTGCGGTTTGAAGTACACTGTTGCCGGCGTGTCAGGCATGACCGTAATCATGTTGTCGCTGAAAAGTCCGTTGAGTGAACCTGCATCCAATGCAACGTAGAAAGCAGGTTTTTTTGCAGAAACAGTAATCTTGTAGCCGTCTTCAGCTTCTTCTACTGTCCATGCAAGTTCCGGTTCTGCCAGTTCACATTTTTTCTGCGGACAAAGGAATGCAGTCTGTGTTCCGTATGAAACGCCTGTTTCTGCATTTTCAAGTGTTCCCAGTGCAAAACATTTTTCCGCATCAAAGCCTAAGTTTGCAATGTCCAGTTCCAGTGCAGTCACGGCGCTGTCTTTGGCGCAGCAGACTTCTGCAGTTTTTTCGTCAATTTTGTTGCCGTCAAAGTCGAAGAAAGAAACTTTTACAGCTGCTTTCAGGTCTTTTCTGCTGTCATTGAGCACGTTTGCAAAAAGCGTGCCGTCTTTTTTGTACAGAGCCAGTGTTATCGGAGCAAAGAAACGGCAGGCATTGTAATGAAGCATTTTCCATTTTCCGGAATATTCAATGGAAGACCAGGAAGCAATGGGCCATACGTCGTTGAGCTGCCAGATGATGGAACCCATGCAGAGCGGGCGGAGACTGCGCCAGTAGGTTACAGCGGTCTGAATTGCCAAAGCCTGCTGAACCTGGCTCAAGTATGTCATGCCTGCAAAAGTTGTGGGCACGCGGAAATAACGTGAGAAGTTTGCAAAAATGATTTCGTTTCCGCCCGGAGAACGCTGGTGGAACTCCATTACGGGAGCAGTAATGTTAAGCTGGTCTTTCTCTGCAAAAGTCAGCGTTTCGGAAATTGAAGGCAGAGACTGATAACCGAATTCAGAAACAAAGCGTGGCTTGATCGTGTGGTATGCTTCAAAAGGCTTCTTTTCGTGCCAGACGGACCAGTAGTGCATGTCTCCGCGGCCGTCTGAATGCCAGTTGTCAGAATAATCATCAGGGCCGGCACAGGGTGAACTTGGCCACCATGCACGTGAAGGATCATTTTTCTTGATTTCGTCTCCAACAACGCCTTCGTTCAGGCGGTCGTAGAAAATAAGGTAAGGATAGGGATTTGCCCGTGTTTCCGGATACCATGTGAGCGCACCAAGGTCTTCGTTGTTGCCGCACCAGAGCGCAATTGACGCATGGTGGCTGAGGCGGCGGATCTGATGGCGGATTTCAAGGCGCACATTGTCTAGGAATTCGGGGTTTGCAGGATACATTGAACAGGCGAACATCATGTCGTGCCAGATCAGAATACCTTTGCGGTCACAAAGTTCGTAGAAAACGTCCTTTTCGTACATGCCGCCGCCCCATACACGGATGCAGTTCTGGTTTGCCTTTACAAGCGAATCAAGAAGGTATTCATATTTTTCGTCTGTCTGGCGGCTTGGAAGTGCGTCACAGGGAATCCAGTTGGAACCTTTTGCGTAAACCGGACGGCCGTTGACAGAGAAGTAGAGGCATTTTCCGGCTTCGTCTGGTTCGGAAACTGTTTTGAGGTCGCGGAATGCAAGATGCTGGGTTTTTGTTTCTTTTCCGGCTGTTACAGTCAGATTGTAAAGGTAGTTCTCAGCATGAGAAACGCTTTTTCCTTCAGCAATCAGTTCGTCGTCTTCAGGACGGCATCCTGCCACATACCAGATTTCAGGATTTTTTACGGTCACCTGGTAGTGAATCACGTTTTCTCCCGTGGTAAGACGGACCGGTGTTCCAGTGATTACCGGTTTGAAAGTTCCGGAAGAATCCCGTTCGTCAGCAGTAATTGCAAGAGAAACAGGAACTGAGCAGTCTTTTACGGCATCAATGTAAATTGTTGCGTCAACAAGCCAGTCGTCACCGCAAGGGGTTGTTGTGGCCTGTACATAATTGACGAAGCCTGTTTCAGTCTGTTCAAGTTTCAGACTGTTGTATACGCCCATTGCCATGATGCATGGTCCCCAGTCCCATCCGGAATGACACTGGGTTTTGCGTACCAGATTTCTGTGGGGGCTTGTAACATCGTATTCTGAACATGGAACGGGGAAAGGCAGTTTTTCTGCTGCTTCCAGAGCATACTTTTCAGAAGGTTCGAATCTGAGCGTGATTGTGTTGTCTCCTTCTACAAGATCGTGGCTTACATTGAAGCGCCACAGTCTGAAAAAGTTGTTGCAGAGACCTGCTTCTTTTCCGTTTACAAAAACGCGTACAAAAGTGTCGGCTCCGTCCAGAGTGATGAACTGCTGTCCTTTGAGAAATTTTTTTGTGATGCGTACTGTCTTTGTGCATTCCCATGTTGTGCGGCCGACCCACTGGATGTCCAGCTCGTTTTTGCCGTAATAAGGATCAGGAATTACTTTCTGAGCAACAAGTGCCGAATGAATGTCTCCGGGAAAATTCACCGTAAGATTTGAAGCAATATCAGTTGAGCAGTCTGTTCCTGCAAGCTGCCATTTGCCATGAAGTGAAATGGGGTTCATTGAATCTCCTGTAAAAAAATCAAAAAAAAGAATGATTTGTACAATAGGTATAGGGAAATTTCCGTAAAAACGCAAGAGCAGAAAAAGGACAAAATATGGAAAACACTTGTTTGACAATGATATTCATGTAAACTAAACTGAAAAAATCCGAAGCAAAAAAATAGGGGCAAAATAATGAAAAAAACACTTGGTGCGATTCTGGTTCTGCTGATGGTCGCAGGCTTTTTTGCGGCACAGACAAATCCTTTGCTGGACATGCTGGAAATTGTTCCGGCAGGAGAAAGCATTGTTCTGACGGATTTTGCCGGAACCAAGGGAGAACAGACGGTCGGCAGCTATGAAATGGGCTGTTTTGAAGTGACTCAGGAATTGTACGAAGCCGTAATGGGATTCAATCCGAGCAGCAATATCGGCGGTTTGTGGCTTCCTGTTGAAAACCTGACTTTTTATGACGCACTGTATTTTTGCAACGAACTGACAATACTGGAAATGACGGCGGATGACTGCTGTTACACCATTGAAAATATTGAAATTGACGGTGAAGGCAGAATCATTTCTGCAGATGTTGATTGGGACAGGACAAAAAAAGGATTCCGTCTGCCCACAGAAGCCGAATGGGAATATGCAGCCCGCGGATCATCGGATTCTGTTTATTCTGGAAGCAGTTCCATTGATTCTGTGGCCTGGTACCGTGACAATTCAGGCACCGAATCTGCACCGGTCGGTTTTCTTGATGCAAACGGTTTCGGACTTTATGACATGAGCGGAAACGTGTGGGAATGGTGTTGGGACGAATTTGACAGCACTTCCCGTGTTGACAGAGGCGGAAGTTTCCGCAACGAGGCTTCAAAATGTACGGTTTCTTTCCGCGACAATACTGAACCTGGCGCTTTCTACAGAAACCTGGGCTTCAGACTTTGCCGTTCAGTCAGCAGCGCAGTTTCTGTACAGGAACCGGTTTTTGACATTTATTCTTTTGAAGCAGAATTCATGAAAGACCAGTACGACGGCCTTACAATCGGAAAATGTGAAATAACCCAGAGTCTGTACTCTGAAATTACAGGCAGCAATCCCAGTTATTCTGCGGGATTTGAAAAACCTGTGGAATGCGTAACCTGGTATGACGCAGTTTATTTCTGCAATGAACTTACAAAAAAAGTGCTTTCAGAAGAAGAATGCTGCTATACGATCGAAAACATCGTGAAAGACGGAAGAGGAAACATAATCAGTGCTGATGTGGATTGGAATTCTTCAAAACACGGTTACAGACTGATGACTTCTGCTGAATGGGAAAAAGCTGCAGACGGATACGGAATCGGTATTCCTGACTTGAAATATTCCGGAAGCGACCGGATTGATGATGTTGCCTGGTACAGTTCAAACTCCGGAAGAACTACCCACGTTGTAGGAACAAAGGCCCCGAATGCAGCGGAACTTTATGACATGAGCGGAAACGTAAGCGAATGGTGCTGGGATCAGTTTGATTCATACGGAAACCGCATCTGTCGCGGCGGAAGCCAGTATGACAGCAGCAGCGTCTGTGCCGTAAGCTCCGTAATGCATTATCCGCCGGCAACAGCGCGTTACGAAGTCGGTTTCCGTGTATGCCGAACTCTGCGTTCTTTTGAACTGGAATACGAACTGAACGGCGGAAACAACAGCCCTGTCAATTCAGACAGTTTCGTTGAAAACACAACGGTCATCCTTGCAGATCCCCAGCGGGAAAACTACACGTTCCGCGGCTGGTTCTGGAACGAAGACCTGACCGATCCCGTAACGGATTCAATATTCAGTTCAAAACGCAATGCCGTCAAGGTTTATGCAAAATGGACATATTACGTCAATCAGGATAAGTTCGAGTCCATGAACATGCGCAATCCTGAGCCGGTAGAATCAGACTCTGATACAGAAATCTCCGGCTTTTTTGCACTTTCAGTTTTCGAAATTCCCCAGAACATGTTCGAAATGGCCATGAAATTCAACCCCAGCGTGAACAAAGGCGCAAATCTTCCGGTAGAAAACATTACCTGGTATGACGCGGTTTACTTCTGCAACGAACTTACAAAAGCCGCAATGCCTGAAGAAAACATGTGCTACACGATTACGGACATTGTCCGCAACGCAAAAGGCAACATTGTAAGCGCAAAGGTTGAATGGGACCGTACAAAGAACGGTTACCGGCTTCCAACCGAACGGGAATGGGAAACTGCTGCACGCGGCGGAAGCAAAGGCGGCTGGAACAATGAGTATTCCGGCAGCAACAGTGCAGAAGAGGTTGCCTGGTTTGACAAAAACTCCGGCGGAAAAACTCATCTTTCCATGGGAAAAGCTCCCAATGCGGCAGGTTTTTATGACATGAGCGGAAACGTTAGCGAATGGTGCTGGGATGTTTATGAAGACAGTGACCGTGTAAAACTGGGCGGAAGTTTCCTGAAAAAGGATTACCAGTGTTCCGTCTGGTTCCGTGATTATGCGGATCCGTCCTCTGCCGGGCAAGACACCGGTCTCCGCGTTTGCCGCACTCTGGAATCATATCATCTTGATTACGATCTGGACGGCGGCGTGAACAGTCCTGCAAATCCTGCTGATTACTCCTTCTTTGACACGGTTGTTCTCAAACCTGCAGCAAAAGAAGGATTCCGTTTTGCCGGCTGGTATTGGGATGCGGATTTTGAAGTCAAAGTTGAAAAACATGGATTCAGCCGCAGAAGCGGAACTTTGTACGCACAATGGGAAAAAGAATACACTTTGGATTACGTTCTCGGCGGCGGAATAAACAGCGCTGAAAACGTTTCCGTCTACTACGGAAATCAGATTGTCACACTTTTTGATCCTTCAAAAGGAAATGAATCATTCTTTGCATGGTACTGGGACAAAGATTTTACGGAAAAAGTCACAGATCCTGAAATTTCCTGCAGAAGCGGAACTTTGTACGCAAGATGGGGAAGTCCCGTTTCTTTGGACAAACTCGGCGAATACAAAGTTCTTGATGAAAAAACACTGGCTTCTTTCGGCGTAACACCTGAGAGCATTCCTGCAAAAATCAGCGGTGCGGAATATGTCAGTTTCGGTGTATATCCTCAGTCTCTCAAATCAATTACAGTGTCCGTGGACGAAAGCACCACATGTGAAGAAGTGTCCGGCGCAGTCTACTATTTGGGCAATGACGGCGAATGGTATGCAAAACTTGAAAACCAGTATTTCAAAGTGGAACCGATTGTCTGGCGCAAACTTGGAAATAACGGAATGATGCTCTCCGAAAAGATTCTTGCTTCCGGCATGCCTTACGCGGCAAATACTTCCGCCCGCAAAAAAAGCAGCACGGTTTTCGGAAACAACTACAAGCAGAGCAATATCCGGGCATGGCTCAACGGTTCTGCAGACAACCCGGACTGGATGGGCAGAGGCTTTCTG
Organism: Treponemataceae bacterium; assembly: GCA_024402435.1. GTDB lineage: Bacteria > Spirochaetota > Spirochaetia > Treponematales > Treponemataceae > Treponema_I. The sequence continues at coordinate 22,106 of JAKSTU010000030.1, forward strand.
CAGCAGGCTTTTACGGAAAAACAGATTGCAATGATAGCCGCATCAACTGTGGACAATTCAGTTTCAAGCGCAACAGATTCAAAAGGTGTAATCCGCAGCAACAAAGATTATGCATGCGACAACACCAAAGACAAAGTTTTCCTTCTGAGTGAATACGAAGCAACGTCTTCCGGAAACGGTTTTGATTCTTACGACGTTTTCGGAGATGACAGTTCAAGAATGAAACGTCCTACTGACTTTGCTCTTGCAAACAGCTGCAACAGTTATTCCGATTCTGAAAACGGCTCCTGGTGGTGGCTCCGTTCTCCCTACAGCAACGGCAGCAACAGTGTTCTGGCAGTGTCTGAAGAAGGAAACCCATTTACCAACGAAGATGCTGCAGAATCAGCAGGAGGAATTGTACCTGCCCTGGTAATAAAAAACTGAAGTTTTGGCCGTCCGGAACCTCCATTGTGTTGTGAATTCGTTTATGTCGTGTTATCATAAGAAAATACACAATGGAGGATTTTGTGAAAAAGTTGGATATTGATGCACTTCGCAAAGCAGTGCCCTGGTTCCACCGGGATTACCTGCTTGCGATCATCGTTGTTCTTGTAGTCGGGCTTCTGTCCTTTTTCGGCGCTTTTGATACGCTGGAACTGAAAGCCTACGACCTTCTGGTCAATCTTAAACCGGCAACACCTGAACGCAGCGATGTTGTAATGGTTGCCATCGATGACGGTTCTATTGCCCGAATCGGTACTTTCCCCTGGCCGCGTGACATTATGGCCGATGTTCTTATCCGTATGCGCGAACTTGGCGCAAAGTCGGCCACATTCGATATTGAGTACTGCAGTCCTTCTACAGAAGGTATCAACCCTGAAGGAAGGAAACAGCTGCCGAACACATTGAACAACGCAATGGAATCCCTTTCGGAAGACATTGCCGCAATCGGAGAAGCAGCTTATGCAGGTTATTTCGACAATGACGAACTGGCAGAATACATGGCATCCATCGCATACGATTCCATGCCTGAAACTTTTGAAAATCTGTACAATACCATTGCTTCTTCTCTGATCCGTGACAACGACGAATATTTTGCAGAAGCAATCCATTACTTCGGAAACAGCTGGATGGCTCTGAACATCAACGATCTGTCCATACAGATTTCGGATGAACTTATGCAGCAGGTTTTTGACAATGTTCTGCTGTCCGCTGATGACAAATACAATCTGATTTCAGGAGAAATCAACAACTGGCACTTGAACGAAGGCTCTGACAGAGGATTGGTTCCCGCTTTGGAGTCAATGGTCACTGCCTCTGCAGGTTCCGGTTTTACAAATGTTCTTCTTGACTCTGACGGTTCCCGCCGCCGTGTAAAACTTCTTGCAGACTTTACGAATCCAAAGACCGGGGAAGTGAAGTATGTGGGACAGCTTGTATTCGCACCCATGCTCAGCATTCTTAAACCTGAGAAAATCCTTCGCGAACGGACTCAGCTGATTCTCAAGAATTCCCATGTTTCCACAGAAAACGGTGAAAAAATCAGAGATATTGTAATTCCTCTGGATTCTGAAGGAAACATGCTAATCAACTGGATTCCTGATGATTTTGATGACAGTTTCATCAATGTTTCTGTTGCAGAAATCTATCTTTTGGACGACTGGGAAGAAGACATCATTGCAAATCTTGAAAGAATAGCTGCAATCAAAGTAATTGATTTTGATGACACTTACGGACTTGATGAAAGTATGCTCTGGCATCAGTATTATGCCGAACAGTTCCTTGAGATTTACAATGAACTTAGGGAATACAAGGAGTTCCTGCTTGCCGAAAAGGATCTGGACAGTCTGAATGATGAAGAGGGATATTTTGCTGATTATCTGGAACAGAGAAGACTTCTTTTTACCGAGTATTGTCCGTTACTTTGCAATCCGTCTCTGATGGATGACATTGAAAGAAATCTTCCTTATCACGTGAACATGAACCGTGAAGGGGAATTCGAATATGTTCTGAATCAGTACAAGAACATGTTTGCAAATTTCGAAGTTTCTCTGAACAACTACAATAACGCAGTAGCATCACTGCAGAAAAGAATGAACGGATCCTTCTGTATCATCGGTCATACTGCAACCGGTTCAACCGATTTGGGAACAACTCCTTTTGCTTCCGGTTATGCAAACATCGGTACACACGCAAACGTCTACAACACCATCATGAGCGAAAACTTCATTACACCTGTGCCATGGTGGCTGGGACTCACTCTTTCAGGTCTCCTGCTGATGATTATCGCGATTATTGCACGCAATCTTCCCCTTATCTGGCAGAACGTGCTCAACGTAATCGGCATTCTTGTGGTTCTTGCAATCTGCTATATGGAAATGAGACATTTCAGCATTTATGTTGAAGTGATCTGTCCTCTGCTTGTTATGGTTGTGGGTGCAATCGCAATGGTTGTACTGCGCTTCATAAACGCAGAAAAGCAGAAAGGCTTCCTCCGCCGCGCATTCAGTACTTATCTTTCCGGAGACGTTGTTGACCAGATTGTAAACGATCCTTCAAAACTCAGTCTTGGTGGTGAAGAGCGTTACATGACTGCAATGTTTACCGACGTCAAGGGATTCTCCACTTTCTCAGAAAAGGTTACGCCTACTCAGCTGGTAAGTTTCCTGAACAAATATCTTACTTTGTTCTCCAACGTAATTCTTGAAAACCACGGAACAATCGACAAATACGAAGGTGATGCAATCATCGCATTCTTCGGTGCTCCTATCAGTTTTGAAGACCACGCATGGAAAGCCTGTATTTCTGCAGTCCGCATGAAACAGGCTGAAGTCCGCTTCAATGAAGAAATGCTTGCTTCCGGCGAGATTCCTTCTCCCATCAATACACGTATCGGTATCAACACAGGTCCGATGGTTGTCGGAAACATGGGTACAGATGCAAAGATGAACTACACGATGATGGGCAACGCTGTAAACTTGGCCGCCCGTCTTGAAGGTGTAAACAAACAGTATCATTCATGGATTCTTGTTTCTGAAGAAACTTGGAAAGGCGCGGACAGCGGCGAACACAAGGATGTGCTTTTTGCACGCCGTTTTGACCGGGTACGCGTTGTAGGTATCAGTACACCTGTTCAGCTGTACAACATTCTTGGTGTGCGGGCAGAACTGGATCCTGCTCTGATTGAATCCGTAGAGCTGTTCCACAAAGGTCTGGATCTTTATTTTGCGAAGGACTTTGCAGGTGGCAAGAAGCTTTTTGACGAAGCAACCGCCAAATATCCTGCAGACGAGGCTGCAAGTGTTTTTGCAGATCGTTGTGTTAAGAACATGGAAAACGGCGTGCCTGATGATTGGGACGGCGTCGTCAACATGACTCAGAAATAATTTAAACTTTGTCGGGAGTCAATCAGGCTTCCGCCGGCGTTCGTCCGAATGCTGCGGGTTGAGTGAGCTCAAACTTGCATTCGGACGCTCGTCGTCTCCGCATGTCTCCGCTCCCGGCATTTTAAATGACCGAGGCATGTTGCGCCTTTTTGCTTATTCAGTTCAGTAGGCCAGATTGAAAATGTCCAGCATTTCTTCGTAGCCAAGCTTTTTGTACCCGTTGAGAATGCGGGTTTTGTCGCGACTGCAGTTCAATGCCAGTTTTTCAAGATCTTCTTTGCGCACATCCAGTTCGTGAAGGCTTGTGGGCATGTTCAGTTCTTTGTAGTAGCGTTCCTGAAGTTCAATTGCTTTGAGAACAGAAACTTCCGGGTGTTCCGGATCCACGTCAATGTTCCAGACATTCCGGGCCCATTTGATGAAGCGGGGCAGCGTTTCCTTGTAGACATAGCGTGCCCAGCTGCACCAGAGTGCTGCAAGACCGGCACCGTGTGCAATCTGGGGATACATTCCCGAAACTTCGTGTTCAAACTGATGAACCGTAAGCTGGAAGGAACGTCCGCACTGAGTCAGGCCGTTGTGTGCAAGACTTGAAGCCCACATCATGTTTGCCCGGGCTGTATAGTCAGTCGGGTTTCTGTAGGAATCAATTCCTGCTTTGAGAGTTGTCTTCATGACAGCTTCTGCAACAGCATCTGTAAGATATGTGTCTTCGCCGAGGCAGAAATAGCGTTCCATTGTGTGCATTGCAATGTCTACGGCACCGCAGGCAGTCTGATAGGGGCTGACGGTAAATGTCAGTTCCGGGTTTTCAATTGCAAAATCCATCCGGTTCATGCTGCTGTTGTAACCGGCTTTACGACCTGTTTCCGGGTTTGTGATTACACAGGAGTTTGACATTTCAGAACCTGCTGCGGCCAGGGTAAGAATTGCGCCTTTATGCAGGGTCTTTGCAGGCTGCGCTTTTCCCATTGAAAAATCCCAAACGTCAATGTCAGGATTTGCGGCACCGTTTGCAATGTCTTTTGCGGAGTCCAGTACTGAACCGCCGCCTACAGCCAGAACAAAATCAACACCTTCTTCAAGACAAAGAGCAATTCCTTTGCGTACCAGCGGAAGTTCAGGATTCGCCACAACGCCGCCCAATTCAACATAAGGAATTTTTTCAGCTTCAAGAGAGGCTTTTACTTTGTCCAGAAGTCCGCTTTTTTTTACGGAACCGCTTCCATAATGTACCAGAACTTTTTTTGCACCATAGCCGGCAATCAGTTTTCCGACTTTTTCTTCTTCTCCGCGACCGAAATAAACTTTTGTGGTCACATCATAAACAAAATTATCCATTGGATTCCCCTTGTGTTCAAATTGCAGCTCAAAAAATCAAAACAACTGATTTTACACCGGATTAAGAGGATTTTCCATAACTTGTGTGAATGGCGAGTTTTTTATATGTCTATGAAATATGGAAACTTGAAATTCAGGCTAACTTGTATAAATCGTTAAAATTTTATACATTGACGAAAATATTCTTGCGGAGGTTCCCATGCTGAACGTAAACAACAACGCGGCGCAGATCAAACGCGAAATTCTGGTGCGCATTTCCAAACTGATGTTTGAAGGACGTCTTGAAGAAGGCGTGCATTATATCCCTAAAGAAATGGTTCCACATGGAAAAGAGCCCCTGAGATGCTGCATTTTTCATGACCGGGAAATTATCCGGCAGCGTGTGATTGCAAGACTGGGGATCTCTGTTGAAGAATATGATGATGACCGCCGTCTGGCCGATTATGCCCGTGAAGCATTGGCCCGGGAAAAACCTACAGAACCTTTTCTGACTGTTCTTCATGATGCCTGCAATGCCTGCGTAAAAACTCATTTTATGGTAACAAACGCGTGTCAGGCCTGTTTTGCCCGCCCGTGTACAATGAACTGCGCAAAAAAAGCGGTAAAGGTTTACAAAGGCCGTGCCCACATTGACAGTGATCTTTGCGTAAACTGCGGACTCTGCATGAACAACTGTCCTTATCATGCAATCATAAAAATTCCTGTACCATGTGAAGAAGCATGCCCTGTAGGAGCAATTTCAAAAGATGCGAGTGGAAGGGAACGGATTGACTACAGCAAGTGCATTGCCTGCGGTCACTGCATGAGCGAATGTCCTTTTGGTGCCATGATGGACAAAAGCCAACTGGTTGATGTAATCAAACACATTATGGCAGGCAAAAAAGTTGTTGCCCTTTATGCGCCGGCAATAGCAGCACAGTTCAAAGCACAGTGCGGTCAGTTCGAATCGGCGCTGCTGGAAGCGGGTTTTTCCGAAGTAATGGAAGTTGCTGCGGGAGCTGATATCTGTGCCCAGAAGGAAGCGGAAGAATTTGAAAAACGAATGGACCGGGGTGACAAACTTATGACCACCTCATGCTGTTCCGCTTATGTTATGGCTGTAAAAAAACATGTGCCTGCTCTTCTGGAATGTGTTTCTGAAACACGTAGTCCCATGCATTACATTGCAGAAGCCGCAAAAAAAGCGGATCCTGATTGTGTGGCGGTGTTCATCGGGCCTTGTCTTGCAAAGCGCAAAGAAGGGATGGATGATGAATTTGTTGATTTTGTTCTGAGTGTTGAAGAAATTGCGGCTTTCTTTATTGCCAAGGAAATTGATGTATCGAAAATGACTCCTCGGACTGATGAAGGCCGTTATGTTCCCACAGCAACAGGGCGCGGATTTGCTGCAAGCGGTGGTGTTGCCGCTGCTGTAAAAGCAAGACTTGTGCATCCGGAGAGGCTGCGTTTTACAACCATCAACGGCTTGGACAAAGCTGGTATGAAGAACCTTGCATATTATGGAAAGATTCAAAGCGGTGAAGTTGCCCTGACCCCGGAAACTCCCAACCTGGTTGAAGTAATGTCCTGTGAAGGGGGCTGTATTGCGGGGCCTTCTGTAATATCAAATCCGAAAGTTGCCGCCGTTCAACTGAAAAAGTATGTTGAATCCGGCAGCAATGAATAATCCGGTGTGACTCAGAGTGCCAGCGTAAAAGAAATTGCTCCGGGAAGGAATGCGGCGGAGAAACTTTTGCCGTCCCGGCTGAATATTCTGGTGTTGCTGTGAAGCCATGGAACAATGAAGCCGCAGAAGCTTCCAAGTGCTGCACCGGCGATAACGTCTGTGGCAAAGTGGTTTCCGCTCATTACACGGAGTATTGCAACGGCGGCAGCTGAGCCGACTGTGGCCGCAACAACAGGGATTTTTGCTTTTGATTCGGGAAAGATGTTGCAGAATGTTGTTGCTGTAAATACTGCGGCGGCAAAACTTCTGGTTGCATGTCCTGATGGTGTTGAGCAGAGCCAGTCTCCGTCTGAAAGTGCGTCTGACGGAGCTCCTGCAAAATAAGTATAGGGTCTGGCACGGTCAAAAAGAAGTTTCCCGGCCCATGCAAAACCTTGTGCCAGCATCATTGTTTCTGCATACTGGAACCCGATGGCTGACCAGGTATCAGAAGGTGCGGCGGCAAAAACTGCAGGAGTTGCAAGGATTGCAAACTGAAGAACGGATGCGGTTGTGTCCAACGGCTTGGAGTAGGGCTGCATAAAGAGCCTGTCAAAAGCATTCACTTCAGAAGAATCCAGAAGATAGGGGACTGGGGCTGCCGGTTTTTCCAGAACAGTTTTTCCCGCAACATATTCAAGGGCAAGCGTGCCGCCGAGAGTACCGGCAGCGATAAAATCTGCAGAAATTGAAAAGACTGCGGAATTGCAGGCGATTGAAAGCAACAGAACGACAAAAAATTTTTTACAGTATTTCATTGGGGCAGTATACGGGATTCAACTAAAAGAATAAAGGAAAAAATTAAAAACATGGCTGCCTTCCGTCAGGCGGACCGGCTTTGCTCAAGTTGTGACATTTTGAGCGATAAAAACAAGTTTTTGTCGTAGGATTTGAACACTGCGTTTATAGAGTTGGAGGAGATATTTCGACTTCATTCGCTGCGCTCATTGCGCTCAATATGACAGCGGGGTGAATTCACTTCGTTCATTGCGCTCAATAGGACAGTGGGCGCATTCAGTGTGTTCATTTTTTCGGGCTTTGTTCAAGTTTGTTTTGTTTTCAACACGGTTCGCTCGCCGGAACCGGCCTGACTCCGGCAGCGATGTTTTTAAAACTGGGACAGGATTCAATTTTTGCTTTCTGAAACTGCTGCTTTCAGACGGTTGACTTCTTCCAGAAGTCGGGCTATTTCTGCCCGATCGGCAGCGCGCTGTTCTGCAAATTCAGCTTGGTCGGCATCGCGCTGTTTTGCAGCTCCGCGTTCTTCGGCTTCTGCAATGCAGGAATCGTAGTCGCGGACTGCTTTCTCCC
>JAKSTU010000031.1 GCA_024402435.1 Treponemataceae bacterium
GTAATTTTTATCACGCCTCCTATAAAAACTCCACCTCTGTGGCGAACCATATCAGAGGAGCTGTTGTCTTATCTTTTATGAAGATCAGTCTTCATAAAAATATACTTCATCACCATCCACTTCAAAGGTTACGAAATCACTGGTGTAGTAATCTCCGAAAATATCATCGATCTCAAAACCATAGAAGTATATGCCGTCTTCAAGCAGTTCATAATTGATCTGCGGAACTCCGTCAAAAACGTATTCTTCACCGTAATATTCATATTCATCATCGCTTTCAAGTGCGTAAGCTGTGTACAAAGGCACGATTCTGTCACCTTTCTTAAGATGACCGGTAACTTTTGAAGCCATACCGTTTTCATCAATACCGCCCCAAAGTCCTGTGATCGCGATTTTATCCTTCTCATAGTTGTGCAGAATGCGGAGGTTTGTGTCTTTGCCGTTTACACGCACAGGAGAAGTATAAACATCGTAACCGTCACCTTCCTCAACAATATAAACCGCAAGATTCTGTCCGTCAGGAAGTGAGAACCAGTAACCGTCAAAACCGTCCACAAACTCACCGGTTTCCCAATCCATGTACAGATCCGCAACCTGTCCAAGCTCAATCAGATCTTCTTCATCATAAGAAAGCTGATAAACAACGGCAGAAACGCTTTCTGTGTAAGTCAGACCGTCTTCATCAAGAACAAACCAGAAGTTTCCGTCTTCATCAAGAGAAGGCTCCACATCAAAGGTAATGTATTCACTGTCGCCGGTTGCTTCAAAATCGTCGTAGTAATCATAGTAATCACTCTCATCATCATAATAGTAGGAGTCATCGCCTGAATCGCCTGCATAACTGTATGAACCCCAGCTATCGATTACAGATGAGCTTGAATAGGAGACATTTGAAGCCACAGCTGAACCCGGCACGCTGCGGGAAGCAACGTTGTTCTGTGCAGAACGGTCAACATAAGCAAGATAATAAGGACTTACTGAAATATCGCTGAAAGTTTTGAGTTCTGACGAACTTTGGATTTTGAGCGGATAATACAAAGCAAGACCACAGGCTTTTTTGTGTCCGGAGCCGTTCACCTTGTAAATTACAGCATTGTCAATTGCCGAAAGAACTTCGGATGCGCCGTCTGCATATTTTGATCCCGCGTCTACAAGACCTGCAAGGTCAACCATGTTCGTGTAACCTTCAGATTTGTTGTTTCCACCGAAATTGTCCGCATTGTTAACGTTACGTGCAACATAAGAACGGATTGAAGAATCGGCAGTTGAATTATAAAGATTCAGTGCATATTTATTGAAGGAAACCATCAGGTCATCAATATAGCCCAAGTTGATGATTGAAAAAGTTGAATCGCTTTCGCTGCCGATTTCTTTGCACATTGCATAGAAAGAGTCTGCAACTATTTTTCCAAGTTTTGCACCGTTTGTATTGCCGGCTTTTCCCAGATAGTTTCCGATTGCTTTGTAGTTCCAGCCGTAACCGGGTTCTGTTTCTTCAGAACCATACATGTAACGTGCATAAGTTGCACAGATGTTTGCAGTTTCCAATGTACCCATAAGACAGGCGTCAAATCCGATGAACTCGAATTTGTCGGTCATCATCTGGGAAGTGCTGAGAAGAGCTGCGTCCAAATCGCGAAGAGAAAGGCTGTCGTAAGAATTGATTTCGTCAAAACAGACACCGCTTACACTTCCGCCGCCATGGTTCCAGAAAATCAGCCCCATTTTTTCTGCGGGATAAGCTGAAACGCCCCACTTGAGAAAGTTTGCCAAAGTTGAGGGATTTGCCATTGAAGCCTGATTTGATTCATTGACCAGTGTTTTCTTGCCGTTGCAGATTACATAGCGCTGCAGCTTGTTTTTGCTGGAACCGTTGGACCATTTTTTTGAACCGCCCGTTTCAACTACAAAGCGCACATTGGAACCGGTTGCTGCCTGAAGCATTTCATCCATATCACCGGATGCAAGACCGGAACCGCTTTCAAGGTCTGAACCGCAAAGATACACAAAGATTGTCCATGTGCCGGGAGCACCCATGGCTTTATTTTCTTTTGTCTGGCGGTTTATCTGCAGATTTCCGCTTGCATCCACAGACATTTGAACGCTTGTGTTGCCGGAACTCTGCTGTGCGGCACCGTAGTTTGTACTGCCGGTATAAGATACGGGCGTGTAATAATCATAATCGTCAAAGTCAGAAGCGTCATACTGATAGTTGTCGGCAGTGTATTCGTAATCGCTCCAGTCATAAGCGGAATTGTCATCCCAGTCACCGTTGCCAAAAAGCGAAGAAATATAATCGCTGAAATCTGTATCCGGCAGGAAAGAATCCCATGAAGCCGCATACTCTTCGCCTTCATCATCAGCGTTGATGTAATAACCGTTGTCAGAAGCAAAAAGCTCCTCTTCGTCATCGCCCAGAAAAATTGAAGCCACAACAACAATACCTACAAGAGCAAAAACAACTAAAAGAGCTTTGAACAAAAACTTAAAAAGTTTCATTTATTTTTTTTATCTCCATTAAAAAGCCGGGGAAGAAATTTCAATTTCTGAGCCGGCTTTTTACGTTCGCGCGAGCGAACAACTTTATCATCAAATCTGCAACGCGGATTTGACCCGAAAAAAAATGCCGCGCCATCTTAGCGGCACTTTTTTTTATCTCCCACAAAAAGTGCCGCATAATTCCAGCGGCAGCCTTTTCATTTCTATAATCACAAAAAAAAGCCACCGGTTTTTACCGGCGACTCGCAAAGCAAAGAAGGACTCAATCAGTCGTTTGACGAAGCCCGATCAATGACGTTGTCACAGATTACTGCAATTGCAACAACAATGTCTTTGATGCTTTCATCGTAAATATCAACTCCGAAAGCGTCTCCCCAAATCATCTGCTTTTTGTCCACAGCACCGACGATGCGCCCGTCCAGTTCAATGGAAAAACTGAAAGCCATCATGCTTCCCTTGATTGAAACCTGTTTTCCGTTGATTTCGCCTGCAATTTCAGGGCGGGACAACTTGATTTTTTTCTTAAGCTCACCGATTTTTTCTTTTCCCTGCATAAGCACGTATTCAGGCATGATTGCAATCTTCTTCTTGATTGTAAAAATCTGCTCGCCGTTTGCACGGAAAACATCATAACTGAGACCTGTAAGAGCACCTTTTACGTTATAAACCGGTTTTTCATCTGCATCATAAATGTCGTATTTAACAGGAATGCTCAACAATCTTTCCTTCATATAGTAAGAAATTGTCTCGCCTCCGCCGTTTGCTGCAGAAACTACTTTGCTCTGTGCGCTTCCGGTTGCAATCAGCTGTGTAATCACATCATACAGTTCGTCTACAGCGCGGTCTGAAGTCATTGCTGACTTGTTCTCCACACCGTCATACAGAGCCATGCTTCCGGCCATTGCAAGAGCACCTTTTATGCCCACACCCGGAACCAGTGTCTTTCCGATCTCGATGTTTGCTTCTGTTACTTTTACATAAACATCATAAGTAGCGTCATAATGGAAAACGATTGCTTCAAAAGTTTTTCCCAAAAGAGCTTTGATTTCGCCCAAGGCAGGCTCTCCGAAAGAAAGACCTGCGCCTTTGAGCATTTCACAAAGAGATGCATTTGTGAAGTTTTTTTCATTCTTCAACTTTTTGTAACCGCTTGTCGCGTCGTTCATGAATCCCATTTCAGAATTCAACCTTTACATTCTTTCTTTCTGAGGCATCATCAACTTCATACAGAGGCTGTTTTGTAAAATGTCCGATTCCAGCAATAATGTTTGAGGGAACCATCATCACCATATTGTTGAACTCGCGGACACAGCCGTTGTAATACTTGCGTGAATTTGCAATGTCCTCTTCAAGAGACTGAAGCTGTTTCTGCAGGTCGATGAAGTTCTGGTTTGCCTTAAGGTCAGGATACTGTTCTGCAACAATGTTGATGTTCTTCACAGCTTCTGAAATGCGTTTCTCGTCTTCAAGACGAGCTTCTGTTGAAGCATTCATGTTGTTGTTGCGGGCTGCGATCACTTTTTCCAGTGTCTCTGCCTCGTGTTTTGCATAACCTTTTACTGTTGCAACCAGGTTGGGAATAAGGTCAAAACGTTTCTTAAGATAAACGTCCATTGTTGAAAAACCTTCCTCACAAAGGTTTTTACCTTTTACCAGCTTGTTGTAAGTTGCCAATGCCCAAAGAAGAATGAGCACTACCACAGCAATTACGATGATTCCTACCATTTTTTCCTCCATAAAACAGACAAAAAGTGCCGCGCCATTTCAGCGGTGCTTTTTGTCATTCCTCCATAAACAGTCAGGAGTGAATCCTCAGATTCGGGACTGATTGTTTAGCGTTCGCGCGAGCGAACTTGTATAATCCTCAAATCAGCAACGCTGATTTGAACAGACAAAAAGTGCCGCGCCATTTCAGCGGTGCTTTTTGTCATTTCTCCATAAACAGGACTGTCCCACAATAATGGATTTGTCATTCCGACCGAAGTGGAGGAATCTATAATCACTTATATCATAAGTTTTTACAGACCTTCCGACTCCGCTCAAGGTGACATCCAAAAACCGATCGGACATTCTCATGTATATTCATCAATTTGCTAACGAATAGTATAACATGATTTATTGAAATAACAATAATTTGTCAGATAATTTACCTATTTTTCGCAATTCTTTTCCATTCTGTTTTTCTGATCAGACCATTTCCGCCTTTTTCCATCGGCTTGAAATCCTGTTTTTCCAGTCGTATAATTGAATTTATGGAACGTCGTGACAAACATAATTACTATTTGGATTTGGCAGAAGTTGTTTCCAAACGCGGCACTTGTCTTCGCCGCCGTTACGGAGCAGTCATTGTGAACAACGATCAGGTTGTTTCAACAGGGTACGTCGGTGCTCCACGGGGCAGACAGAATTGCTGCGATTACGGAGCCTGCGTCCGCGAAAAACTGAAAATTCCCCGCGGAGAGCGATATGAACTTTGCCGCTCAGTTCACGCAGAAGCAAACGCAATTATTGCCGCCAGCCGCGAACAGATGATCGGTGCGTCACTTTATCTTGTGGGAACAGAGGTGACAACTGGAAAATACGTTGAAAACGGTTCCTGCTGTTCAATGTGCAAACGCATGGTGATAAACGCAGGCATAAAAACTGTATACATCAGGGACGATGCCGACAATTTCCGCGTGATTGATACCCAAGACTGGGTAACTGATGATGAATCACTTGCCGGTGTATTCGGCTATTGAAAAGTCAGACTGAATTCAGATCTGAACTTGAAATATAAACTATATAATAGAAGGAAATGTAATGTACGGAGCAGATTTTCCCCTTGAACAAATGAAAACCTATATGGGCACAAACCCGTGTCCAGCTGATTTTGATGCCTACTGGCAGACCGCGCTCAAAGAAATGAACTCAGTTGACCCGGATTTTACCCTGACAAAAGCTGATTTTTCTGCACCTTTTGCTGACTGCTATGACTTTTCTTTCATCGGTGTACGCGGTGCCCGTGTTACAGGAAAATTTCTCAAGCCCAAAAACATTTCCGGCAAAATTCCTGCCATTCTGCAGTTTCACGGCTACAACTGCACAAGCGGTGAATTTTCTTCACGGCTGAATTATGTTGCCGCCGGTTTTGCAGTTGCAGTAATGAACTGCCGCGGACAAAGCGGAATGTCAGAAGATACCGGAGCTGTCAAAGGACTCAACTCAACAGGTCAGTACATCCGCGGAATTGATGACGATCCTCAGAACATGACTTATCGGCACATCATGCTGGACACTGCAGAACTTGCAAAAATCGTATTCTCATTGGACTACATTGACCAGGACAGAGTTTATGCCTGCGGATTTTCTCAGGGCGGCGGACTTACTCTTGCATGTTCTTCACTGGAACCGCGCATCAAAAAGGCAGCCCCTGTGTATCCTTTCCTCTGTGATTACCAGCGCGTATGGCAGATTGACCCGCGCACTTCAGCCTATGACGAAATCCGCCATTATTTCCGCACAATGGATCCCATGCACAAACGCGAAGAAGAAGTTTTTACAAAGCTGGGTTACCTTGACGTAAAGAACATGGTCAAATGGATAAAAGCAGACGTTCTGTTTACAACCGCGCTTTCCGACGACATGTGTCCGCCCTCAACTCAGTTTGCCGCTTACAACCGGATTACTTCCCGCAAAGAACATCTTCTGCTGCCGGACTTCGGCCACGAATACCTGCCCGGAATTGATGACTGCATCTGGGAATTCTTCGTCAACGACAAAATGACTTTCTGATTTTTTTTGAACTGTTGCCGCCAAAGCAATGCCCACCGCGCAAGTGATTGGCATTGCTTCGGAGGATCAAAAAAAAGCCCCCGTATTCTGAAGCGATTTTCATCAGGCTCCAGTTTTACGGGGGCTTTTTTTGTCAGGTTATTTCAAACCTGTTTACCAAGCTTATTTTTTTACGTTGGCAGGAAGTTTTGTTGTATTTCCGGCTTTGTAAGCAGCCAGGCGTTCATCGATGATTTCCTGATAACCTGCAGCAAGGTATTCTTTTGCAAGTTTTGCATACAGTGCATCGAATTCTGCGGGATCACATTTTACCAGTTTTGCAAAGTCTTCCTGGTAGAGGCGCAGCAGTGATGCGTTGTATTCACTTTCAGCTTCGATGGAAACTGCGAAAATCGGGTCAGAATATGCCCAACCTTTTGCAGCAATTTCTTTCTGCTGGTAGTAGTTGTCAATCAGAGCCTGTGTAAAGTCCTGGGGAAGTCCGCGGGGAGAAATAGCAGCGATTGCATCTTCGATTGTTTCACCGACTTTCTTTGAAGCGCGAACCAGACATGTCATATCGATGTTGCTGTTGTGGTTCATCATTTTTACGTTGCCTGTGTTTTCCAGGTTAACCTGAACAGCAATTCCGTCAGCATTGTAGTTGAAGTTTACGCCTTCTTCACCGTTTTCAAGAACGAACAGGTTTTCGGGCTGAATCATCCATTCCATGAGCATGTAAGCAGCTTTCAGCTGTTCTTTTGATGCCAGAGAAGAGAAACCTACGATCATACCGAAGGGGTTGTCTGCACGGAGAGCAGCTGTTTTCTGGTATACACCGTCAATTCCTGTGTAACCGTCAGCAAGTGCCAGCTCTGCATCGGGGTTGTTTGCATAGAATGCATTGAGCCACTGTACGTTTGCGCTCATGTAACCGCCGAATGAATAGAGTTTACCGTTGATGAAGTCTGTTTCAGCCTGTGAACCTGCTGTTGAAGCAAGGTCAAGGTCAAATTCTTTTGAGTAGTAACCTTTGTGGTATTCTTCATTGTATTTCTTGAGCATGCGTGCTGTGGGTTCCCATGCAAAACAGGGTGTTCCCAGAGAAGAGTGCATTACCCATTCTTCTTCGTTTGCAGGGAAATCGCGGAATGCGAAGTTTGCAATGTATGCAGCAGAAGGCAGGTTGAAGTTTACAGGAGCAATGTCTGTAAGACCGGCAGCAATGATTTTGTCCATTGCGTCTGTGTATTCTTCGTAGTTTGCAGGAACGTGGTCATAACCGACTTTGCGCAGCCAGTCCATACGTACGAATGTTACGTATGTATAGGGTGTGTCGTAGAAAGGACGCTCTGAAAGAATGAAGTATGTTTCACCGTTTACATCTGTGTAACCAAGCTGGTTGTGGTCAACCATTGACTGGTAGTAAGTAGGAGCAACGTGTTTGAATTCGTTCAGGTCGATAACCTGCATTGCACCGTCATTTGCCCACTGTGTTACTTTGGGGTAGTCATATTCCATCAGGATTGTAGGTGTGTCCTGAGCAGCAATGAGCATTGAATATTTTGTCATTACATCACCGCGGGGAATTGCTACATATTTTACTGTAACATTATATTTGTCACCGAAGTTTTTCTGAATCCACTGTGTCCAGTAGTTGTCATCAACTGCAGGATAACCGGCTTTACCGCGGTCATAAACAGGAACAGTAATTGTTACATTTTTTTCAAAGGGTTTCCAACCTTCAATTCCGGCAGCACCGGAAAGATCCATTACATCAGCTGCTTTGGGAGCTTCTTTGCGTCCACCTGCAAACATAACACCGGCAATGCACATCAAAGCGCAGAGCACAACCAAAAATTTTTTCATCATTTCCTCCTAATCGTAATGATGCATATTTACGCGGTTCAAGGCCCGAAAAGCTGCGCCCTGACCGACTGTGAACAAATCTTTGACCAGTCCGAAAATCAGCCTTTTACGGCACCGATCATTACACCCTTTACGAAATATTTCTGAATAAAGGGATAAATACAGATGATGGGCAGAGTTGCGAACATTACTGCCGCAGACTGCAGAACTTCCGGAGTGATGGACACGGCAGAAGCTTCAGAAATTGAAGTTGCAGTGTCACCGGAAGACAGAACCATGAGACTCAGCAGATACTGAATGATATGCTTTGACTTTGTGGTAATGTAGAACTTGCTGTCCTGGAAAGCATTCCAGCGGCCTACAGCCAGGAACAGTGCAATTGTTGCAAGAATGGCCTGTGACAAAGGCAGAACAATCTTGATCAGAATCTGGAAGTTTGAAGCGCCGTCAAGATAAGCTGACTCTTCAAGGCTGTCCGGAATTGAATTCTGAAAGTTTGTCTTCATGATCAGGAAGTTGTAGGGTGAAAAAATCAGCGGCAGAATCAGAACCCACATGCTGTTGAGCAGATGCAGGTCATGAAGCAGCAGGTATTCCGGAATCAGACCGGCGCTGAAATACATTGTGAACATGATCACGAAAGTGATGAATGTGCGACCCCGAAGGCGTTTGCGTGACAAAGGCCATGCTGCCATTACGGTTGTTGCAAGTCCGAGCAGTGTAAATATACCGGTAACCAGAACAGAATAAAGCATGGAGCGGACCAGCTGTCCGTCACGGAATACTGACTGGTATGCGGCAAAACTTACGTCTTTCGGAAGAAGATATACGCTCTTTGAAAGAACTGCATTGTCACTGCTTATTGATTTTGAAGCCAGATGCAGAAAAGGAAGAACACAGGTACAGCACAGAAGAATCAGAAATATTTTGATGATTACATCTGCAATTCTGTTTCCGATTGTGCCGCGTTCTGCTTTGTTTCCGTATCCAAGCTGCTGTTTTGCATTATCGTCTGCCATTGTTTTCTCCTAAAAAAGCTAGATCCGAGTATCAGATAAGACCGTCTTCGCCCAGTTTTTTTGCAAACCAGTCGGTTACCAATACAAGCAGCAGTCCTACGACAGACTGAAACAGACCAACAGCTGTGGCACGGCTGAAGTTACCGCCCGCAAGACCTTTTTCGTATACATAGATTGCCAGCTGATACTGGAATTCTGAAACGTTGATGTTACCCAATGCGTAAAGGCGTTCGTAGTTACTTCCCATTACGCGGCCCAACTGCATGATGAGCATTGTTACCGCAGTACCTTTGATTCCAGGCAGTGTAATGTGAATCATGCGCTGCCAGCGGTTTGCACCGTCAATCATTGCGGCTTCGTAAAGTTCGTCGCTGATGCTTGTAATTGCGGCAAGGTAGATGATTGAGCCCCATCCCATTCCCTGCCAGACACCGATCAGCAGGTAAGTTACGGCCCAGTGATATTTTTCAGTAAGGAACTGGATTCCCTGATCAATCACGCCCCATTTTACCAGCAGGTTGTTCACAAGACCGGTTTCTGTCTTGAAAAGTGTAAGAGCAACACTAGCAATGATTACCCATGAAAGGAAGTGAGGCAGATAAAGGATTGTCTGCGTTACTTTCTTGAAATGTACATTGCGGACTTCGTTGAGAATCAGAGCAAGAATAATCGGCATGGGAAAGCCCAGTGCCAGGTCAAGGAAGTTGAATACAAGAGAATTGCGGAGTGCACGGAGAAAATCCTTGTCCTTGAAAACCTTCTGGAATGTCTGAAGACCTACCCATTCAGAACCGGAATAACCCTTTGCCGGTTTGTAGTTCATGAAAACCATGCGGAGTCCGGGATAAGCGGCATATTTGAAGATTATTACAAGCAAAACCGGGACCACAAGAAGCAGATACAACTGCCAGTCCCTCTGAAAACATTTGGCAAAACTTCTTTTTCTGATTGCCTTCATGTCTACTACGTCTTTCTGTGACTGCACCAAAATCCTCCTGAGTCTGTAAAAACACAGTGTCCTTTTGCGTGTACGACCACGCACCTTGAGACATTGTCATCATATCAGGGATATTCCTGATAAAACCATAACATAATCTGCAAGGTTTAGCACTTTTTCGTCATCGACTTTTTGATTGGAAATTTTGGAAATTTTAGACAAATTTGGGCAGATTAGGTGATTTCTTCAACTAACCTACCCAAAACTACCTGTTTTTTCATACAGAACAGGATTTTTTGACAGTTTTGAGGGTGACTTTATCGCACAGGTCCTGACTTTTTTGTGCAGTTTCAGGCCCCGACAACGGGATTCAGTCACCTTTTGCGGTTTTTGCCGTTTCAGTTTTTCAGGCAGGAAGACCGGCTTTTATTGTTTCGTATGTCTGCTGAATTACAGCTGCCTGACCTTCTTTATCAAGTCCTTTTGTGGGAACCGGCTTGTGGAAGATGATTTTTATGTCACCGCCGGAAGGTCTGCGTTTTTCTTCATACAGATGATATGTTCCGTCAATGGTAACGGGAATGATGGGCACTTCGGAACGGAATGCCAGTTTGAAGCTGCCCGGATGGAATTCCTTCATTTCGGAAGACTTGCTGCGGTGACCTTCGGGGAAGATGACCAGCGAGTAACCTTTCTGAACAGTTTTTACGGCTTCTGCCATTGCTTCAACAGACTGCCGCGGACTGTTGCGCTTAAGGAAAGTGCATTCCATGTGTTTCATCCAGTCCGAAAGCATGGGCACTTTGAGGATTTCAGCCTTTGCAATGAATCCCGTAGGTTTTCCGGAATAACCCAGAATAAGCGGAATATCCAGATAACTCTGATGATTGCCGATGAATACCACGGAAGAATCTGCAGGCAGGTTTTCAACGCCTTCTACAGTAACATTGCATTTTCTGCAACCCACAGTATCAATGATGAAACGAGCCCATTCAGGAACCACTTTTTTTATGATTTCATCACGTTCCTGAATTTTTCCTTCTTTTTCAAGTTTTTTGCAGTACCGGTTCTTTTTCTGTCTTACGACCAGGTACCAGAAAATGCGGGCCACAGCCCCGATAGTTGTCATGATTCTGATTTTATCAGTTTTGTCATGAATTGCATAGGAAAAAATATCGATTTATACTTTTGTAATGAACTACACAGGCGGACTGCTTTACGAACAGGGCTACGCAATCAGAGTAAACCGGGAAAACGACAGTCTCTTCTATTTCTTTGATTACGATGAACGGTCCTACGCAATCAACATGGAATTCCAGCATTTCCATTCTTTTTACGAGATTTTTCTTCTTCTGGAAGATGATGCTGCCCACATTGTTGAAGGAAACTATTATCCGCTGAAAAAATACGACATGGTTTTTCTGAAGCCTGCGCGGATGCACAAATCAGTTTATCCCCAGGGAAAAGCCAAACGCCGGCTGATAATTGATTTTGCAGTGCCTGTTGCAGGAACTCCGCTGGAACGTTCTTTGTCGCGCATTCTTTCCATTTTTGATGCGCAGGTTCCGATAATGCGCTTTTCTGAAAACGTGCAGGGCCCGCTTTTTGACATAATCAACGACATTTTTGTTCAGGGAAAGAATCCGGACCCGATACGAGACCTTACGATTCATACGAAATTCACTGAATTCCTTTACATGCTTTATCAGGAAAGCAGACACAACATTTACGCAGCCGGAGCCCTTCCTGACACTTCAAACTTCCGCATTTACGCGGTAACTGCATGGATTCACGAAAATTACCGCAGCTGCATTACACTTGAGCAGATTGCGGAACAGTTCAACATGAGTCCATATTATCTGTCACACCAGTTCAAACAGGTTACGGGCTTTACGGTGGTCAACTACATTCAGATGACACGGATCAGAAATGTTCAGCAGCTGCTTCTGTACAGCAACAAAAAAGTAACTGACATTGCCGACGAATGCGGTTTTGAAAGTTTTTCACAGTTCAACAGAACATTCCGCAAATTCTGCGACCGTTCCCCTTCCGAATTCCGCAAAAACACGGATTCCCAGTATCACATGCCGATTTATCAGGATTGATTTGTCAGGATTGATGCAAAAAAGCGGAAAGAATGGCAACAGATGTCAACTTTTGCTCAGCTTTTATTGAAAAGACATTTTCCAAGTGTTAAACTAGTACACTATAAGAAGTTTTATGTACGGGAACCTGTGTGGCAGACTGCAGGTTTCTTTTTCAGACAGAGGTTTTCATGAAAAAAATCAGCAAAATGTTTGTCAGAATCGGATTCGCACTGATTCTGGCCTCAGCAGTATTGTGTTTTGCCGGATGCAATGACGAAGAAAAATCCGCTTCCAGCAGCAAAACCAACGGATCCAGTCTTAAATACGGAACAGGCGACTACATTGCACCAAGTTCCACAGCAAAGCTTGCAGACAATCCGGACCAGAAAGTCGTGGTCAAACGTGCTTTAAGAAACTTTACAAAATATGACCGTTACGGAAATGTTCTCGGTGACGAATTCTTCCCCCACAGAGCAGCACTTACAGACGCCCAGCAGAAGGCCTACGATTTTATCTACAATCAGCTTGCTGCCGGAAACTATGACTTCAAGATGGGCGTTTCCGTCTCTCAGGATGACTTTCTCGTTGCATGGTCAGCAATGTATGACGAGAACTCGGACCTGATCTGGGTAGAACCTCAGGTTTCTTACCGCTACAACAAATCTGATGAAGTTACGAGCGTAACATTTGAAGTTTATGACATTTTCAACGATCTTGAGAAAACAAAACAGGATTTTGAGAAAGCCGCGAACAAGATTATTGAAAAAGCTGAGACAATCTCTTCTGTTGCCGGAAAAATCAAGTATGTACACGACTATCTTACGGACAACATTGATTACGTTTCCGACAGTCCCTACAATCAGTCTGCTTACAGCGCACTTGTAAGAGGCGAGACAGTCTGTTCCGGTTATGCACATGCTTTCCATTACATCATGCAGCAGATGGGCATTCCCTGTTCTGTAATTGAAGGCGATGCAGGCGGCCCCCACGTTTGGAACATCGTAAAAAATGAGGACGGCACATACTATGGCATTGACGTAACCTGGGACGATCCCATCGGAAACCCGTCAGGCAGTTACTACACCACATACCTCATGGTTTCGGACAAACAGCTCAGCAGCGAAACACCTCATGTCCGCGGAGAAGTTTCTTCCCGTCTGCCGGCTGCTCCCAAAAACTACAAAGGTGAGTTCAACACAGCTACCGGTGCTGTTTCTCCTGTGACAAACGCAAACAACGGTGACAACGGTCCTAAGCCTACAAACCAGAACTCTCCCGCTGTTGCTGCAATCAACCAGCTGACACACGACTACGACGACTTTGACTGGAATTCTGATTTGTCAGACTTCTGGGAAAATGACTTCAAGATTGACAGCGGAGACACGCCGCATTTTACTTTTGACAGCACGCAGTATGACTTCGGAGACATTACTCTGCCGGACGTAAACTCACTGAACATAACACTGCCGACTCCGACTCCCGCCGGAAACACACCGAGTCCTTCACCAAGCAGCAGCTATTTCAGCGATTATGACGATGATGACTACGATTACTACGACTATGATGATTATGACGATTATGGCTACGGCGACTATGACGACGATGACTATGATTATTACAGTTATTATGGCGATGACGACTACGATTACTACAACTACGACGATTATGATGACTATGATGATTACGGCTACTACGATGATGACTTTGATCTGGAAGCACTTTTTGAAGACGAAGATTTCCTTAACGAACTTTATTATGTAATGCTCCAGATGGGCTGGAACGGAAGAACTGATCCCAGCGACGACATGGTAGAAACTGCAGTCATGACAGTTCTCGGCTTCGGTGACGATTATTACGGTTACTACGGCTACGATGACTATGATGATGATTACTACGGCTACGGTGATTATTACGGCTATTATGACGATGACGACTATGATGATTACTACGGCTACGGTGATTATTACGGTTATTACGATGATGACGACTATGATGATTACTACGGCTACGGCAATTATTACGGTTATTACGATGATTACGACTACGATGATTACTACGGCTACGGCAATTATTATGATTATGATGATTACTACGACGATGATGATTATGACGATTACTATGGTAATTACTACAGCAATCAGTATCAGACTGCCGGCGGAAAATTCAATTATGTCTGGAGAGGCAACAACTGGAAGTGGGATTCTGAATACGAAGAATATTACCAGTATTTCAAAACCGGAGTCTGCCTGCTTTACGATCCTGAATATGACTGGTATTACCTGGTCGATACCGATGACAATTACTGGTCATACGATGATACGGTCGGTGACTTTGTCCTGATGGACTACTGAGTCTAAAAAAAGGCTGTCTCCCGTCAGAGTTCCGCTGCTGAGCTTGAGTTGTGCTTGCGCACAAGCAAGCACGCAGCGAAGCCTCTAACTCCGACAGCCTTTTTTTTGCTTTCGGGGCGTTATTGTGCTTGCGCACAAGTTCACACGCCGTCGCCAATCCGGCTGCGGCAGTTTTTTTTGCTTTCGGAAGCAGCTTGCCGCCGCAAAACTGTGCCGCAAAAAAATCATTTTACCGTAAATTCAGTCCATTCGATTTTGTTGTACTGCATTACATCATCAGCCAATTTCATTCCTAATTTTTCGTAAAACGGAATTGCTTTATCATTGGCTATCAGATAAACAGCAATGTCTTTTTCGCCGCCTGCAATTTCGTGGGCTTTTTTCATCAATGTACGGCCGATTCCTTTTCCTTCATAATCCCTGTCCACACCCAAATCCGTTACATAAAGCCAATATGCAAAGTCAGTAAGTCCGAACAGAACACCCACAATTTTTCCTTCGTCCCTGGCAACAAGACTGATTGATACGTTTTTTACAAGCTTTTCAATCCTTTCTGCAAACCGCTCTTTCGGATATTGGGATCCCAAATCAGTTCTTGTCAAAAACTCAACATAAACTTCAGGGCTCAATCTTTCTTCCATATATTCAATCATGATTCCTCTCCTGTTTTCCATTCGGACAGCCCCAAACTCATACAACGGACAACGCCATATGTCAAGCGCAATTTACATTGTGTCGTAAATCAGTGCAGTTTTTTTGCCCCGCGAAGTGACTTTATCAAAAAAACATGATACAGTCTGATATATGGATCAAGTTTTTCTGCTTACAATCAATCCTCTTGAAGAAACTGACAAAATCAAGGCGCTGGCTTCGGACATACGGCTGCAGATTCTGAACCTTTTGCGGCAGGAACCATGCAATGTGAATCAAGTTGCTGAAAAATTGGGGCTGCCTCAATCTTCTGCAGTAACACACCTTGGAATTCTTGAAAAAGCCGGACTCATTACAACAGAAGTCACAAAAGCAAAAAAAGGCAGCCAGAAACTGTGCCGGCCTTCCTTCGGTGAAATACTGATCCAGTTTCCGGAACAGAAAAAAGCTGCAGAAGACTTTGTTCAGGTGGAAATGCCCATCGGAATCTTCAACGATTTTCACGTTACGGCACCTTGCGGACTCTGTTCCCCTGAGGGCGTTATCGGGTTTCTGGACACAGCCGATTCTTTTCTGCACCCTGACCGGATGAAAGCCGGGCTTCTTTGGTGCGGAAGCGGTACCTTTGAATACAAATTTCCCAACAATTCCAAATACGATCCACGGCCTCTCAAACGCATAGAGTTTTCCATGGAACTTTCTTCCGAGACACCGGGAACAAATCCTGACTGGCCCTCAGACATTACAATGTGGATCAACAATGTTGAAACCGGCACTTGGGTAAGCCCGGGAGACTTCGGTGACAAACGCGGAAAATTCACACCCGCATGGTGGAAACTGGAAGGATCCCAATACGGGCTTCTCAAATCATTCAGTGTGACAGAATCCGGAAGTTTTGTTGACGGAGTTCAGGTTTCTGACGTTACGCTGGATGATCTTCACCTTTCGGAACATCATTCCATCCGCATGAAAGTGGGAGTCAAAGACAACGCAAGTCATTTGGGCGGCATGAACATTTTCGGACGCGGTTTCGGAAATTACGGACAGGGCATAATTCTCCGCCTGTATTATTGAGCTTTTCGCGCGGACATTCCTCCGTAAACAGTTTGACTTTTCAGCCATTCGCCCTTTTCCGCGCAGAGACAGCTCTCTCAAATTCGCTTTTATATCATAATTTTTTGATATAAAACACAAAAAATTGATATTTACTTGACAAACCCATATACCGGTGCCATAGTGGAAAATACTGATGCAAATCAGAAATCACTTACAGGAGACACTGTCGTGCAGGAAACTGTTCTGATCAATACAAACAAAAAAAAGTCGGTAATCAGCCGGCACATTTACGGACACTTTGCGGAACATCTGGGACGCTGTATTTACGGCGGATTCTGGGTGGGCAAAGATTCACCAATAGAAAACATTGACGGCTACCGCAAAGATGTTGTGGAAGCATTCAAAGAAATCAAAATTCCCAATCTGCGCTGGCCGGGCGGATGTTTTGCAGACGAATATCACTGGAAAGACGGAATCGGTCCCAAAGAGAACCGCAAACGCATGGTCAACACACACTGGGGAGGAGTTGTTGAGGACAACAGTTTCGGAACCCACGAATTCATGGGACTCTGCGAAGTTTTGGACTGCAAGCCTTACATCTGCGGAAACGTTGGAAGCGGTACCGTTCAGGAAATGTCCGAATGGGTGGAATACATTACCTTTGAAGGCGAATCACCCATGGCAAACCTGCGCGCACAGAACGGTCACGACAAAGCCTGGAAACTGGACTTTTTCGGCGTAGGAAACGAAAACTGGGGCTGCGGCGGAAACATGCGTGCCGAATACTACGCTGACCTTTACAGACGCTATCAGACTTATGTACGTCAGTACGGCAAAGACAAAATCTACAAAATTGCAGGCGGCCCCAATGCAGGCGACTACCACTGGAGCGAAGTCCTCATGCGTGAAGCAGCCCGCTTTATGGACGGCATGAGTCTTCACTACTACACAGTCGGCGGAACATGGGAGCAGAAGTCACAGGCATTGGTTTTTGACGATGCCATGTATTACGAGACAGTGCGCAAAGCCTATCAGATGGAAGAACTTGTGCGCCGCCACGACGAAATCATGACAAAATACGATCCGGACAAGAGAATCGGTCTTGTTGTTGATGAATGGGGCTGCTGGCATTCAGTTGAGCCCGGCACAAATCCCGGATTTTTGTATCAGCAGAATACAATGCGTGATGCAGTTGTTGCAGGCGTTACTCTCAACGTGTTCAACAATCATTCGGACCGTGTCCAGATGGCAAACCTGGCTCAGGCCGTAAACGTTCTTCAGTCACCGGTTCTTACGGAAGGCGACAAAATCGTTCTTACACCCACATGGCACGTTCTCAACATGTTCAAAGCACATCAGGACGCAACCCTTCTTGAAACATCTTTTGCAGCTTCTGTCTGCGGCACCGAAAAGGACACAATGCCCGGCATGAGTGTTTCTGCCAGCGAAAAAGACGGCACATACACGGTCACAATGAGCAACAATGATCTTTCCGCTTCAAAAGACATCAACCTTGTTGCATCAGGTCTCAAAGGCAGAATCTGCGACATAAAGGCACAGGTTCTTGCCGGCGGAGAAATCAACTCCTGCAACACTTTTGACAAACCGGACACAGTCACTGCAAAAACTTTGTCAGCAAAATCAGAGGACGGCAGCACAATCAGTTTTACACTGCCGCCTGAATCAGTTGCCTGCATAAGTTTCTGCGCCCGCTGACCGGCCGCTTGCAGGACACAAACATGGCAGAAGATTGTCACGACTGCGAACGTCTTAAAGCGGCAGGACTTTTTACACAGGAATACATCGATTCCCTGATTCAGGAACTGGATGCGGCGGACAAAGAAAATTCCATGCTTGCAGACAGAACCCTGCGTCAGGAACGGCTTTCCGTCTGCGCCGGGTGCGAATCCCTTGCAGAAGGAATGATGTGTTCCTGGTGCGGCTGTTATGTTGCAATGCGTTCCAGAGTAAAAAACGCAACTTGCCCCTATCCGGGCAACGACAAATGGAGAAATATACATGAAGAAAACAAAAATCACTGTTGAAAAAGATTTTACCCTTGCACCGGTGGACGAACGGCTTTTCAGTTCATTCATCGAACATTTGGGTCGTGCTGTCTACAACGGAATCTACGAACCGGGACATCCGGAAGCAGATGAACAGGGTTTCCGCAAAGACGTAATCCGGCTGGTAAAAGACCTGAAAATCCCTTTGGTACGCTATCCCGGCGGAAACTACCTTTCAGGATACAAATGGACTGACGGAATCGGCCCAAGAGATCAGCGCCCTACCCGGCTTGACTTGGCATGGCATTCAATTGAACCCAACACAATCGGAATTGACGAATTCTACGATTGGACGAAAAAAGCCGGCACCGGAATCATGGGAGCCGTAAACATGGGAACAGGCACTCCTCAGGATGCGGCAAACATGCTCGAATACTGCAACTTCAAAGGCGGAACTTACTGGAGTGACCTGCGCATCAAAAACGGACACAAAGATCCGCTGAACATCAAAACCTGGTGCGTAGGAAACGAAATGGACGGCTCATGGCAGATCTGTCACCTTGATGCCCACGACTACGGAAAAAAAGCACTTGAAACAGCAAAAATGATGAAATGGATTGACGATTCTGTGGAACTGGTCGTCTGCGGAAGCGCAACTTCAGACATGCCCACATATCCTGAATGGGACCGGATTGTACTGGAACACACTTACGACAAAGTTGATTTTCTTTCTCTCCACCGCTATTACGAAAATTTCAACAACAACGACGATTTTCTGGCTTCTTTTGTGGACATGGACAACTTCATCAAATCAGTCTGTGCAACCGCTGACTATGTAAAAGCTCTCAAGCGGAGCAAAAAGACCATGTATCTGTCTTTTGACGAATGGAACGTCTGGTATCAGTCCCAGCAGGAAGACCATGACTGGGAAGTTGCTCCGCGGCTTCTGGACAACCGTTACTCACTGCTTGATGCGCTTGTTGTGGGCGGACTCGGAATAACACTGCTTAACCATGCTGACAGGGTAAAGATTTCATGCCTTGCCCAGCTGATAAACGTTATTGCCCCCATCATCACGACAATCGGCGGAAAAGCAATCAAGCAGGCCACATATTATCCTTTCCAGGACCTGTCGCTTCTGGGCAAAGGAACTGTTCTTACAACCGTAAACAGAACCGACACAAAGGAAACAAAACACGGGGACGCACCTGTGGTAGCTTCAAGCGTCGTCTACAATGAAGAAGAAGGCACGGTAACAGCTTTCGTGCTGAATACGGACACGGCAAACAGTGAGGAAGTAACGCTGAACATGGCATCTTTCGGTAACAGCACAATGACAATGCACACAGAGCTTGCCGGAGATGACGTAAATGCCGTGAACACTTTTGACAATCCTGATCTTGTAAAGCCCCGCAATGCAGAACTTGTTCAGGCTGACAACGGTGTCTACACCCTGATTCTTAAACCTGCTTCATGGAACGTGTTCCGTTTCAAGGTTTGAGAAAGTTCAGGCCACAAAAGCACAACCGGACACGGCCGGTAAACGCAAGCCTGCTTGAAGCAAGCCCGCGCCCAAAAGCGAAGACCTGCTTTCTACCGGCCCAAAACCTGATGAAGTGTGGAAAAGAATGCGTCAATGTCTATAGGCTTTGCCACATGGGCATTCATTCCGCACTCAAGGGCCTGCTTCTTGTCTTCTTCAAAAGCATTTGCCGTCATTGCAATTATGGGAATGCTTCTCTGATAAGGCCTGGAAAGTCCGCGGATGAGTTTTGACGCTTCATATCCGTTCATTACGGGCATCTGAATGTCCATGAACACTACGTCAAACTCGTCCGGCTTCATTGCACTGATTTTTTCCACAGCAGCCTTGCCATCAAAAACACATTGCACATCAGCACCGTTTTCTGAAAGGATTTTGCTCAGGATATCCCTGTTTACTTCGTTATCCTCTGCAAGAAGCACTTTTACTCCCGCAGCTTCTTTTGCAAAGACGGATTTTTTCTTCTGTGCCGGCATTTTTCCGTTGTTTTCAAAGAGAAGCGACAGAACCTGATACAGACTGCTTCGGCTTAAAGGCTTGGGACAGAAAGCATTTATTCCGCCGTTTTCCAACTCTGAGGAACCGGAAGCCATTTCTGTCCAGTCATAAGAAGCAAGGATTATGTACGCTTTTTCCGTTTCCTTGCGGCTCCGGATTTTTTTCACAAGATTCATTGCATCAGAATCCTCAAAATCTGAGCCCACAATGTAAACATCATAAAAACGGTTTTTCTGCACTGACTGATCAAAATCAGCAGCAAAATCACTTTTCAGCCCGAATTCATGGAGCATGCGGTTTACGGCAACACAAGTGTCCGCATTCCTGTCCAGATACAGAACCGATTTGTCCGCAAACAGAGGATTGTCATGATTCAGAAGCCCGTTTTCTTCCACGCGGAAAAGAACATCGATCGTAATTTCAGTGCCTATACCTTTTTCACTGTCAACATGAATTGTGCCGCCCATAAGGTCAACAATGTTTTTGCAGATGGACATGCCCAAACCGGTCCCGGGAATTCCGCTGACTGTTGAATTTGCTTCACGCTCAAAAGGTTCAAAAATGTGTTCCAGAAACTCCGGACTCATACCGATTCCTGTGTCCGTAACTTTGAACTGGAACCTGCCGAATCCTTTTTTTGCACATGGAAGCTGTGAAACCATCAGCCCCACCGAACCTGACTTCGGCGTAAATTTGATTGCATTGCTCAGACAGTTCAACAGAATCTGATTCAGCCGGAGTTTGTCAGACCAGATTGTTTCGTTCTGAAGATCCGTTGTTTCCATGCGCAGATTCAGTGATTTGTTCCGTACATCAGCAAGAACAATTGTCTTTATTTCCTGCATCATCTCCGGCAGACTGATGCGGTTTTCATCAATCGTGACCTTTCCGGATTCAATGCGGCTCATGTCCAGCACATCGTTGATCAGGTTCAGCAGATGCTTGCTTGATGTCTGAATCTTTTCAAGGTATTCACTGACTTGTTCCGGTTCTGCAGGATGGTTCTCTGCCAAAACAGAATAACCGACGATGGCATTCATAGGCGTGCGGATGTCATGGCTCATGTTGCTAAGAAAAGCGGTTTTTGCCTTGTTTGCATTTTCCGCCTGGATAAGTGCTTCCTGAAGAAGTCTCTGCTGTTCCTTTTCTGCTTTTATGGAAGCTGTAGCATCAAAGTCAATAATTGTGGCCATTACATGCCCGCTCTTTGCATCTTTTGAAAGCAGAAACAAAGTACGCACATAAGAATCGCGGGCTTTTATGTAATATTCCATGTAGTCAGAAGTGATTCCTTCCTTGTAAAGGCTGAGAATTCCCTTCTGTGAAAAAATCTTCTTGGCACGCGGATTGATGAAAACAACACCCATCTGCTCAATAAAACGTCTGCACTCATCATCATAACGGCACGGAGCAGAAAGCCCGATTCTTGCAAGCACGTCTTCACCGTCCGCAGTATAAATGGGATCCTTGATTACACCTTCGGTAACGTCAAAAGAAAAACTGTAGAGGGCGGATTTGGTAAGTGCTTCGCGATACTGTTTCTGTTCCGAAGAAAGTTTCTGGTTCAGTTCTTCCTGCCCGGTAACGTCCTGAATAAGCCGATAGACTTTCAGTTTTCCGTCCGGCATTGTTACAACGTGTCCGAAATCGTTGACCCACTTTATGCTTCCGTTTTTATGACTTACACGATATTTCAGACTGAATGCGCCGCCGGCTCTGAACACACCGGAAGTTTCGTTTCTGATGCGTTTTTTGTCTTCACGCCACACATTTGCCATGAAACTTTTTCCGGCAATGTCCATGAATTCCTGAGCCGTATAGCCCTGAATCGCCGCAACACGCTCATCAACAAATTCGTAGCGCAGATGTCCCTTGCATTCGTTTATCGCAAGCCCGCCGTTTACACCGCCGATCATTGCGGCCATGCGGCTGTTCATGTCTTCTGCCTGATGCTTTGCATTGTTGATGTTTTCGTTTGTTCCGAAAACAAGCCTGGGTTTGCCGTTTGCATGGCGGGCACACTTTCCGCGTGCCTTGAACCACACATAACCTTCAGAATTGGTACGCAATCTGAATTCCGCATCAAAATCGTTGTTGCCGGCAATGGTTTCCCGCATTTTCTCCACGACCATTTCTCTGTCGTCGGGATGCAGCCGGTTGAAGAAAGGCTCCAGTCTGTCAGGAAATTCCTTCTTGTTTTTTACGCCAATCATCTGGCGGCATTTTTCGCTCCAGAACACGGAATCAATCTGTCCGTCTTCTGAAAAATAGAAATACCACATTCCTGATTCAGAAAGGTCGTTTACCAGAGTCAGAAACTCCTGGGACTGTCCTGCAATGAGTTTTGTCCTGAAATTCAATTCTTCCGCAAGTTTGAGGGCATTCTGAAGTTCCATCTGATGCTGACGTTCTTTGAAATGCTGCTCCGACACATCATAAGAAATGATGTAACAGAGAATGTGTTCCGTTTCTTCATCTTTTGACAGAAGCAGCAGCTGGTTCTGAAAAATGTCTCTTTCGGGAAGATGGGTGTTCACATTGATTTCTGTATGGCCTTCTTCAAAAAGTTCCAGAAGTCCGCGACATGTATAAGTGCGTTCGGAAAGATCATCAAGATATTCCGCATGAAACTTTTCACGGAGGAAACTGTGCAGTTCATCATAATGAACAGGCAGTTCAAGACCCAGAATGTCAAAGAGAGATTTTCCGTCTTTTCTTATGATGTCGTTCCTGAAATATCCGTCGGTTACATCAAAACTTGTCCAGTAACGCGCATTGTGAGTAAGAGCATCACGGAATTCGGTGCGTTCTCTACGCAGATTGCGGGTCAGGTTTTCAATATGGGTTACATCGCGCAATGCAGAAAGAATGTATCTGGTGCCGTCAAAAAACTGACACAGCTTTGTAGTGCATGCAACGAAAATAGTTGCTCCGTTTTCGCGCTTTGTGCGGAAAGTGTAAGAAATCTCATCACCGACTTTGTTGAGTCCTTTCAAGGCTTCCCGAACATTCGGCAGATCTTCTTCCATAATATATTGCATCAGAGAATTTCCCTGAACTTGGGAAGGCGGTGAATTTGGAAAAGCAAAAATACGGCAGGCTTCTTCGTTGAGCAGAAGGATTTTGTGGTCGGGAACTGTGTAACTCAGGATTCCAAGGGGAAAACGTTCCGTCATCTGATGCAGCATTCCGTTCATACGGCTGAGTTCTTTTGACTGACGTTCAATAAGCCTTGCTTCTTCTCGTTCGTCTATGAGTGACTGTATGTCTTTGCAGGAAACATACACATGTGTCACATCGCCTTCTTCGTCAAAATAGGGTGTAACTTCCCGCCGCACTGTGTGATAACGTCCGTCAGGGGTGATGACTCTTGTTTCAAAGCTGAAATCGTCCTTAAGTGTGTTAAGGTAAGAAAAATCCACAAGCTGCAGGATTTTGTCCACATCTTCAGGATGTTCATACTTGATTGCGTTTTCTGCCAGTTCCGAAAAAGACAAATCTTTGCCGTTGAGCTCGGTTCTCAGTTTGTCCAGCAGAATGCGCACAGTCTTTTTGTAGATGTCTATTTCCCAAATTGCGTCCAGAAACGAGGCCATGTTTCTGAACAAGGGCCCGTTGTGCGGCAGAAAGGGAACAAGAGTGTCTTTTGACGAATCCATGCATTCATTATAAAGCCTGTTTCAATGAAACTGCCAGTTTTATTTTTTCAGTACATTACGTCGGCAGACCGGTGGACTCATGGAACGGGCTTTTTAACAGCGCGGGCGCTGTGACAGGCCGCCGGAACAAACAAAGCGCATGTTCTCATTTGTCATGTTGAGCGGAGGCGCAGCCGAAGTCGAAACACCCCGCAAAGCGTATGATTCTATGGGGAGATCCTTCGACTGCGCTCAGGATGACAGTGCAGTTTGTCACCCGAACCAGATTATTTGACTTTGTTGAACAGGCGGCGGACAAGGCCAAGCTTTCCGAAACACAGCCAGTAAAGGAAAATCAGCAGAAGAACGATGAGCGTACCGCAAAGCAGAATGTACAGGGCTGAAATAACATACTGAAGCCCGAAGTTGATCAGGTTTGATACAAAGTCCCTGAACTCTGATTTTGTATCCGGCAGAATGAATCCGTCTTCATTATAATTTGAAGGCAACGCTGCATAAATATAAATCTGTGAATAGTTTACCTGCTTTGAAAGCCGGTTGATCTGCCCCTGCATTCTTTCAAGTTCAGCTGTGACAGTTGAGATTTTGCTTTCAACTTCCATAATCTCGCTGATGTTCTTTGCCTCAAGCAGATAACCCTGCAGTTTTTCAAGAAGAATGCGCTTTGTTTCAAGCCGTGTCTCAAGGTCGTAATATTCTTCAGTAACGTCGCGGCTGCTGACTGTCTTGTACACGATTTTGCCGAAATCCCCGGCTTCTTCCATTGCGGCGTCAAACTTATCCTGAGGAATGTGGGCAACCATGTTCAGACTTGTGCTGTACTGATTTGACGAAGACACATAACCGCCGAAAGATGCGACCCATTTTCCGATTGCGGTCATCGTGTCTGAAAGACTTTCTACCTCAAGGCTAAGATCGCCTGTTTTGATGAGCTTTTTCTCCGGATTCGGAGCCGGTTCTGTTTCAAAGCCCAGGCCGGAGGCTGAATCAGCCTTATCATAAAATACTGCCGAAGCCTCCAGGGCTTCCTCTGCCACAAACATGCTGTCTGCCGAATAATTCGCCGTGGTCACAGCCTTTGCAGAAGCAAGACGCGGTGCGGAATAACCGTTGGTCTGATAAGTTACTGTTGCTTTTGAGCCTGTAAGATCAGAGAATCCGAAAATCAGCGCCAATACGGCGGCAAGAACAATGATTGCGGATGCAGCAAGAACAAGAATCAGTGCTGCTTTGCGTTTCTGTTTTTTTTCAAATGCCATAAAAGCCTCCTTACTGAATGAACTGCCAATTGAATGAACTGCCAGTTGAATGAACGGAAAAAACTCCACTATCGCCGAAATCCTGACAAAAAATCACGGTGCAACAAGTTGCAAGCAATTTTTTGTCAGGGTTCCGGCTACGTTCCGTTTTTTCCCGTTCATTCAATTACGTTCAATTCATTAAATATGGTAAAAAAACCGGCTGTGTCCCGTTTTTTTTTCCGTTCATTCAATCAGTTTACGTTACAAACCAAATCGGAGCGGACAGGTTACATCAATCAACATTTTTACATTTTTTCCGCATTGAAGAAAACCGGAATTGCATTTATCTTCTTATATTATTGACTGATTTTAAACACACACAAAAGGTTCTGACTATGGAAATACTTGTCGCTTGCAAAATGCAGCTTACATGTTTTGTAATACTGCTTTATCTGGGCTTCATACTGATTCGTGACGGGTCGGGTCTTAAATGCTCAAAACTTTTTGACGCACTTCTGATTCTTGCAGATTTTGAAGTTCTTTTTGACGGCATAACCGCTTACACGGTAAATCATCCTGATAAAATTCCGCCCGCCGTAAACATGATCTGTCATCTCTGCTTTTTTCTGCTGCTGGATATTGTCCTTTACGGCGTGTTTCTTTATTTTTTCCATAAAACAGTCGGAATCCCCAAAGACAGGTTTCATTACGCTCTTCCATGGATTCCTGTCGGACTTGCATGGATTACAGTAATTGCCACAATGAACCGTGTGGAATTCAGACAGGGCACTTACACCAATTATTCAATGGGATTTCCTGTTTACATAACTTTTATCGTAGTGCTTGTAATGTGCCTGGGTTCTCTGGTACTGCTTCTGACTCATTTTTCGGATATTGAACAGGACAAACGCTCTTCAATTCTGATTTGTGTAATCACGGCAAACATTATTGCAATACTGCAGATTTTCCAGCCGGAAATTCTCTGTTCCAGTCTTGCAGTTACACTGATGATTCTGAGCATTTTCATGAATACGGAAAATCCTTCTGTAAAAAGAATTGAAGTTTATCACAACGAAATGATTACCGGATTTGCAACTCTGGTTGAAAACAAGGATGACAATACCGGCGGCCACATCAAGCGCACAACTGCTTATGTACAGATCATCATGCAGGAAATGAAGAACAAGGGCATAAACAAAAAAAAGCTGAACCGGGAATATGTCCAGTGCATCGCAAAAGCGGCTCCTATGCATGACATAGGAAAAATCGCAATTGACAACGCGATTCTCTGCAAACCCGGAAAACTGACTGACGAAGAATTCGAAATCATGAAAACCCATACGGTGCGCGGCGCTGAAATCATTATGGAAACTTTTGCACATCTGCAGAAAAACAAAATGTTTGCTGAAGAAGTGTACAAAATCGCCATGTTCCATCACGAAAAATGGAACGGACGCGGATATCCTGAAGGACTCAGCGGAGAAGACATTCCTTTGTGCGCACGGATTATGGCCGTTGCCGATGTTTTTGACGCGGTTTCTGCAAAAAGGTGCTATCGCGACGCAATGCCTCTTGAACAGTGTTTTGACATTATCCGCAAAGGCCGCGGAACTGATTTTGATCCGCAGATTGCAGACGTTTTTCTTGATGCGCGCCCAAAAATTGAAGAAATTTACAACAACTTGAAATGATAATTTTCGTCAAACACAAAATTTTTAACGAAAAACATTAATTTTCTGTTGACAAACGTATAAAATCCTTTTATGATTCATTTATCGTTCAACGATAATTAATTAACGATTTATTGAACACCGCCGCCCGTGTAAAAAACTGACAACACACTGAGGCGGCAGTTTACGGAGGATTTTATGAAAGACGAAAAAATGATCAGACTGGCAAACCTGATTGATGTAATCGTGAAAATTGCCGCAGGTTTTGCACTGGCAGGTGCAATCATTGCGTTGGCAGTGATTCCCGCAGTGTTTATCTTCAGAGACAAAGCAATTGACGGCAGTCTGAATCTTGAAATGGGTTCAATTTCCATACTTCTTTCAGAGAAGCAGCAGCCTGATTTTGACAAGATTATCATGCCCCTTGTTGCGCTGTGCATTTCTGCATCATTTTGTGCAGTTGCAATCTGGTATTCACTGAAACTTGTCCGCCAGATTCTGGATCCTGTAAAAGCCGGAAAACCCTTTACCGAAGACACACCTAAAAAACTTGCAAGACTCGGCTGGGCAGTAATCGTATTCGGTGTAATCAGTTCTCTCGCCGTATTCTTTTCAGGTCTTGCAGAAATCAACAGTCTGGATCTTTCCACAATTTTCATGCCCGGAATGGTAAAAGACGTAAAAGTGGACTTCAAACTGAATGTTTCTTATGTGGTTTTCGGACTTCTTCTTTTTCTTCTGGCAAGGATTTTCCGCCATGGCGCAAAACTTCAGCAGGAATATGACGAAACACTGTAAGGCCGGTGCAGCATGGGAAAAATAATTCTTAGGCTTGACCGGGTTATGGCTGACCGGAAAATCAGTCTGAACGAACTGTCGGAAAAAGTTGGAGTTACGAACGTAAATCTTTCTAAAATGAAGACAGGAAAAATCAGTGCAGTGCGTTTCTCAACTTTGGAAGCAATCTGCGAGGCTTTGAACTGTCAGCCCGGCGACATTCTGGAATACGATCCTCTCGCCCGGGCCGACGAAACCGCTGATTGAACAGCGGTAATGCGGTGAATGCCGATGGTTCAGACGGTTCGCCTGCGTCCGGCATTCACTTTTTTTTTTATCAGTAGTTTGTTGCGGTTACTTCAAAATAGCTCTGAGGATGGGCGCATGTGGGACAAACTTCCGGAGCTTTTGTTCCGACTACGATGTGACCGCAGTTACGGCATTCCCAAACTTTTACTTCGCTTTTTTCAAACACCTGCTGCATTTCAATGTTGCTCAAAAGTGCGCGGTAACGTTCTTCGTGACGTTTTTCAATTGCAGCAACAAGACGGAATTTTGCAGCAAGTTCCGGAAATCCTTCTGATTCCGCAGTTTTTGCAAAACCTTCATACATGTCTGTCCACTCGTGGTTTTCACCATTTGCGGCTGCCGCAAGGTTTTCTGCAGTGCTTCCGATTCCGTTCAGTTCCTTGAACCACAGTTTTGCGTGTTCTTTTTCATTGTCCGCAGTTTTCAGGAAAATTTCGGCAATCTGCTCAAATCCTTCTTTTTTTGCTTTTGATGCAAAATAAGTGTACTTGTTGCGGGCCTGAGATTCACCGGCAAAGGCTGCTTCCAGATTCTTTTCTGTTTGAGTTCCTGCATAAGGATTTGATTTGTTTTCCTCAACTTTCAGGAATTTTTCGGCAGGCTGTTTGCATGCAGGACATTTTTCCGGAGGAACATCACCTTCGTATTCGTATCCGCAAACAGAGCATTTCCATTTAGACATCATATCTCTCCTATCAAAAAAAGGTTTGAATTTAGAATCATTCTAAAACCATGGATTGAATTTGTCAATCTTTGGACCGAATGTTCAGAAAGAGACAAAAGCTGCCTGAACCGTAAAAAGCCTGACAAATTCTTCAAGTGGCAGGCCGGAAACTCCATCAGTCTGTCTGCGGCATGAACCGAATATTGGCGTGCCGTTACCGAAGCAGGCGCTGAAAGTGCATTCCCGTGCAGCAACCACATTGTCACCGCGGACACCGGCTTTTTCCAGTGCAAGAAGATTTGCCTTGAGAAGAGAAAGTTTGTAGGGCAAATCCTGTGCTGCGGGCACAGAAACTTCGGAAACTGCAGAAAGTTCAGAAGCCGGGTTGTCGGTCTCTGTCCGTAGTTCCACACATTCAGGGCCGAAATTTTCCGCAAACCAGGAGGCACGTTCTTTGTCAACAAAGTAACAGCTTTCTATGTGGGGCCCTATTGCAACGGAGACATTTTCAGGCCGGGTTCCGTAAAGCTCAGCCATTTTCTTCAATGCATCCGCACAGATTCCCGTGCCTTTCCAGCCGGAATGCAATGCTCCGAAAGCACCGGTTGCAACGTCATACAGAAAAATCGGAACACAGTCGGCAACCGTTACGCTTGGAACAAGTTTCCGGTTTAGAGTGATGATTCCGTCACCTTCAAGACCAGAAGTGTCACCGGGGTTTTCCGCAGAATATACGGTGCGGGAATGGATAAGCTTTACGGGACAAAGCCTGCCAGGTCCGAAAACCTGATCAAGGAGTGCCCGGTTCGGATTCTGTGTTTCCCAGCTGAACCGCATGGATCCGGCTGCCAGCGTGGTCATGCCCCAGCGCGGAACCGGAGCTGCATCCGCTTTGTCAAAGTTTTCTTGCGCAAAAGAGCCAAGCGGTCTGCCATTGTAATAAAATGGAACCAGTGCAAGTTTTCCGCCGAACAACTCATGCTGTACTTCCAAAAAATCAGCAAAATCAATGTAATTTATCTGAAGCATAAAAATCCCTTTGCCGTCATGCGCCACACTATTTCATCCTGTGCACATTGCCTCATGTCATCCGGAGCGATAAAAAACAGAGTTTTTTTGTCGAAGGATCTCAAAAAAACTTTACACGCATTATGGGATGTTTCGACTCCGCTCAACATGACAAAGTGTGCAGTCACGGCACC
>JAKSTU010000032.1 GCA_024402435.1 Treponemataceae bacterium
GCAGATCCTTCGACAAAAAAACTTTGTTTTTTATTGCTCAGGATGACAACTAGTTTGACGCAACAGGCCAGGACTATGCCAGCGTTTATTGCCGGGCGGAAAAGCATTGTCAGCTTGGTGGGCGCAGCGGGCCAGGACAAACCCGCCGTGTCATGCCGCACTTTGTCATGTTGAGCGGAACGAACGAAGTGAGTGAAGTCGAAACATCTTCACAAACTCACATAATCCTTTGTGCAGATCCTTCGACAAAAAAAAACTTTGTTTTTTATTGCTCAGGATGACAACTAGTTTGGCGCAACGGGCCAGAACTATGCCAGCGTTTCTTACCGGGCGGAAAAGCATTGTCAGCTACCGTATCAAACGGTTTGATACCAGGCTGGGCTACCTTGCAGTACCAAAACTCCGGCAAGACGGTTACATCCCGTTTTTCGTGGCGGAGAAGAAGCGCAGCGAGCAGGCTTTAATCGAAGTAGTCCAGGAATGTTGGATAAACGGTGTATCGACACGAAAGATTGAGAATATCGCCAGAAAAATAGGGATTGAGAGTCTCACTGCTTCAGAGGTCAGTGAAATAAACCATGGACTTGATGAAATGGTACATGAGTTCCGTAACCGGCGGCTTGAAGCAGAATATCCGGTAATCTGGGCTGACGCCCTGTACGAAAAAATCCGTGATGACCACCGTATACAGAACAAGGCAGTCATGGAAATCAAGGCTGTAAATCTTGCCGGTGAACAGGAAATTCTTGCCGTAGAGCCAATGGAATCTGAGTCGGAAGAGACATATACAGTCCTGTTCAGGAACCTGCAGGACAGGGGCGTTGAAAAAGTATGGCTGTGTGTCTCTGATGCCCATAAGGGATTGCAGGCTGCCATAAAGAAATGCTTTCTTGGGACCACATGGCAGATATGTAACTCATCATGATGATGCTATCGAATATGCAGAAGAACGACGTCTTTTCTATGTGGCTATGACCCGAACAAAAAACAGAGTCTTCTTTATTGCACCGGAAGAGAATCCTTCTGAATTTCTATTAGAACTAAAGAAAAACTACAAGAATATCAAACTTGAAGGTGAATGGAATGATGAACTTAAAGATACAAGCTCCTTCAAAAAGAAATGTCCTATTTGCGGTTACCCACTCACTTTCAAATTCCATCCCAGTTACGGACTCAGTTTATATATATGTACAAATGATCCGGAAGTTTGTGATTTTATGACTAATAAGATTGAAGGGGAAAAACTTCAAATCATTAAGTGTCCTGACTGTGTTGATGGATATCTTATTGTAAAAAAAATGCAGAAAAATGAAAGTACATTCCTTGCTTGTACAAACTTCAAAAAAGATAAAACCGGTTGCAATAAAGTCATGTTTAAAGATGAGTTCTATCGTATCATGGGATATGACTATCAATGGGAAGACCTAAAGAAAAATATTGTTACTGATTACAAAGAAGATTATTCAGTAAAAGAAGAAAAAAAATTCGAAGGGCACTGCATACGCTGTGGTGGAAAAATCGAAAAAGACGTCAAACGGCCTTACTGTTCAGACTGCTATGCAACATGGGCCATGTTTGGAAATATTCACTATCAGGAACCAATATGCCATTACTGCGGAAAGCAAATAAAATCAAAAATAACCATGGCACATCCGTTATGTGAGGAATGTGAGAACCTGTAAAGATTTTTTGTGTAAATAGTTGACGAAAAAATTTTTCCCATCAGAAGTGATAAGAGGTTGACCAAGACAAAAAAGAGGACGTTCATTAATGGCATAACCGTCTACTTGAAAGGTCCTTTCTTCTCCCTTGATGCCATTTATAGTTACCAAATTAGTTTTTCGTATGAGGATTTGATTTAGAAAAATCGAATTCCAGACAAAAAAAAGCACCGGAAGCAGTGATACTCCGGTGCAGTTCATTGGGTCAGCTGGAATCAGAAAGTTTTATTTTGTCCTGATTACAATCCGGTCCATGATATAATCTTCATCCTCGGCAAAAACTCCGAAAGAGATTTCAAGACAATAGGAATCACCCAAATCATAAACAGGAATTTCGTAATCATCAGAATAATAAATGCCTTCAAAATATGCGCTTTCAACAGAGGGAACAATTGTCTTGGAAATCATGACCCTGCATTTGGCAGAAGCCATGATTGCCAGAGCAATTCCGCCTGCCATATCATTGCTTCCGGAAGTCATTGATTCACCGATTTCATAAGCATTGTTTCCAATCATAAAAGGAATATAAACCAGGTCGCCGGAAACAGAAGGAAGCAGAGCTTTTTCTTCTTCATTGCGGGTTTTTTCATTGATTGCAAGGGAAACTTCAAGCCCAACATCATATTCTGTGTCAACAAATCTGCCAGTTACTCCATAAGGCAATGTGTCTTCGAACATTCCGTCAATTTCATCAGCCAGATCATCAGTATCATCCCCTGACATTTCAAAAAGAATCTTTGAAAGTGTGGTTTTGTAATACAACTGGTACTGACCGTCTTTATACGTCACGGACTGTACATAATCAATGCATGACGTAAAAAACAGCGGAACCAACAACAGTGCGACAAATTTCAATGTTTTTTTCATAACCTTTTTTCCGGACAAAAGTATTCCTATTT
Source organism: Treponemataceae bacterium (assembly GCA_024402435.1). Classification (GTDB taxonomy): domain Bacteria; phylum Spirochaetota; class Spirochaetia; order Treponematales; family Treponemataceae; genus Treponema_I. Next base: position 2,621 of record JAKSTU010000032.1, read on the forward strand.
TTCGGAACAGGATTTTTACTTTTTTCACGACTCCTTTTTTTCTTAACATGTATAAAATTTCATGCACATTTTACTGATTTTCAATAAAAATGTCATGTTTTTTTAACCAAGTCTGAACAATATCCCGCTTTTTCCGGGCTTTTCCGCAGCAATCCGGAACATTCCCGGTGACCCGCCAGCTCACGCCTTCCACACCGCTTCCACACTGCTTTCTCAATGCTTACACAGCGTCAAAATCCAGACGGCGGCAGTTTATGCTCATGATAATTCCTATGCAAATCATTACCGTCCAAAGAGACGAACCTCCGTAAGACAGAAAAAACAGCGGAATACCGGTAATCGGCATAAGTCCCATGGCCATACCCACATTGATCATAAAGTGGTAAAAAATCATGAAAAGAATGCCCGAACCAACGTAATAACCGTAAATGTCAGTAGTTTTCTTAAGAATGTACAGAATTCGTATGAAAAGGACAAAAAACAGCATGATTACAACAAAACTGCCCACAAATCCGATTTCTTCAGAAATGATGCTGAAAATAAAGTCCGTATTGGCACCATAAAGATATTTTCCGTGACTCTGAGATCCCTTCAGAAAACCCTGACCCAACAAGTTTCCCGATCCGATGGCCCTTTTTGAAGAATTCAGGTTCCAGCCCAAATTCTGAGGATCCAGATCAGGATTCAGAAAAACAATCAGACGGTTCACCTGATATTCTTTAAGGACTTTTCCCATGGGAATCGAAGCAACCAAAGCCAGAGCAAGTATGATAGCCACATAAGAAATCCAGTAATAATACCGGGTCTTATAAATTGAAAAGCCGATAACTCCGATCAAGGCAATAAAAGCAGTTACGCCAACCACGATAAAACGGAATTTCAGGTTGGTAAAAATATTGGTAATTGCCAGACTTTTCTGGATGATTGTAGATTCCAAAGTCGGAAAAATGGTGAACAGAACAGAAAGCACACCAAAACTGAAAAAAGCCATGATAAACCGGGCAGGAATTCCCGCGGCAAAACACATTGCCATATAAATTGGAATAAAAACACTGGCAGTTCCCATGTCAGGCTGAATAAGAATCAGTCCGAAAGGAACTACAAGAATCAGAAGAGTGATTGCAAAACGCGTTTTTTCTTCCATCAGAGCCGTTTTGTCAAGAAAACTTCCCAAAAAAAGGATGAATGCAATTTTGCAGAACTCAGAAGGCTGAATACCGAAGCCACCGATTCCCAGCCAGGATGTAGCATTGTTTGCAGCTTTACCGTAAAAAATCGTAAACAGAAGCAAGCCGACCAATGCAACATAAAATTTCCAGGCATGTTCCTTAAGTTTGCGGTAATCAATCAGTGCGGTAACAATCATCAGTATCAGTCCGCTTCCGGCAAAAATGATCTGCTTCACAAACTCCGTGGACTGACTGATTCCGTTTGAATCAACACCGGCGGAATAAATGAAGAACACGCCGATTATAATCAGCAGAACAACAGGAAAAAAGAGAACATAATCAAAAACTTCAAAAATACGGGGTTTCATAAGACTACTCCTGTCTTCCCACCGGACGTTTCAGGTAACGGAATCCCAGAGCATCAATTGCTTCATCAAATGTCTGATGACCAAATATTCCCTGGAACATGATATTGGATGCGTAGGGAGCCCACCACTCCCAAACATTAACAGCTTCTACAGAAACAACTACAACAACCGCTTCTTCCGGCGGGGCATCATAGGGACCATAGCCTACAAACCATGAATGCCACTGCTTGTTGTTGGAATAATAAGTCGAAATTTCACCGGTACCGGTTTTTCCCGCAATCTGAACAATCTTGTTGTTCAAAGGATAAGTTGCAGATCCGTCAGTTACCATGTACCGCAGATCCGCCTTCAGTTCTTTCCACACCGAATCTTCCAGTTCCAGCGTATGAAGCGGAACTTTTTCCGTAACCTCTTTCACTTCACCTGTAGCAGAATCCCGCACTTCTTTCAGGAAATGAGGAGTATAAATGACACCTTCGTTCACAACCATTGCCATCATGTCAGCTACATGAAGCGGAGACACTTCCGTGTATCCCTGACCGATAGACATGTTCATCGTGTCGCCTTTGAACCATTCTTCGTGATAGCGGCGCTCTTTCCAAACCGCAGTAGGAACAAATCCGGCACTTGAAGACGGCAGATCAATGTTCAAAGGCTTGCCGTAACCGAAGTTCTGTGCATAAGACGAAATTTTGTCAACACCAAGATAGTCACGGCCGATTGTCCAGAAGTAAACATTGCAGGACTGAGCCAAACCGTTCTTCAGATCCATATCTCCGTGTCCTTCCGCTTTGTGGCAGTGCCACGGACGACCGCCGTAGTCAAGAGAACCGGAACAGTTGATTATACTGTCTGCAGAAAGTGTCTTCTCAGCAAGGAGTGCGGCCGTCATGATTACCTTGAAAGTAGAAGCCGGAGGATATGTGGAACTTACTGCACGGTTCAGAAGCGGATTGTTGTTGGCAGGGTTTACCAGTTTTGCGTACTCAGAATTCTTGTTTTCAGAAGAAAAAATGTTGGAATCGTAATAAGGATAAGAAGCCATTGCAAGAATTTCACCGTTTGAAGGTTTCAGAACCACAACAGAACCAACACGTTCTCCAAGGGTTTCCTCCGCCAGTTTCTGGATATCAGAATCAATTGTAAGAACAAGACTGTCACCCATAACAGGCGGTTCAACAATCGGCGTACTGGAAAGACTTTTTCCTTTGGCGTCAACCATACGCATTTCCTGACCGGATTTACCCTGCAGAAGAGAATCGTACTGCTTTTCAATACCGCTTTTTCCGATGATGCTGGTTGACGTGTAACCCTGGTTATGAAGAACATAAAGTTCCTCTTTTGTAATATCGTCCACGTATCCCAAAATGTGCGACATGGATTCAGTCGCAAGATAGCTTCGTCTCGGCTTTGAACGCCATGAAACTCCCGGCAGGTCCGTAATGTTTTCGGCAATATTTGCAATCTGATCCAGCGTAACATTGGATTTTATTGTTTCCGTATAATACTCTTTACGCTTGCCTACAGGTATTTTTGCATCAATATCTTCTTTTTTGATTCCAAGATAAACGGCAAGTTTGGCCGTAACAGTATCATATTTGCTTCCCGTTTCTCCGGGAATAAGGTCCACAGCAAAAGAATCAACATTGATTACAATAGGCTGGTCTCCGTCACGGGCAAAGATTTCTCCCCTCTGTGCAACCAATGTTTTCGTACGTTTTGAAATGTTCTCCGACTGCTGACGATAACCGCTGCCTTCAATTACCTGCATTTTGAACAGATGAAGAACAAACCAGCCCACAATGACACAGATCATTATGATCATGCCCAAAAGCACACTTTGTCTTTTCGGCTGGTCTCCTTTGGGATTCTGAAAATCATCGGATTTGACAATTGTCGGCATCAGATTTCTCCTACAGTTTCCGTTCGGAGATTTCTTTCTTTGTCAGAGCAGGAACCCGTGAAAAAAGGTAGAACAGCATCGGTGCAAGCAATGAGTTGCAGACCAGTTCAAAAAGAAAGGAACCGGAAAGCAGATTGTAAGAAAAAACAGTATTGGGAAAGAAAAATCCCATGATTCCCAAAAGGATTGCTTTTAAAACCGTTGCAACAAAGCCGATCAGTGCCGGCAGAAAAATTCCGTCTGTATTAAGTGTAAGAAAGAAGAAACCTGAAGCAAAACCGATTATGGTACGGATAACGGCATTCAGTCCCAAGGGAGCCGCACTCAGAAAATCAAGCAGAAAACCTGATGTGATTCCCACAGTCTGGCCATAAATGCTTCCGCGATGAATGGAAATGTAAACCGTCAGAAGAAGCAGAAGATCGGGAAATGCCGGAAGAATCATTATATTGGACAAAATTGTGGATTCCAGGAACAGAAAGCCCAGAACAATCAGCGAAATAACACCGAAGTCTTTCATTTTCCACCTCCTGACTCAGAGCGCAGATCAACAATCAGAACAGTTTCCAAGCGGTCAAAATCAATTATGGGAGTCAGAAGAACTTCCAGAGAAGAATCGTAATCACGGATATTTATCTGAGTTACAGTTCCGATGGGAATATCACGAAGGTAGTTGTCATTTTCACCGGAAGTTACGATAACATCCCCATAATTCAATTCCGAAAGGAGTCTCTTCTTGACGTATTTCATTGTCAGCGTCTGATCCACGTCACCGTTTCCGGTAACAATTCCCACATCACGGGTTGCTTCAATACGGCCGGACACATTGCACTGGTAGTCAAAAATCGGCAGAATCATGCTTGTTGTCTGCCCCACCGAAATGATTCTTCCCACAAGACCGATTTTTCCGTTCTGGATGGCAATTACAGGCATCCCCTTCACAACGCCCTGTCTTGCACCTTTGTCAATCGTAATTCCGGAAAAAGTTGAATTGGAATCTCTCGCAATAATCTGGGCACTGAAGTTTGTATAACTTACACTCTCAGAAAATCCCAGCTGCTGCCGGAGCCGTTCGTTTTCTTTCCGGACTTCAGCATTGTCCCGCTGCAGATACTCATAGTTTGCCAGTTTCTCAACAAGAATATCATATTCGTTCTGCAGATTTGCCAGCTTTGAAATTGAAGTAAAAAAGTCGGATACCGAAGAAGTAACAGTATGGACGCCCTTCTGAACTGATGACAGTACGGAAAAGCCCAGCTGCTGGAAATTCACGACAAAACCACCTGATGACAAAGCAAGCATCACGTTGGAAAAAACCAAATAAGCCACGAAGACTACAAGAGAAAAACGGGAATTCGTATGTTTGCGCTGATCTGCCATAAACTTTGAAGTTTAACTGTTCAGATTGTCGTAAATACTTCTGTCGGAAGAAATATCCTGGAACAGTTCAAAAGCCTGGCCTGCACCGATTGCAACGCATTCAAGAGGTTTCTCAACCAGAATGACAGGAACGCCGGTCTCCTTTGAAATCAGTTTGGGAAGCCCTTTAAGTAATGAACCGCCGCCGGTCATTACAATACCACGTTCAACAATGTCAGCAGCCAATTCCGGCGGAGTAAGTCCCAAAGTGCGTTTTATCTCATCAACAATCTGTGTAACAGGATCTTTAAGTGCTTCACGGACTTCTACGCTGTCAATTTCAAGACTGCGGGGCAAACCTGTAATTGCGTCTGTTCCTTTGATTGCCATTTTTTCAATTGTCTTTTCAGGAGCAACAGAAGCGTTTCCGATTTCAATCTTCAGTTTTTCAGCCATCTGCTGACCGATAATCAGGTTATGGACACTGCGGATATGCTTGATGATTGCTTCGTCAAACTCGTCTCCGCCCACACGGATTGCATTGGTAACAACCATACCGCCCAAAGAAATTACAGAAACTTCCGTAGTACCGCCGCCAATGTCACAGACCATATGTCCTGCCGGCTCATGAATCGGAATCTGGGCACCGATAGCAGCAGCAAGTGATTCCTCAATAACCTGAACTTCCTTTGCACCGGCTTTAAGAGCAGCCTGCTGAACGGCGCGTTTTTCAACTTCGGTAATACAGGACGGGATTCCGATTTTCATATGCATTGAACGGAAAACTTTATGCTTTGGCATAACCTTTGAAATGAAGTAACGGATCATTTTTTCGCAGCTGTCCATGTCTGCAATAACACCGTCACGCAAAGGACGGATTGCAACAATGTCTCCGGGTGTTTTATAAAGCATGCGCTTTGCATCTTTTCCCACAGCAACAACTTTTTTTGTAAGCCGTTCAACAGCAACTACAGAAGGTTCGTCAAGAACCAGACCTTTGCCGCGAACATAAATCAAAGTATTGCATGTTCCCAAATCTATTCCGATATCAGTTGAAAATCTGTCAAAGAAAGCCATTAAAATCCTCCCAAAAATTAACCCACTTTTTGTTTTCTATGCTTTTCCAAGTTTCTGCAGCGCACCCTGATGATTTGCTTTTGCTTTAAGCGCTTTGCGCCATTCGGCACGAGCCTTCACAAGATCACCCTGCAACTCATATATTACACCAATTCCGTAATATGCGTCAGCACAATTTTCATTTTTCGACAGCACATCGTTATATTTTTCCAGAGCCATGTCCAGAGACCCTTCTGAAATGAAAATCTCCGCCAGCATGCATGAAGCATCAATTTCCTTTGTCTGGTCTTTAGTCTTTTTTATAAGCTGGACAAGATACTGTTTTGCAACGTCAGAACGACCGTTTTTTATGTACTGTTCCGCAATGGAAAGCAGCAGAACGTCAGAATCATTTACAAGAAGGGCTTCAGTGAATGCGGCAATACTTTCGGATGTCATTCCCAACTGGGCGTAACTGAGCCCCAGATATTCGGGAATGTCAGAAGCCTCATAACCGTAAGAAAGAGCCTGGTTGATGTATTTTACCACAAGATCAGCATAGTAATGGTTTGCCGCAAGATTATCCTTGTGGAAATAAGCTTTTCCCAAAAGATAGCAGATTTGAGGCATAAGAACATCAGAAGCCTTTGTCATGGCAAGGCGGAGCGAAAAAATGCATTCGTCAAGATACTGCCGGGCTTCCGTAGTATCAGTAGAACTTATTCCAAGATAAAAACATGAATAGCCGTGATAAGCTTCTGCAGAAGGATCAAAGGGTTTGAGTGCAAGAACTCCGGCTGTCTCATTGTAAACCGCGGCATAATCACCTGATTTCCAATAGGCATAAACCTTTGACATTGAAGGAGAATTCTGAATTTTTACAATGATTTTATAGGAAACAAAACCTGCGAGAGCAAGAAAAAGAACAGACAGCAAGACAACAATAATCCGGGTAAAAACTGTATTTTTTGTTTTTACAATTTCAGCCTGCATTAATTTTCCACCCAAAAAAAAGCAGAAGCAATAAGCCGGGTTCTGTAACTGATTGAATCAGCAAAACCATCTGTCCTATATACAGATTGCTCTGTACATTCAGCGAACTACCCGCAGTGAGTTATCGGAGTTGCACTGCTGCTCGTTCTTGCTCCAAATGAGGTTTACCATGCGCACACTGTTACCAGTCTGCCGGTGGTCTCTTACACCACCTTTTCACCATTACCGGTAAAACCGGCTGTTTGTTTTCTGTGGCACTGTCTGTCAGGTTTCCCTGCCCGGTTGTTATCCGGCATTTTTTCCGAAGGAGCCCGGACTTTCCTCACCGGCAAAAACACTTGCGTTCCTGCCGGCGCGATTTTATCGCTTCTGCAAAAATAAACTTTTATCAGTCGTCAAAATCCTGATCGTTTCCGACATCTTCAGCTTCAGGATCGCCGAACTCGCCGTCTTCATCAAGATCATCATCGTCACCGAAACCTTCGTCATAGTCTGACAAACTTCCGGTATCGTCATAGCTGAAGTACTCGCTTTCGCCTTCTTCCATTTCCTGATAGAACAGGATGCGGCTGCAGTAAGGACAGAAAACGATTTTCTCACCGTTGTGGACTTCATTTGCAAACTGGGCGGGCAGAATCATGTGACAGCCGTCACAGACATTACCTTTTACAGCAACAATACCTTTTCCGTGTTTGCTCTTGATAATGCGCTCAAACTTGAAAACCATGTCAGAATCAAGTCCGGGAAGGATTTCTGCTTCTTTTGCCTTCAGTTCTTCGTATTCAGCTTTGAGAGCATCAATTTCTTCTGAAAGTGAAGCTTTGCTTGCGTTAAGTTCTTCTTCAAGTGTATTGATTGACTGCTCTGCAGCTTTAAGGTTTTCATCCAGTTCAAAAAGAGTCTTCTCTTCTTTCTGAAGATCCTTGCGGACCTGTGTTTCTTTAAGTGTTGCGTCGTCAATCTCTTTCTGGAGAGCTTCGTATTCGCGATGAGTAGTGATTTCGTCCATACCCTTTTCTCCGCGTTCACGTGCTGCAACAGCTTCTGCAAGATCAGTCTTGAGTCCTGCTACTTTTGAACGGACTTCTTCATAAACTGCATTTTTTTCTATATATTCTCTTTTCATTCGAGCCAGGAGTTCATCCTGAGCAGTCAGTTTTTTCGGAGATTCTTCAATCTGGTTCTCGATTGAATATTTTCCTGAAAGGACTTCCTGCAACTCTTTCAATTTGTCAAAAACTACATCCATTTCCATATAAAAAACCCCTCTAATATCCCGAAATGAGGTATCACCCGGATTATAAATCCATACCCCATAATACTTAGTATCGGTTTAATTGTCTATATAATCCCGAAGATTGCTTGATCTGCGCGGATGTCTAAGCCGTCTCAAAGCCTTTGCTTCAATCTGACGGATACGTTCGCGGGTAACGCTGAAGTAAAGACCGACCTCTTCAAGAGTAAGACAATAACCGCCGTCAAGACCGAAACGCATTTTAAGAACTTCCTGCTCTCTCGGAGGCAATGTGGAAAGAACTTCTGAAAGCTGCTCCTTGAGCAGAGTATGCGCAGTCTGAACAGCAGGATTCTCCACTTCCTTGTCTTCGATAAAATCGCCCAATGAACTGTCTTCTTCTTCACCGATAGGCGTTTCAAGAGAAATCGGTTCCCTTGCAACATTCTTGACAGTCTTGACCCTTGAAACAGGCCACTGAAGCTGCTCAGCAATCTCTTCGTCGGTAGGTTCGCGGCCCAGACGCTGCATAAGCTGGCGTGACTCACGGACAACCTTGTTGATCTGCTCAATCATGTGTACAGGAACGCGGATAGTGCGTGCCTGGTCAGAAATACTGCGTGTGATGGCCTGACGGATCCACCATGTTGCGTATGTTGAAAATTTGTAACCCTTGCGATATTCAAACTTTTCTACAGCCTTTATAAGACCGATGTTTCCTTCCTGAATCAGGTCAAAGAGCTGAAGACCGCGGTTCGTATATTTCTTTGCAATTGAAACGACAAGACGAAGGTTTGCATTGATAAGACGGTTCTTTGCATCCTCCATCATCTTGCGGCCGTATTCGATTTCTTTTGCCATTGCAAGGATTTCGTCAATGCTGTTTTCAAACTCATATTCAAGACGGCGCAGTTTGCGGTCAATTTTCTGAATCTGTGTATAAATCTCGCGGATTTCGTCAGCAGGCATTCCAAGTTCTTTTTCAAGTTTGTCACGGCCTGACTTGCTTGACATCTGTTTTCCCAAACTGCGGAGCTCGGAAAAATCAGTTATGCGCAGTTCTTTTGCCTTACGGTCCTGCTTGCTGTGATATTCACGGATTTTTTTTGTCGCTTCAATGAACTTGTCAGAGAAATGTTCGATTTCTTCAGACTGGATGTCAATTGTCTGCAGAACGGGCAGAACTTTGTCACGCAAAGACTTGAGTTCTTCATTCTCGAAAATCGTACAGGTCGGATCGCTTTCAAAAAGCTGCTTCTTCTTCTTGATGTACTCTTTGAGATCGGCAGAAACCTGCTTGAGAGCTTCACCGTAACTTGTGCGGAGTCTGCGTCTTTCAGCCTGCTCTTCATTAATTTCCTTACGTGCCTTGCTTGTTTCTTCATGAGGACGCTGGAAAGCCTTCTGATAAACAGCATAGAATTCAGGCATCATCATACCGGAATTCTTGATTACACCTTTGATGATGTTTTCACCTTTTTCCATTTTTTTGGAAAGCTGAACTTCTTTTTCAGCTGTCAGAAGATGTTCTTTACCGATTTCACGCAGATACATGCGGATCGGATCATCGCCGTTGGAATCTTTTTCATTATAAACCAGCTGTTTGCGGCCTTTTTCGTCTATTTTGTCATCTTCTTCCTGAACGGTTTCATCATCTTCAGAATTCTCTGCGTCATCGTCGTCTTCAACGGGTGCAAGATCATCTTCATCATCAAGACCGTCGTCTTCCAAAAGCTGGATATTGTTTTTTTCCAGCAGAACAAGGACTCCGTCCATTTTTTCTGAATTGACCAAATCCTGAGGAAGAAGAAGGTTCACTTCATCCCAAGTAATTACTGATTTTTCCTTGCAGTATTCAAGGAGTTTTGCAACTGCAGAATCAAATTCCTGATCCGTCATTCGTGCCTCTGATCATGTTTATTTAATATCAATACTCATCAGTTCATTCTGTAATGAAATGATTTCCTGCTGCGTCTGCAACGAACCGGGCTGCTGAGACAGCTGTTCAATACGGTTCAAAATGCGTCTGCGTCTGCGGACAAGCCGGCTTTTCTGGAAAAATGCCACCGCATCTTCAACCGTTTTTTCGGGTTTTACAGAATACTCGCCGGATGTAACAGCTTCGGCCAGTTTCTGTCTGAGATTTTCACTTGTACATTTGCTTAGAATTGTGTCATAACTGAAAGTTTCTTCCCTGAAACATTCTTCAAGAGTGATGAAAAGACTTTCAGCATCCTCATTTTCAAAATCCTCTACAGAAACCGAATTCCGCACGGTTTGAAAATAATTCAGATTTGCGGCAAACGCCAGAACAGAACGCATTTCCGCATCCATCCGGACCGGTCTTTCCGATGAACCAGAAGGTTGTTTCGCAACATTTTCAACCCTTCTTTTTGCACTGTCCCGATTGTAAAAATCAGCGGTGATTGCCTCCGACTTTATCTGATATGTCCGGCATAACTTTTCCAGACATGATTGTTTTTGTATATCAGTTGATAAAACATCTATGTATTCAAAAAAAGCGAGAGATGCCCTTGTTTTCCCTTCCGGAGTGGTCACATCATACTGCTTGGCATAAACTGATAACAAAAAATCATCATCCAATATAGCCCCACTTATTGCATTTGTCAAGGCTTCGGCACCAAATGAATTCAGTATTTCAGACGGATCCTTACCGCCTTCCAACCGGATCACCTTTACGGAAAAATCCTTCTGACGTGCCAGTTTTATTGCACGCAAAGTCGCTTTCTGCCCGGCTTCGTCGCTGTCAAAGGAACAGAACAGGGTGTCTGCAAAAGGGCGCAGAATGTTCAGCTGTTCTTCCGTCAAAGCGGTTCCCAAAGGCGCAACCGCATTGGTAATGCCTGCCTGATGCCACGCAATAACGTCCATGTAGCCTTCACAAAGAACTGCGGCTTTTTTCTGCCGTATCGTCTGCTTTGCAAGGTGAAAGGCATAAAGTGTTTCGCCCTTGTGATACTGGATCAGTTCCCCGGAGTTTATGTACTTCGGTCCCTCCCCCTGCATTATGCGCCCGCCGAACGCTACCACTTTTCCGTTACGGTCTGAAATGGGAAACATGAGCCGGTTCCAGAAGAAAGAGCGTTTTGGGTTTTTCTTGGAAAAGAGACCCGAATTGTCCAGAAACTCATCGCTGTAATTTTTGTCCTTAAGGAATTTTCTGAGCCAGAACGCATCGTTGGGAGAAAAGCCCAGCATGAACTGTTCCTGAACCGTTTTTGACACACCACGTTTTTCAAGATAATCACGGACAAAAGCGGCAGACTCGGAATTCTGAAGCACATAATGGTAACTTCCGGCAACACGTGTATAAAGTTCCTTGTACTGGTCGCGGAGATTCTGTTCATTGCGGCTTTCGTCATTGCCTGAGAAATTGCGGTCATACACAACTTCCACGCCGGCTTTTTTTGCAAGGGCGACAACCGCCTCCGTAAAGCCCATCCGCTCCACTTCCATGTAAAACTTGATTACACCGCCGCCGGCACCACAGCCGAAGCAATGGTACATTTTTCTTGACGGAACAACATGGAAAGACGGTGATTTCTCGTTGTGGAAAGGACAGCAGCCCCAGTAGTCGCCGCTGCGTTTTTCAAGGTGAGTATATTCGTTTATCAGGGCAACAATATCCGTACGGTTGTTGACTTCTTCAATCGTGGAATTGTTAATTATCCGACTCATCAGTTACCGGCAGCCCTTTTTACGGAAAGATTGTATTTTGCCTGATTATGGTCTTCAAGGTTTTCTGTAAAAACATGCCTTCCGGCAGCTTCATCTTCAACAACAAAGAACCAGTAGTCCGTTTCTGCAGGATGTGCAGCGGCTCTCAAAGCAATCAGTCCGGGGTTTGAAATAGCTCCCGGCGGCAACCCTGCATGAACATAGGTGTTGTACGGATTGTCGATTTTTGTATCAGCAGTAAGCACTCTGTCAGGATGAGGCCGCCCCAGAACTTCCGTAAGCATGTAGACGACTGTGGCGCAGGAATAAAGACCGGCACCCGCATTCAGTCTGTTGGTAAAGACACTTGCAATGATCGGAGCTTCGTCTGCCACCCGGTACTCACGTTCTACAACGGAAGCAAGTCTGACAATGTAAAAAAGTTCAGCAGGCTTTTTTTCCTTCAGTCCGTCAATGCTTTCTATTTTTTTGAAGAAATTGTCAACCATCATCGAAATGATTGATTCACAGTCCATTCCGCGGTTGAAATAATAGGTATCGGGGAAAAGATATCCTTCAAAAGAAGGACCGGGAATTCCGTATTTTTCAAGAAGAAAAACATCCTTTGTCATGGAAACGAAAGCTTCTTTTGAAACGATTCCTTTTGTTTCAAGAAGAGCACCGATCTGCCCCACCGTAAATCCTTCAGGAATGCTTACCGAAATGTATTCCTGCTGCCCGGAAGCGAGCAGTTCCAGAATTTCTGAAGGCGTCATAGCCGAATTGACAGTATAAGTTCCGGATTTGACCACAGATCCGTTTTTTCTTGCAAGAAGATAAAGAAGATCCGCAGAACGGATGATGCCTCTTGATTCAAGTTCTTTTGAAACACTTCTGATTGTGGTACCCTGAACTACATCAATCTTGCATTCCACCTGGTTTTCAGCAGTTCCTGGAGCCTGCAGATTATACCATGTATAACCGGCAACAGCACCAACTGCAACAATCAGGAACAGAAATACAAACAAAAAAAATTTTCCCAGTTTCTTCATAAAAAGAATTCTTCCGCCTCTTCAACTGACATAGAATCATATATCGCTTTTTCAAGCACAGAATAGAGCAAGTAAAGTTCCTGGGGAAGATCATTCTGCTTTTTACGCAGAAAACGGATCAGAGATTTGAGTTCATCTTCCGTAAAGGTATAGGAAAAGGGAGTATCACTCATAAAGTAATGGACGTACCTTCCGAGGCAATATGGACATTCAGGGATTTGTTCTCCCCGTAATCCAGATACCATCTGGCAGATTCAAGAATGGAATGGATCTTTTTGTCATCATAAGTCGGGTCATGATGAAAAAGATAAATATTCTTTACGCCCCAGGAAAGTCCGAAATCAATGCCTTTGTTGAAAGTGGAATGACCCCAGCTTTCTTTGATGAATCCTTCTTCCACAGTGTACTGGGAATCAAGAACAAGAACGTCCGCATCGGAGAAAACGCTGGTCTGAGTTCCGTCATTGCTGTCGCCGGGCTGGATTTCAAGGTCAGTTGCGTAAACGAATTTTTTTCCGTCTTCTTCAAAGGAATAGGAATAAGAATCGCTTGGATGGAACATTTTTTTCGTATTTACTGTTACGCCGTCAACAACAAAGGGCTCGCCTTCCTTAACGATGTGAAAATGCATGTTCTTTGTACAGGAAGAAAGAGGAACAGGAAAATAACAGTACTCCATCTGGTCTCTGAGGAGTTTTTCGCAGTCAGGGTGACAGGAATAAAAATGGATTTCCGTAGACGGATTGTAAATGGGATCAAAGAAAGGAAGTCCCTGAATGTGATCCCAGTGGAAATGACTGATAAAAATATGACAGACAAGATTCTTTACTGAACCGTATTTTTTGCCTAGGGGACGAATACCGGAACCGGCATCCATTATGAAAAGCGTATTGTTTTTGTTGAGCATCTCCACACAGGCAGTGTTTCCGCCGATGGTACTTTTGAGAGAAGCCGGAAGAGAATTGACAAACCTCTCTCTGGAATCGGAACTTTCAAGGTCAGCAGGTGTTATACGCTGAACTACAGCACAGATTTTGGACAACAACTGATCAGGACTCAACGGAGTCGGCAATGAACCTCGAACGCCCCAAAACTCAACTTTCATAAATCAAACTTCCCCACGCCGTAACGGATAATTTTCCTCATACTGCTGTTTTGCAGCCTGTATTTCTTCGAAGGAATGGTGTTCACCCTTATTAAGACCGGGACATTCAGAACATTCTTTGTCCCAAGCATTCCGGGACGCAAGCAGAAAAGACCAGAAAGGATATGTTGAACACTGGACAGGTCTAGCTTTGTAGGCAAGGCAACCGCCGTTCTCCCAAAGAATACAGTCGTAACCGGGCTTCTCCTTCAAGCAGAGAACTTCCGATCCGTCATAATACGGTACAAAACGACAGTACTCACGAATAAAATCGTCTTTATCAAATTTAAAACATTCAAGAAGATTTGTCAAATCACGGCGGGAAAGATAAACATACCCCGGTTCGCCACGGCAGCAATGACTGCACCGCTGGCAGGAAAACTCAAGGCCGTTTTCGTAAAAAGGATGTTCCATAGCTATAAACCTGAAAAAGCAAAAAAAAAGGTGTTAAACTAAAGAGCTTAACACCTTTTGGGGAGAGAAGGATTCGGACCTTCGAAGCCGAAGCAACAGATTTACAGTCTGCCCCATTTGACCACTCTGGAACCTCCCCAGGAGAGCCGACTTTCAGATTCGAACTGAAGACCCCGAGATTACAAATCACGTGCTCTGGCCAGCTGAGCTAAGTCGGCGTAACTGACGAATAGGAATATATATTATATTCCTGATTATGTCAACAACTTACCAAAAAAACTCAGCAAAAAATTTAATTTTTTTTCAGTCTTTTCTGAAAGCCTTTTTCAGTCTGTCCAACTCTTCTTTTGTAATGCGGAGAATCGTGCCGTGACGTTTCTTGAGCACATCAAAAGAATAATTTTCTTTTGAAAGGATTTCCCATGATCCTTTTGAATTGTCGCGGTCTTCAAGATCCGTAGTCCTCAAAGGAAGATAACCTGTGCCGGCCATGTACTGGTCTGCAATGATTCCGAATTCGGGTACGTCAGGGTTACGGCGGTCTCCAAGGTTGTATTCAAAAAGTTCCGGGCCTTCAAGACTTGAATTGTCCAAAGTTTTGCAGTCAAGACCTGTCGTATCAAGATTCAGTTCATCAAGATCCAGCACTTTTTCCCATGAACCGGGTTCCAGAAGCTCTTTTGTGCGGAGAATGCGGATTCCGCCGTTGGTTTCATCATTGTCACCGTCTTTTGAAGCGCTGTAATACCAGTCACCAACTTTAAGAACGGTTGTATCAATTATTTCGCGAGGTTTGCCCTGTCCGCCCGGAACATCGCACTGACAGTCGATAAAAAGTTTCGGCTCGCTGAAGCTTTCAAAATCTTTTGTGGCAACATAATAAATTGCATTGGGTTTTGCCTTCATTTTGGTAACAGGATCCATAATGCTGGAAGAGAAGAAAATGATGTATTCCCCTGTCTTTTCGTAATAAATCATTTCAGGAGACCATGCCATTCCTGCATTGGCAGGAGCAGCGGGAACCAGTTTCGGTCCCACCCAGTTCACAAGATCGTCGCTCTGCCAAAGAACAAGATCGGAACTTCCTGTTGTGCTTGCGTCAAAGTATCCCTGCCCGTTCTTAAGCCATCCGCCGCGATGATAAATGCTAAGATCTGTCGTGATGAGAAAGAACTTTTTACCGTCGGTGGAACGGTAAAGAAAAGGATCTCTCATGCCCTTTTCACCCACATCACTTACAAGAACCGGTTTATGCCCGTTAAGATCTTCAAAATGCAGACCGTCGCTGCTTACAGAAAAATAAACCTGCTCGCTTTCTGCAGTTTCTTCTCCGATAAAATGGGCAAAAAGATAGCCGCAATAATCTTCTTCTTTCATATTTTCTCCTATTTGGTCAAGCGTTGAAAAACGCGTCAGCGGAATCGTACCTGTTCGTTACTGTTCGTTATAACAAAATCAGTTTTCGCCTGCAACATTATATCACAGATGATGTCAGCTCCCCATGGAAAAAATCCACCATTCCGGAGTCTGCTATTTTTCTTCCCGGGTAAACTGAATCTGCAGTCTGCCGTCTTTTACGCCCACTTTCTCAAGATAGGTTCCCCAGGAATATTTTCCATAAGAGGTTTTGATGCTGCGGAGTTCCGCAAAGTTTCTGTCATATATACGGACAGTGCCGCTTTTACAGCTGGAATCGTCATACTCCATGGTGGCAAGATACCACTGATCAGCATACCAGAAGCCGTTGATTACAACGCCTGCAACACCGGAACCATCCCGCCCCACAATATGGCTTTCTTTTCCATAATATGGATTTTTCGTTACAAAGAGGCAGTCGAATCCCGGAAAGGTATAGTAGAAGTAATCATTGTAATCGCCATAGGGATAAGTTTCTGAAAGGGGAACAGCTTTGTTGTCCTGAAGTTTCACCAGATGGATTTTTTCATCATCATAGGATGCATACCAAATTACATCGTCATGCAGAAAGCCGAAAGCCGATATCATAGGATACCGTTCCAGAGTATACGTTTTCCGGGTGTTGTCCGCCACATTCACAACAACAAAGGCAAGAGCGCGGAAATCGTCCCCATACCAGTAGTCATCAAGATGCACCAGTTTTGAGCCATCGTTATTGGGAGCGATGAACTGAGTCCGGATGTAATACTCGCGGTCCGTGTCCTGATTCAGACTGATCATGGAGCCTGTTTTTGTATCGATGCAGGTCAGTGTGTAAGTTTCGTTAAAAACATAGGATGAAAAATACAGTCTGTCATATTCCCGGCTGTAATATACGCCGCCATACTGCGGTTCCAGTTCTGCAAGAATATCGGTTCCCTTTTTTACGTACATTTTCGCATCAAAGCCGTCACTCCAGTCAGAAAGAATCGGATACTGTACCAGATAATCCCCTTTCGGGAACATGTTGTACAAGGTGTCCGGGTATTCGTAAACTGACACAACGTCATAGGGCATGGACGCAATAGATGCCTTTGTCTCAACGGAAGTTCCCGTTGCAGAAGCTGCAGCAGACACAGGTTTCTGTTTTAGTCCCAGGGTTTCTTCGTTTATGACTGCAGTATCAAAGGTAATGTATTTGCCGTAAATCCAGGCTTCTTTGCCGTTATAATCAAAGCGGTACCAGTAATCAGTTGCATCTTCAATGCTGCACCTGTTATCCGTCATTCCCGAAAATTTAACAGTATTGCCTTTCTGGTACTGCCCCATTTTATGCCCGGAAACATCACCTTTATCCCTGAAATTGATTGCGTTGTCATTGGTGTGTGCCGTCTGGAAATGCCAGTCACCGGAAGTAAGATCAGGAAGAGCATCAATCTTTGTCATGCGGACACGGTCGGGCATGCTTGCTTCAAGAAGATAGAAAACCGCAACTCCGTCCGTGTTCCAACCTCTGAGCCGCACAAGAAGAGTTGCCGTATCAGCAGTTGTCTTCCACGCAAGAACATCAGCATAACCATTATGGTTCCATATTTCGTAGGAAGAAGATTTTTCGCTTGAAGAAATGCGCATGTAAAAACCGTCAATGGAACCGGTATAGCACTTTACAAGCGGATAATAATTTGAGCCGGCAAAAGTTGCGTTCTCTGCAAAAAGAGCAGTGCACACAAACAGACAGAGCAACAGCGCACATAATTTGATGCAGGCTTTTTCAACACTTTTTTCTGAAGTCATACTTTTCTCCTTACACAGACGGAAGAACAACTGCATTTCCGCCGCAGCCCCGTTTGTTCTGCAACATTGTATCACAGATGATGTCAGCTCTCCATGGAAGAAATCCACCAAATCCATCATCCGGCTTTTCCCAAATCCGCAAAAACATGCTAGAATACATGCACTTTTACAGAAAAACCGAAAAGTTTTAACGGAGGAAACATACATGAAACTCAAAACCTGGAGAGGATACCAGAAAGGCGTAAACTTGGGCGGATGGCTCAGCCAGTGCTGCCACGAAAAACAGCATTATGACACTTTTATTATTGAAGAAAACATCAGGCAGATAAAAAGCTGGGGTCTGGATCACGTGCGCCTGCCGATTGACTACAATCTTCTTCAGACGGCAGAAGGCACATTCATTGAAGAAAATTTCCGCTATATAGACAGCTGCATTGAGTGGTGCAAAAATGCAGGGCTCAATCTGATTCTTGACCTGCACAAGACAGCGGGCTACAGCTTTGACAAAGGCGAAAACGAAAACGGTTTTTTCGGCAATCCCAAATACGAAAAAATGTTCATCGACCTCTGGTGCCGCTTTGCAGAGCGTTACGGCAATTCGGGTGACAGTATTGCCTTTGAACTTCTGAACGAAATTACAGATCCCGCTTTCAACCCGGACTGGCAGAGAATTTCAGAGCAGACAATCAAAGCAATCAGAAAAACCGCACCTTCTGTCAAAATTCTCATCGGCGGTTACTGGAACAACAGCGCGGCGGCCGTAAAAGACATAATTCTTCCGCCGGACGAAAACATCATCTACAACTTCCACTGCTACAGTCCCCTCTGCTTTACCCATCAGGGCGCATATTGGGTAGAAGCAATGCCCGCCGACTTCAGACTGGATTATCCTTTCAGTTTTGATGATCCCGAAGCTGCAGGCGCAAAAAAAGCCTATGAAATCATGAAGTTGGAATGGCCCAAAGGAGCAACCGGACTTGATGCCATAGACAAAGAAATTTATGAGGCCGTAAAAGTTGCGGAGGAACGGAATGTAATGCTTTATTGCGGCGAATACGGAGTAATCGATCTTGCAAAGCCCGAACCTACACTGGGCTGGTTCAAAGAAATCAATTCCGTATTCGAAAAATACGGAATCGGCCGCGCCTGCTGGAACTACAAAGAAAAAGATTTCGGAATCAGCGGAGCCCATTACGATTCAATCAGAAACGAACTGCTGAAATACCTGTAATTCTGCAGGCTGAAAAAAATCATTTTTTTGACAGAAGTTCTTCAAATCGTGATTCAAACAACTCTTCTTCAGACCTGTTCTGGGGGAGAGTTATTTTTTTGCCCGTCCATGAAGACATATACATTGCGTTGGAAAGATAAAGACTTTTGATTCCTTCTTCACCGTCGGCAAGAAGTTCTGCTTTGTCCGAGCACGCATCCACAAAATTCTGCAGAGTTTTTCTGTGCTGCTCAGCCTCGGCTTCCGTCTGCAAAGTTGACCACTCGCCTTTTATGTTCCTGAAAAAATCAGAAGAAGTTGACCTGTATTCAGCTTCCGGCATTCCGAGTTCAGGAGCAAATTCACAGATCCGCAGTTCACCGTCTTCGCACACAAGCATAGCTTCGTCCAAAGAAATTTCAAGCCGGTTTATGCCGGGCAGTTCTCCAGTTGATGTGATGAAAGTTCCTGTTGCACCGTCAGCCCATTCCATAAAAGCCGTAACATCGTCTTCCACTTCTATGTTGTGGTAGCGGCCTTCCTGACAGAAACCCTGGACAGCAGAAGGCATTCCGCAGATCCACTGCAAAAGATCCAGATTGTGCGGGCACTGATTCAGAAGCACGCCGCCGCCGTCGGTTTTCCATGTGGCATGCCAGCTGGAAGTTGAGTAATATTTTTCAGGACGGTACCAGTCCGTAATCACCCAAAGAACCCGCTTCATTTTTCCGTATTTTCCGCTCCCGATGATTTCCTTCATCTGCTTATAAACCGGTATTGTACGCTGATTCAGAATCGTGCCGAATTTTTTTTCCGGTGCAAAATGATTCCGGGCATCAATTGCGTTACGGGCCTGTCTTGAACAAACACCCAGCGGCTTGTCCGAAAGCACATGAAGCCTGTTCCTGAAGCCCTGAACAATCTGTTCCTCATGGGCATAATGGGGAGTTGCGACAATCACCGCATCAAGATTCAAAGCACCGGACTCAACCGCCGCATACAGATCTTCCGCAGAGTGATAGACGGGGATCCCTGATTCCACCACAGGTTTCATCTTTTCCTGCAGATTTTTGCCGATTCGTGTTATAGCCGCAAGTTCAGCCCCTTCAACCTGATTGTTGAAGAGCATGAGAGCATACTGACTCCCCATGTTTCCCGCACCGATCACTGCAATTTTCATGGATTCCATGGATTTTTTCCCCGATAGCCGCTGCCGGTTTTATTCTTCTTCAAGAAGTTTCATGAACAAAGGAATGTATTCCTTTTTGGTCACATTATTCCAGGAATATTTGTCATGCACAGTCTGGCAGGCTTTCTGAGCAATTTCACGGTATTTGTCCCCCTCAGCGCCAAAATCCTCTGCCGTGCGGGCAAGACAGTCTGCAAGCACATCGGGAGTGTTTTCCCCATAGAGAAAACCTGTCTTTCCGTCCTGAATCTTCTGAAGTCCGCCGGTTGCGTGTGCCACAGGAATCGTACCGAAGCATGAAGCAATAAAATCTTCCAGTCCGCAGGGTTCAAAAAAGCTGGGCAGCACAATAAAGTCTGACACAGCCACACAAAGCCTTGCCATGAAACGGTCGTAACCGTGCAGAAAAAGCACTTTGCCTTCAAAACGGGCCGTAAGTTCCACAAGCCGCTTTTCCAGTTTGTCGTAGCCCTGCCCGATTATGACAAAACGGGCATGAGGCATTTTTTCAAGGACCGGCCCGATTGATTCAATAAGCACATCAAGTCCTTTTTGTTCCGCAATGCGCCCGTGATAACTGAAAAACACGGAATTCGGGGCCGGATCCAGTGTTCCGTACTGAACAATGCCGCTTATGCTGTTTCCGAGAAGCGGCTCAAGTTCTGCTCCGGTTTTTCGGGCCACAGCAAAATAATCAAGAAATTCGCTCCGGGCCGCAAGTTTTCCGGCAAAATCCTGTTTCCGGGGATTGTAAGCCATGGGAATCAAAGATTTTTTCGGGTTTTCCGGGTTGTAACGGCCGAAGTCAATGCCGTTGGTAATGCCTGCAATTTTTGTTCCCCGCTCGTAAAAAGCTTTTGAAAGTCCGTCAGTATTCGGGTTTTCAGGATCTGAAAGTTCTTCTGCATACCAGGGAGAAACAGTTGTCATAAAGGCGTAGTCAGAAGCCAAAAGATAAGGTTCAATGCAGCTTCCGTTCCGTCCTTTTTCAAGAACTTCCCGGTCAAGTCCGGTGATTTTTTCCGCTTCGTCAATGGAAGCAATTTCGTGATGGTAGGCAGGTCCGCCGTTATGAATTGTCACAACAAACTTGGAAGAAGCAAAAAAACTGCTGTATTCATCAAAGCAGCGGGCAAAAACCGGCACCAAAGCAGTAGTTGCGTCATGACAATGGACGATTTTTGGACATTCTCCGGTCTTTATTCCGTAAGCAAGAACCGCCTGCTGAAAAACCATTTCCATGGAAATTGCGTCAACATGACCTGTTCCCCTCTTGTGAAAGCCTACCAGGTTTTCTTCCAGAGCCGTGTAAGTGTAAACGCCCATTTTTTCGGTAAAAAGAGAAGAGATTACAAAGACAATGCGGACACCGTTGCTGCGGGCAATACCGAAGGACACCCGGTACTGACGGCCCAAAACTTCAAAAGAAGTGTCTGCTCCGGGAACAATTTCCAGATCCTGTACCGAAGAAAGACTCGTACAACCGTACAGCGGAATAAAAAGCGTAACGTCAAATCCGTTTTTCAGAAGGTTTTCAGAAAGTGAGCAGACAACGTTCTTTACTCCGCCCGCCTCTGCAATTCCTGCATATTCCCGGCTGATCTGCCACAAAGAAACCTTTTCCGCCACGACAAAGCCCTTTCAGTTCTTATTCTGCGGAAGATCGGGGCGAAGTTTCTGGGCTCCGTTCAGATAAACAGCTTCCGGCTTGCTTGTTCCGTAATAAGTAATCAGCACACGGATTACTTTGGGAAGCATTCCGACGATTTCCGCTTCCTGAGAACAGAAAAGCGGTGCACCTTCACAAAAACCGGCTTTGCGGAGTGCCGTGCACGGATTCAGAGTGTTCAAATCAGCAGTCATTGTAAACTGAACAGAAACAATATCTTCGTTTTTTATGGGATTCTTCTCGAAAATGGCAGTAAACATTTCCGCCACAGTTTTTGAAATTGATTCCGGCGTGTTTTCAGCACAAGCTGCACCACGTACAGCATAAAGCCGGGTATTTTCGGATCGGATTTCATTCATGGCATACATTTAAATGGATTCTGCGCATTTTGTAAAGGTGTGAACTAAAACTGATTGATGAAAATCAGTACGTCAAAGAAAGTCAGGGCCACAAGAGCTTCTGCAATGCAGAAAAAATACAGGAATAGATAGAACAGATTCCTGAATTTCTTTCTTTTGACCAAATCTATTACCATCAGAATGATTCCGTAAAAAACGAAAAAAATCGAAAGAAATGCTGTAACAACACCGGTGATTGAAATAAACCGGAGAGAAGAATCGGAAAATCCCTGCTGGTTGCCTATGCCGAAGAAAAAAAGCAGAACAAGAAGAAATATTGAAAAGAAGCGGATTAATCTTACATTGATTTTGAACATTCTTGCAGTTTTCTCCCAAGACAGATTATAATAGAGCCGATACATCCAATGATAACACAAAGGCGGAAATCATGAAAAGCAAAAAAGGGCTTCTTTCTTTTATTCTTCTTTTGGCATGTGCCACTGCAGTTTTCTTCATAGGATGGATTCAGTTTTACGTACCCGCGGGCCAATACGGAGTAATGATTTCCAAAACCGGCGGCGTTTATGAAGAACCGGTTTCAAACGGCTCAATCATCTGGCGCTGGGAACGGCTTCTTCCCACCAACACGCAGATCCGCATTTTTTCCGCCAGCCCCAAAAAGTTCACTTCTTCAGTTACAGGAGAACTTCCTTCTGCTTCAATTTACAGCGCAATGCTCAACGGTCGCCCTGATTTTTCCTACAATTTTTCCGTTTCCGTTGAACTTGGCGTAAAACCCGAACTTCTGCCGGGACTTGTAAAGCAGAAAGATCTTCAGGACGACAAAGGACTTGAACAGTGGCTCCAGAGTCAGGCAGACGGAATTGCAAACGCTGTTGTCCAGCACATTATGACCACGGCACAGACAGACGGATCAAACGGCATAGAAGTTATCCGGCTTTCAACTGATTCGGACGGGCTTCTTGAGGCGATCAATGCTGAAAAAGCTTTTCCTTCAGTAAACATTGCTTCAGTTTCAGTAAACACTTTCAAAATGCCTGACACCCTGCTCTACGCTACGGCAAAAGAAACTTACCTTTCTTACCAGCAGGATCTGCGGGAAGCACTCAAAACCACAGTTTCTGCAGAAGCAGAACAGACTGCCAACGACTATCTGCAGTTTGAACGCTTCGGCAAACTGGGTGCAGTTCTGGAGGCTTACCCGATTCTCATTGAATTTCTTGCCGTTTCACGCGCCGATGCTGTTGAAGCCTTCAACATTCTGGATGCAATACGCTGATGCTTGATTCACTGCTTTTTTCACTGAACGCACTGCTGCCCATAATCCTGCTGGTTCTGCTGGGTTACGGTCTTAAGCAGAACGGAACCATCGGTGACAAATTCCTTTCAGAAGGCAACAAATTCTGCTTCAATTACTGCTTTCTTGCAATGATGTTCATAAACATCTACAAAATCGATTCTTTTGATTCCATACGCTGGCAGACTGTCATTGTTGCCATTGCGGGTGTGGTCATTCTTTTTCTTGCGGGACTTGCCTACGTTCTGCTTTTTGTGCCGGAAAACAGACAGAAAGGCGTAGTTCATCAGGCTTTTTACCGTTCAAACTTTGCAATAATCGGACTGCCGCTGGCACAGAACCTTTTCGGTGACGAAGGTATGGCGGCCGCAGCTCTGGTTTCTGCATTTGCCGTCCCGCTTTTCAATGTTTTTGCAGTGGTTTCTCTTACGGTTTTCGTCCAGAAAAATGAAGACAGATCAGACAGAAGCAGCAAACTGAAAAACTTCTTCAAAGTGATTCTTCAGATTCTGAAAAATCCCCTGATTGAAGGCGTGGCTCTTGGATTGATTTGCCTTGCAATAAGACCTTATACAGGCGGATGGCGGCTTTCCACAGGAAACCTTAAGTTTCTGTACAAAGCCATGGATTCCTTGGCAACAATTGCGCCTTGGCTTTCACTGGTAATTCTGGGCGGGCGCTTTTCTTTTTCGGCAATCAGAGGCCTCAGGAAACAGATTACCCAGGGAGTCTGCGCCCGGCTTTTCGGGGCTCCCCTTGTAGGATTTCTTACAGCTTATTTTCTTCCGGGCCTTCTGGGACTTCCTGCTCTGGAGGGCGCAGACTGGGCAGCGCTTTTTGCACTTTACGCCGCGCCCATAGCCATAGCAAGCGTTGCCATGGCTGACCAAATGGACAATGATTCGGATCTGGCAGGACAGATTCTGGTCTGGAGCACGCTTTTTTCCGTCATAACACTTTTTGTGTACATAACGGCAATGCGTGCCGCCGGCTTCTTCTGAAAAGAGCCGCTTACAGACTCTTCATCTTTTTGATTACAGGTTCACTTGTAAAATCAATTCCAAGTTTTTTCAGGATCTTGCGGTCCACTTCACTGAGCATGACAGTGGTATGAACCTGTGCGCCCTTAAGTTTTGGCAGCATTTTAAGAGCTTCTGCAGCCCTTTCGTCACTGTTGCTGACCATTGCAAGTGCAACCAGCACTTCGTCCGTGTGAAGCCGCGGATTGTGTCCCATAAGGTATTCAGTTTTGACTTTCTGAATCGGTTCTACGGCACTGGCAGGAATCAGTTTTATTTCATGAGGAATTCCGGCCAGATGTTTTGTAGCATTCAGAAGCAGTGCGGCACAGGCACCGAACAGGTCAGAAGTAGAAGACGTAATGATTTCACCGTCATCAAGTTCGATTGCAGCACAGGGAACACCGTCTTTTGCGGCACGGTCCAAAGCGGCTTTTACGCACCGGCGTTCGTCCTTGGAAATTTTGGACTGGTTCATGAGAAGCTCAATTTTATCGACTTCGCTTTCATTGTTTGAACCTTCTGCAAGTTTGTCCAAAGCGGTGTAATAACGGCGGATGATTTCCTGACGGCTTGCGGCACAGCAGGCTTCGTCATCAATAATGCTCAGTCCGGCCATGTTTACACCCATGTCTGTAGGTGATTTATATGGGTTTTCGCCGTAAATGCCCTCAAAAATGGCATTCAGAACAGGGAAAATCTCAATGTCGCGGTTGTAGTTTACAGTCGTCTTTCCGTAGGCTTCCAGATGGAAGGGATCGATCATGTTAACGTCGTTAAGGTCTGCGGTGGCAGCTTCGTAAGCAAGGTTTACAGGGTGTTTGAGAGGCAGGTTCCAGATGGGAAAAGTTTCATACTTTGCATAACCTGCTTTTATTCCGCGCTTATTGTCCTGATAAAGCTGAGAAAGACAGGTTGCCATTTTTCCGCTTCCGGGACCGGGTGCAGTAATTACAACCAGCGGGCGCGTTGTCTCGATATAATCATTTTTGCCGAAACCTTCGTCACTGTTGATGAGGGACACGTTCATGGGATACCCCTCAATGGTGTAATGAAGATAGGTTCTGATGTTCATTTTTTCCAGTTTTGCACGGAAAATATCGGCAGCAGTCTGGTTTGCATAATGTGTGATAACTACACTTCCAACCATGAGGCCGCGGCTCTGGAATTCATCCCGAAGGCGGAGAACATCCATATCGTAAGTGATGCCAAGATCCCCGCGGACTTTGTTTTTTACAATGTCTTCAGCGGAAATGACGATTACGATTTCTGCAAAATCAGCAATCTGCATGAGCATTTTGAGTTTTGAATCAGGTTCAAAACCGGGAAGTACACGTGAAGCATGGTAGTCAT
>JAKSTU010000033.1 GCA_024402435.1 Treponemataceae bacterium
TAATCTTTTTTTATCGCAGCCTACTGAATTTACAGAAAAAGATTCACACTCTCAATGAAATCTCAAATGACAGCTGTTTTTTTTGTAAACGTCAATTTTGACGCTTACCTTTCTATTGAGTATGGGGCTTCTTATAGTAAACGTAATCTGGACTATTATAAAAAATTTTATATTTGCTTCAACGATATTCAAATTGTGAACGTATGCGTTCACAATCTCACATGGACTCATTACTTCTCAAATACGAAGGAAATAAAACCTTACTTTTATAGACGAAAATAAAGAAGATCATGAAGATTCTGATACTATTTCTTCCGCATGTGTAGATTTATATTGTCTGGTACAGTCTTGCTTTGAACCTCTTGATTATTCAGTTTTTACTTGTGGATGTGGTTATTCAGAATGTGCTGGAATATACGAATTTTCATCTTGGCTTACTGATGACGAAGTATTCTGGAAAGTTAATGGCGATTACTTCCGCTTCGACAGAAATCAATATGTTGAAGAAGTAAAATCCAAAATCAATCTTATAATCGAGAAGGCACCAGACAATATTCCCTGTGACGAATTAGATGTTATGGCTTCAAAAATGGATAAGGAAATCTTTCTGAAAATAAAAGATGCTTTTGACAAATATTTTGAACTTGCAAGCTCGGAATACCCACTCCCACATATTTTAATAACAGGAGGATGAAGATGAAAACGACTAAAGAATTCCCTGCAACTCATTCAATGAGTACTGAATGGTTTATAGCTGATGAAGATGGAAATATTGCCCTGATAGCATTTAATGAGAATGGTCCTATTCCTAGAAGTATTCCCGATGAAAGCAATTCTTATCTGATGACTTCAGAAAAGGATTTTGGAGAAAAAGATGAAGATGGCATTGAATATCTTGAACTGACTGATGAACAGATTGAAGAATTGATGTCTGATGCTTATTCTCCTGATAAAGCTGACATTGAAGATCCTTATGATTATTTAGTTCAAATCGAAGAAAAAAATAAAAAAGAGTTTTTTGAAGTTTTCTTTGATGATATTCAGTGTTGCCTTTCTCACAAACATGGAATTTATTTTATGGTTCCAATGTCTGTATGCGGCGCACCTGAATTCTATTTAGAACGTGCTAAAAGAACTTTTATAAAAACAGTTACACGAGTTGCTTTCATGCCAATTAGCTCATATACAGAAGATTCTTTTTCTGGAGCTAATTCCAAATGGAAATTACCTTTCTATTGCTATAAGCAGCCATATTGTTCCGAATCTGAACCTATTAAGCGTACAAATGTTCCAAAACATCCTTTTAAGGAAGATCAGATTTCTGAGAAACAGAGAAAAAAATTGATTCATCTGCCATTCAAGTTTTCTTAATGTACAGAGTTTAAAATTGATGATTTTATAGATGACTGCAGAGGTTATTAATCATGCTTGACCGGATTTCCATAGACCTAAGCAATTACTGCTCCAAACAATGTGACTTCTGCTACAATCACTCCACCAAAGAAGGAAATGTAATGTGGACAGTAGAGGAACTGATTCCTTTTGTCCTTGATTTACATAAGCATGGAATTGATGCGGTTTCATTTGGAGGTGGAGAACCCTTTGAATTTGATGGGATTTTTGATTTGATTTCTGGTTTGATGGACGAAATGTATGTTTCAGTTACTTCAAACGGACTTCCATTAGAAAATGCAGAAGTATTCTTCCAGCTGATTCAGAATAAACCTGATAAAGTGCACATCACAATTCATCATCCTGAAAAAACTGCGGAAGTTGAAAGGGTAATCAGGATGGTAAAAAAGATTGCTAAGGAAGGTATAAAATCGGGAGTAAATCTGCTTGTTTCAGATTTTAATTCAAACGAAGCTAAGAAGGTTTATGCACAGTTAATGACCCAGTCATAAATTCTGTGTAAATGGCAGAGTTTAATTTAATCCAGGAACACGCCCGTCAATCGGGAAAACTTGATTTATTCCGGGTTACTTTCCTTAAACTAAAGTTCAGTGACTCAATGGCGTTTGTCGTATAAATAGCACGACGGATGTCTTTTGGGTAGTTGAAGAACTCTGTAAGGTCATTCCAGTTGCGTTCCCACGATGCTTGAATCATAGGGTATTTGTCGTTCCATTTTTTTCCGAACTCTTCCAATGCCTCATGGCCGGATTCAGCTTGCCCTCCCAATTGATCGCAAGGGCAACATAAAGGGCTTTGTTGATGTTTTTCCCATCTTGTCGTGAATTAACACGCAATGCATCAAGGAAAAGTATCGGGTATGATTTTTCTAGCGGCCGGTTCTGCCACTCACGGACATCGGCCATGACTGATGCCGTAATGTTTGAAATCGTTTCCGGGGATACTTCAACTCCATAAACTTGCTGGAGATGTCTCTGAATATCGCGCGTACTCATTCCGAATGAATACATTGAAATAATCTGGTCGTTGAAAAGTGGAGTCCACTTTTCGTGTTTTGGAATTATTACTGGGGCGAATGTGCTGTTTCTGTCTCGGGGAACCTGGACTTCAATCGTATCATTATCATCTGTGATGACTGTTTTTTTAGTGTATCCGTTCCGACTGTTTCCGGAATTATCTCCGGCATTATCTTTTTTCTTATAGCCGAGGTGTTCATCCATCTCAGCATCCAATGCCTTTGAATAAAAACGCTTTGTCGTGATCGGGCTCATCGCTTTGTCATGCGCTGGTGTGCGCGGACAACACTGTACGCGTTTGGGTGCGGGGTGCTGTGTCATGTTGTTCATCCCCAAAAATCAGAATAACGCTTCTTTCAGTTTGGCATTGATCAGCGAGTAGTTTTCCCGCTGGTGCGGAATATCGCAGTTTATGCAGGATTTTCGCCCTTTGTCATTGTATGTAAAGTTGCCGCCGCATTTGTCCCCAAGAAAATAAAGGGGACAGTAGCAGAAAAGACAGTTGAAGTTGTCCGGATCCCGGGTTTTGTGACATGGAAACATTTCGCACTTTGTGTTCTGGAAAAAGCTGTAGTTTTTTGACACAGGCGCGGCCGCTTCTTCTGTGAAAGAATTATGGTTTCTGCAGGTTTCAACGATTTTTTTTGCGTATTCAATGTTTGACGGATAGTAAAGATGCGGAAAACCCTGAAAACCGCCGTTAATGTTGTGTCCGCACTGCCACTGCTTTTTTGTGTACGGTTTTTCCGCAGTGCAGAAACAGCCGTTGTTGTCGCTGTCAAAATAATGGAACTCGTGTGCTTTGACGCCAAGCTCATTCAAAGTTACGTAACCGAATCTTACAAGCTTTGAAGTCTCAACGCACTTTCCGCTGATTATTCCGCAAAGTTCCCGGCAATTTTTGTTGTTATCGCTGCTTATGCTTCCGACGCCACCTACGCTGCCACCGCTTTCAAGAATCCGGTGCAGGTAAATAAATCCGCCGCATTCTGCCCAAAGCGGAAGCCCTTTGTTCACCGCATTTTTTATGGACTCAATCATTGTCCTGTTTTCTGCCAGCTCTTCTGCACAAAGTTCAGGGTAGCCGCCGCCTAAGAGAAGGCCGCCTATGTTTTCCGGCAGTTTTTTGTCATGAAGCGGCGAAAA
Source organism: Treponemataceae bacterium (assembly GCA_024402435.1). Lineage (GTDB taxonomy): Bacteria > Spirochaetota > Spirochaetia > Treponematales > Treponemataceae > Treponema_I. Next base: position 3,576 of record JAKSTU010000033.1, read on the forward strand.
ATACACAAGGTGGGCACCAAGATTTTCCAGAAGATCAAGATTGTCTTTGTAATAAAAATTGAAAGCCTCGTCTTTTGCAACAGCAATCCGTGTGACGGCCTTCTTTTTTTCGGGAAACACAAAATCAGATCTGATTTCTTCCGCACTGTCAGCAATTTCAAGAATTTTCTGAATATCCACGGATTTGGCAAATTCAAGGGCTGCAGTGTTTACCTTTGTTTTCAGGTCAGAAATTTCTTCAGGCAGAGAAAGTCCCAAATAACGGGAACTTATGTCACATTCTTTTTGCTTCGGAAAAAAGCCCAGAACCGGAATCCCGCATTTTTCTTCCACAACCGGTTTCAGGTTTTCATAAACAGAAGCACTCATGTTGTTGAAAATCAGACCTTTTATCAGTTTTGCATCATCCATTGAAAGAAAGCCGGCAACTTCTGCAATTACCGACCGGCTCATGCCTTTTGTATCCAGAATCAGAACAACCGGTGCGGCCAAAGCCTTTGCAAGATGATAAGTTGATGCCTGATCCGTTACCCCGCCGATTCCGTCATAAAGACCCATTACGCCTTCAATTACTGAAATGTCACCTTCGTTGTCCTTCAGAAAAAGACCGCGGACAGTGTCTTCGTCCGTAAAAAACAGGTCCAGGTTCCGGGAATCAATGCCGAGGACTTTTTTGTGGTACATGGGATCAATGTAATCAGGGCCGCATTTGAAGGCTCGGACTTTTTTGCCGGCCTTAGAAAGAGCGCACATGAGGGAGATTGTAAGAACTGTTTTTCCGCTGCCGCTTTTTGGAGCCGCCATAATGATTCTTGGAACTTTCATCTGTTTTTTTCCTTTTGGGTCTGAATGCCAAGTTTTGTGTTTTATACAAGAAATAGAAAAAACAACGGGAACGGAGCCGAAGCTCTGACAAAAGTGGAGTTGCTTTTTCTATTTATCATTGCACAGAATAGATTCTGCAAAAGTGAATGAAAAGACAAAAACCGGATTATTCGCCTGCATCATGTGATAATTCCCGATTTTTTTTGATTTGCTTACGGAAATTTGAACAACTTCATCATCGGTGACTGAAAAATCCTTCAGAACCTCTGTCATCTGAGAAATTGATTCAAGACTTACCGCATTCATTACAACGCGCATACATGGATTTTTTCTGCACAGCGAAGAAAGAATGCTTTTTAAGCTGCCTTTTGTTCCGCCGATAAAGGCGTGTGTAGGAACCGGAAGTCCGTCAAAGACATCAGGCGCTTTTCCTTCAATTATCTCAATATTTTCTGCACCGAATTTTTCTTTGTTTTTCTTTATCAGCGCGGCGGCAAGAGGATTTGTTTCAATGGCAAAAACTTTTATTTTTTTTGAAAGAAGAGCCGTTTCAACCGCAACGGAACCGGTTCCGCTTCCCACATCATAAAAAACAGAATCTTCAGAAAGTCCCAGTTTGCAGATTGAAACTTCCCGAACTTCTTCTTTTGTCATGGGAACTTCATCCCTGATGAATTCTTCGTCTTTGATTCCGTGTGTAATTTTTTCCGCCATAGTTCATTCCGTCCAAAGCAAAATGGAATAAAGTCCTTCTTCCGTAAAAGAAAGACAATCTTCCGGATCAATAATTCTGACATTTTCGTTTTCGTATGAAAGCTGAAATCCTGTCGCCATTCTGTAATGCAGGTCTGCGCTTTTGTTGCACTCCCAAACCTGTTTTCCCACTTTATGCACGTCTTTAACGCCGGAAGTAAGCAGAAAGATTTTTCTGCCTTCTGCAAGTGAAGCACTCAGTTTGGGCTTCCAGACATTTTCTTCCGTACCGTGAAGACTGATTATTACCGCATCCTGATAATTTATGCCGGTTTTTGCAGCAAGATATGACATTGCTGAAATTCCCGGAAGAATTTTCATGCTGATTTGTCCCAAACTGCGGAGTTCTTCTGAAAGTTTTGCGGCTCCGCTGAAAAATCCTGTGTCTCCGCTGAAAAGAACACAGACATTTTCAAGGGAACGTCCGCTTTTTATAAAATCATTCAGAAGAGGAACAATGTCTTTTGCAAGATAATAAGGATATTTTTCGGCCTTTGCATTGATTCCGGAAAGCATTCTTTCAGCACCGAAAATCACGTCTGCATTGCTGATTTTTTCGGCGGCCTCAACTGTCATGTTTTTTGCGCTTCCCATGCCGATTCCTATGAGATTTACGCAGATGTCCGCAGCAGTATTTATTCTGACGCCCAGAATGCTTTCAAGGCAAGTGTAGAACTTGTCAAAGGAATTTACGGTTATGCAGTTTTTGTCCGAAGATGAATCCGCTTTGTGCAACGAAGGATTTTTTATGACAATGCATTTTATTCCTTTTTCAACTGCCGCCTGAATCTTTGTGTCCGTGCCTCCGGTTTTTCCGCTTTCTTTTGTTACAAGCACAGAAATTCCGTAGTCTTCAATTTGGGCAATATTCATTTTTTTTGAAAAAGGCCCCTGCATTGCAATGATCTGTCTGCCCTCCAGTTTGTTTTCTCGGCACAGACTGATGCTTTCAAGACCCGGAAGAACACGTGCAACAATTCTTTCCTTCAAAAAATCATCTTTGCAGAAAACATTCAGATCTTTGCTTCCTGTTGTAAGAAGAATTCTGCCTTGTGTCTGAAGCAGAAGTTCTCTGCATTGTTCCGCACTGTCAGCGTAAAGAATTTGTCCTGGTTTTTCATCGGATTCTTCAGCTGTTTTGTCGGAGGATTCCTCAGTTTGTGCGGCCGCCAAGAATTTTCCGCTTTCTTCGGTTTCTCCGTTCTGCACATTTCGTTCAAAACGTATGAGCGGAACTGTCCCTGCAAAACTCTGCTTTATGTTTTCGGAAACCGCCGTGGCAAAAGGATGTGTTGCATCAATTACCGCGTCATATCCGTTTTTTTCATGGAGAAGCTGCATTGAAGCCGCATCAAGTCTGCCTTCAAGAATCTTCAAGTTTTCTTTTTCTTCCATAACCTGTCGGCCGTAATCCGTTGCAACGGAAACATGGACAAAAATGTTGTTGTCTGAAAGTGTTTCCGCAATTTTTCTGCCTTCTGTGGTGCCGCCGAAAACAAGAACTTTCTTCATATTTTATACCCGCGCTTTGTAAGAAGAACCGGCTGGTTCCCGCCTGAAAAGATTATTTCGCTCTGAGAATTTCCTATGAAAACAGTGGTGAACATGTTCACGTCTTTTTCTGCAAGTTCAGAAAGAGTGCAGACAGAAACCTTTGTTCCTTCACGGCCTATGTTTTCAACGAATCCGCATGCTCTGTCCTTGTCTGCACCGGCATCAAGCATGATTCTGCATGCTTTTGCAAGATAATCCTTACGTTTGTGACTTGAAGGATTGTATATTGCAACGGCAAAATCACCCTGAATTGCGGCAACAAGTCTTTTTTCGATTGTTTCCCAGGGTGTAAGGAGATCGCTGAGGCTTATTACGCAAAAATCGTGGTTGAGTGGAGCGCCCAGAACTGCGGAACCGCTGATTGCTGCGGTAACGCCCGGGATTACGCAAAGCTCCACATTGCCGTATGCGCTGTTTTCGTTCTGAAGCTGCAGCATTGGTGAAGCCATGCCGTAAACGCCGGAATCCCCGCTGCATACAAGTGCAACAGTCTTGCCGGAAAGGGCGCGGTCAAAGCAGAGCCGGCAGCGTTCAATTTCCTGTTTCATGGGAGTTGATTCAAAAAGTTTTTCAGGAAAATAAGGTTTGAGCAAATCCGTGTAAACCGTATATCCGATGATTTCGTCACAGTTTTCAAGAGCATGAACTGCTTCCAAAGTCATTTTGTCGTAACTTCCGGGACCGATGCCCACAATGAAGATTTTTCCGCTCATTCTGCAACTCCTGACAAATTTTCTGACCAGCTGTGAATTACCGGGATTTTTTCTGCAACTGAAATTGTCATTCCATCCTCTGCAATTTTTTTTACGATGATTTTTCCGCCTGCACCGGCACTCAAAAGTGCAGCCCGCTCGCAGACGTTTGAAACTCCTGTGGTTTCTTTTACGAATGCGGATTCTGAAAATTCACCTTCCGCTCCGTTCAGTTCCTCTGCGGAAAATGTCATGAAAGGCACATGCAGAAAGTGAGAAAGTTCCATGAGTCCCGGCTCTTTTTCCTTAAGGTCAATGGAAGCAAGCGAAAAAACATGATTTTTCAGATCAGCATTCAGTTTTTGTTCCAAAGTTTCCGCCGCAAAAGCCTTAAGTTGGTCAAAGTTTTTCCCCTTTTTGCAGCCCATTCCCAAACAGTATTTTTTCGGCACAAGATTCATGAGAAAACTGTTTCCATTTTCCGGCCCGATTTCTTTTTCAGAAAGCACATTTTCCGTGACAGCAACTTCAGCTTTTCCGGCTTCTCCTACAAGAATGATTTCATCCGGAACTGCATTGTCTTCAATTCTGATTGTGTCTTCAACATAAACAGTGATTTTTTCACCGCCAAGCAGTTTTGCAGACACTTTTTTTATTCCGTCGCGCTTGAGAATCCTGAATCCGTTTGTCTTTGCAAAAACATCAATGCTGAATTTCCGGTTTACGTCTGTACCTGTGGTAATTACCGGTTCCGCTTTGACAGCTTCTGAAATTCTGTATGCAATGCGGTTTGCGCCTCCCAAATGTCCTGAAAGAACGGGAATGATGAATCTTCCGGCTTCGTCCATTACAAGCACAGGACTGTCTGTAAATTTGTCTTTGACAAAAGGCGCAATTGTTCTTGTTGCAATGCCTGCTGCACAGATGAAAAGAATGGGCAAAGATTTTTCAAAGGCGTCCTCTGTCCAAAGAGAAAGATTTTCTTTGTCTTCATACGGCATGAACACAATGTCCGGCAAGGTTGCTTCAAGCCTGTGAAAAACTACTTCTGCTTTTTTCGTGAAAAAACATGTTTTTATGATGGAAATTGTTCTGCTGTTCATTTCTTTATCTTTCTGAATTCAGTTTCAAAATCTTCTGCATAAAGCCGTGATTTTGCATAGCGGGAATGAGTGAGCACATCGCCTACAAGAACAAGGGCCGTTTTTGTAATGTTGTTTTTTGCTCCCGTTTCTGCAAGAGTTTCTACAGTGCAGGAAAAATTTTTTTCTTCCGGCCATGTTGCTTTGTAGACAAGGGCTGCCGGTGTGTCAGGTTTGTAGCCGCCTTCCACAAGCCGCCGGGAAAGTTTGTCCAGCATTCCTGCGCTCAGATAAATTGCCATGGTCGCGTTGTGTGATGCAAAGCTCTGTATGGACTCTTTTTCAGGGACGGAAGTTTTTCCTTCCATTCTGGTGATGATAAGGGACTGTGAAACTTCCGGCAGTGTGAATTCAAGGTTCAAACTGGCCGCTGCTCCAAAGCATGCACTTACTCCGGGGCAGCTTTCGTATTCAATGCCAAGTTCATCAAGAGCATCCATCTGTTCCCTTACGGCACCGTAAATGCTTGGATCTCCTGTATGAAGTCTTACTGTAACGGAACCGTTTTTTTCCGCGGCTTCAATCTGTGCAACAACTTCATTAAGAGTCATTGTTGCGCTGTTGAAAATCCTGCAGGAATCTTTCGCATATTCCAAAAGTTCAGGATTTACCAATGAACCTGCATAAATGATCGTGTCTGCTTTCTGCAGAAGTTTCATTCCTCTTACTGTAATCAGATCAGCATCCCCGCAGCCTGCTCCAACAAAATATACCATCGCTTCACCTTGATTTTTTGCACTGCATGAGCAGGTCTTCCGCATTTTCTGTTTCTGCAAGAAGTCCGAACTGATTGCTGTAAACCATGCAGCCGATTTCAATACTTCCGCCTGCGCGTTTGTTCAGAAAAAACATAATCCGCTCAAGAACGTCGTTCATTGTTTCTGAAAGAATATTTTCTTCTGCAAGAACCGGAACCGCTTCTTCCGTTGTTGCGCACTGAAGGATTTTTTTTGCGCATTCAAGGGAACATCCGCTTCTGATTGCGGAGGCAGCAAGAAGTTCCATTCTGCAGTCACCTTCCTTTGAGTGGGTGTTCATAATTCCGCCGGAAACTTTTATGAGTTTGCCTATGTGTCCCGTAAGCAGAAGTCTGTCAAAACCTGCATCGCGGCACATGTCCACAACTTCGCCCACAAAGTTTGAACATTTTACGCTTCTGTCCAAATCATAGCCGTAGGTCTTCAGCATGAATTCCTGGCCATAGTTTCCCGGAGCCACTGCAACAATTTTTTCGCCCAAAGCCCTGTGCTGATTCAGTTCAACTTTCATTGTATCAAGAATTGCCTTTGAACTCATGGGTTCAACAATTCCGCTGGTACCGAGAATCGAAATGCCGCCTTCAATGCCAAGCCTGGGATTGAAAGTTTTCTGTGCAAGTTCAAGGCCTTCCGGTACGGAGATTTCCACAAGAATGTCACCGCGAAAATCAAAAAGTGCGCACACTTCAAGAACTTCTTTTTCAATCATCTGTCGGGGAACTCTGTTTATTGCATATTCGCCTGGTTTCTGGTCAAGGCCGGGTTTTGTAACTTTGCCGACTCCATTACCGCCCTGAATTTTTACGGTTGCCTTGTTGTCAGAGTTTTTTCCGTTTATGACGGAAACTGTGGAAACAATGTGCGCACCTGTCGTTACGTCAGGATCGTCGCCGCCGTCTTTTATTACTGCGCAGCTTGCTGAATTTTCTGACCGCCGGATATCAACAAGTTCCGCATTGAATTCAATGCCTTTGGGCGTAATTATTTTGACCGAAGTTTTTTCCGTGCCTGACAGAAGCATGAAGGTTGCGGCCTTTGCGCCTGCTGCAGCACAGCTTCCCGTTGTAAAGCCGAATCTCAACTGCGTCCTCCAAGCTCGTAAAGCAGTGCATTGCAGATTGCGGCGGCTATGTTGCTTCCGCCTTTGCGCCCTTTGTTTATGATGTATGGAACTGCCGAATCCAGAAAAAGTTCTTTGGCCGCAACCACGTTTACAAAGCCTACCGGAACACCTATTACAAAAGGCGGCACATACTGCTGTTTTTCCATCATTTCATAAAGGCTGATCATTGCAGTAGGAGCGTTGCCCAGTGCAAAAACCACAGGTTTATCAAGTTTTGCGGCGCGCTCCATGCTGACTGTTGCCCGCGTAACCTGCCGCAGTCGGGCTTCTTCTGCCACATCTTCATCAGCCATAAAGCAGTGTACCTGACCGCCGAACTTTTCCAGCGCCTTTTTGTTGATTCCCGCTTTGGCCATGTTTGTGTCCGTAACAATGTGCGCGCCTGAAAGAATAAGATTTTTTGCAATTTCTACAGCATTGCAAGAATACTGCATGGTTTCTGCGTAATCAAAATCTGCACTGGCATGGATTACACGCATTGTAATCATTTTCTGCTTTTCGGGCAGAACAATTCCGCGCTCTGTCAGTTCCTTTTCAATAATCTGAAAACTTCTTTTTTCAATTTCAGAAGGAAGTACGAATTCAATTTTTTCCATTTACTTTTTCTCCAGGATTTTTTCCAGCGCTTCAACAAGAATTCTGTTTTCTCTTCGTGTCTTTACTGCAACTCTGTAAAAGCCTTCACCCAAGTTCTGATAATCGCTGCAGTCGCGTACAAGAATTTGTTTTTCAAGAAGTTTTTCCTTCAGATTGATTTTAAAGTCACTTCGAAAAAGAAGAAAATTTGCATCAGAAGAATAAACTTTCAAACCAAGTGCTGTAAGTTTTTGGGCAAGATAATTGCGCTGAAAAGAAATTTTTTCAGCATGGCGGGCAATGGAACCGTTTTTTTCAAGAAGCCGAATCCCGATTTTTTGTGCAACGGAAGAAACATTCCATTCAGGAAGCTGCCGCCACATTTCCTCCGCGATTTCTTGTGAACCGCAGAAACAGTATCCCAGTCTGAGCCCGGGAACTGCATAAGTTTTTGTAAAAGCGTTAACCAGAATCAGATTGGGAAACTTTTCTGCAGCATCTGTCAAAGTGCAGTCAGGTTTTCCGCTCAATTCCATGAAACATTCGTCAAGAAGCACGATAGTTCCTGTATTGCTGCAAAATTTTACAAGGCGGACAACTGCATCTTTCTGACAGACTCTGCCGTTGGGATTGTTCGGATTGCACAGAAAAAGCATGTCAGGTTTTCCTTCTGCAATCAGTGCAGAAAGCCGGTCAATCTTTGCTTCTGTTAGGGCAAAATCTTCGCTTTCTTCCAAGGGGAAAAAAATCGTGTCGGCGCCCTTTTCACCAAGTGAAGACAATGCGTGAAGATACCCTGAAAAGCACGGAGAAATGACCAGCGCCTTTTGCGGATTCACGGCTTTTACGGCGGCAAAAATGATTTCTGAAGCACCGTTTCCCACGACTATGTTTGCCGGATTTACTGAATATTTTTTTCCCAGAAACTTTCTGAGGGAATCTGACTTGATTTCAGGATAAGTTTTAAGGGCAGAGAAAATTCCAGAGAAAAAAGCGGAGAAAGCAGTAAGAGCTGTAAAAGCTGAGAGGGGCGCGAAAGCGGGGAGTGCAGTAAGGTGCGCAAAAAATCCGAAGGGATTTATGTTCACTGAAAAATCATGTTTTATTTTTGAAGAATAAATGTCGCCGCCGTGCATAAAACCGATCCTTATCCCAAAGCGCGGACTGCAAAAGTGAATGCACAGATGACAAAGCTGCACAAAATTACACAGCTGAATGCAGTTCCGTATGAAAGCACATTTGCTTTCTTTATGTCATTGTATTCGATTTTACGAAGCGGGTCGCCAAGAAAATCTTTTTCTTCGGTTTTTCCTTCATATACTGCGGGGCCTGCAAGCTGAATTCTGAGTGCGCCAGCACATGCGCTTTCTGTGTGTGCTGAGTTGGGGCTTTCGTGCTTCAGCCTGTCACGGAGAAAAATCCTTTTTGCATTTGATGCAGAATAATTTTTGCCTGCAAACAGGCAGAAAAAAATCATGAGCCATGCGCTTAATCGGGCAGGAATAAAATTCAGTGCGTCATCAGTTTTTGCGGCACATCGGCCAAAGTCAATATAACGCAGGTTTTTGTAACCGATCATGGAATCCATAGTGTTTATGCACTTGTAGAAAAAACCGGCAACCGGGCCGCCCAAAGCAAGAAACAGCATGGGCGCAATAATTCCGTCGGAAGTGTTTTCCGCAACGGTTTCAACGGCGGCTTTTGTAACACCGATGTCCGAAAGGTTTTCCGTATCACGGCCCACAATCATTGAAACAGCTTTTCTTGCTCCGGCAAGATCACCTTTTTTAAGTTCTTTGTAAACTTTCATGCTTTCAACTTTAAGGCATTTTGTTGCAAGAAGCTGAAAAGTCATTATTGCTTCAACAGCAATACCGATTGCAGGATGAATTTTCAAAGAAAGAACTGCAGAAATCCAAAGAACAAGAACAACAAAAAACTCAGTGGTTGCAACAACAAGAAAAACCATAAGTTTTCCGCGGCGCCTTTTTTGTGCCGGTGAAAGATTTTTCGGTTTGTCTTTTGTGCCGATCAGAAGTTTTTCATAAAAAGATATGCAGTTTCCGATGGCACGTACCGGATGAGGCAGCCAATATGGATCACCGATCAGAAGATCCAGCACAAAGCCGATGAGAAAAGCAGCAAGATGATATTCCGGTACAGTAAGTCCGTTCATTGGATTTTCCTTAAGGCAAGGATTTTCATAGTTTCTGCATCAAGTTCCAGAACATAGCCGCGGCCGTTTTGGGGCATGTAATCGTAAAAATCTCCGCCCTGCAAAGCAGTAAGAATTGCCATGATTGTGCCGCCATGAATTACGGCAGTGATTTTTTCAGTTTTTGCCATGGAAATCATTTTTCTAAAACCTTCCATAACTCTTTTGCCGAAATCTTTGAATTTTTCTCCGTCTGGAATGTCGCCTTTGCCGTTGGAATCAATCCATGCCTGATATTCAGGGTTTCCGTCCAGTTCTTCATGGCTTTTGTTTTCAAGAATCCCGAAACTGATTTCCTTAAATTCTTCCATTATAATGAACTCTGATTTTTTCTCCGGAAAAATGATTCCCGCAGTTTCAATGCAGCGTTTCATGGGACTTACAAAAACCTCTTCAGATTTTTCATATATTTTTCCGGAAACAAACTGTTCCAGTTCCAGAATTCCCGTCTGACAAAGCGGCTCATCGGTTTTTCCGCCCGTAAACCGTTTTTCAAAGTTCCCCTGTGTCTTTCCGTGTCTGATAAGCTGTATTGTCAAAGTTTTCCTACCTCTCTTCCTGCCTTCCTGCCCAAAGGAAAATAAAAAGGTTGCGCAGCCAAAAAGCTGACAAGAAATCGCTTGCAACTTGTTGCACCGCGATTTCTTTTGTCAGATTCTTGGCGAAAGCGACGTTTTTTTCCTTTTTCTTGTTTCTTGCAAAAATAAAAAGGTTGCTGGAGTCAGACGAGCCGGCGGGCGAACTTGTGTGTCAACACAACTTGAGCCAAGCCGGTCTGTCTGACGGAATGCAACGTTTTTATTTAATCCTCACTTCTATTCCGCATGTGATTCTGAACACATTTTCCGCCTTTTCCGCTATCAAGCACAAAAGCCGCCCTGTCAGCTCCCTCCATTGCCGGTCATTTTTTTCCACCGGAACAATGCCGCAACCTATTTCATCACTGATTATTACCAGTTCCGGATTCCCTCCGATTCTTTTTTCAACTTCCGATTTGATTTCTTCCGCTGTTTTTCCCTGTTCAAGGCTTTCTTTTACAAAAACGTGAAAACCGTTCCAAATATTTTTTTCGTCATAGCGGCATTTTGCCCACTCAAGTTTGTTCTGGTAAGAACCGCCGATTATCAGAGTCATGTCAAACCCCCAGAATGCAGCAGACCGCAGTTGCAACAAGAGAAGCAAGTTCCCCTGAACAGACGAAGAAACCTGCCAGATCTCCGGTGATTCCGCCGAAGTTTTTTCTGCTCATGAAGTAATAGTATGCAAAAGAAAGAGCAAAAGCACCAAGGGAAAAAATTCCGCACAAGCTTCTGCTTATTGTAAGGTAAACAAGTGCCGCACATGTTGCAAGAAGTTCTGCCGCAAGAACAGATACTACGGTTTTTTTGCCTTCGGTTCTGCTTTCTACAGCCGCCATGCCTTCTTTTTTTGCTTTGGGAAAAAGCACTACAGAAAGCCCGCTCAATGTTCTTGAAATTGCAAAAGAAAAGCAGACTGTAATCAGTGCTTCGCAGGTTTTTATTTCAAAGGCAAAACCTATGGCAAAAAGAAAGTAGACAACAAGACTGATTACTGCAAAAGCTCCGATGTGAGGATCTTTCAGTATCTCAAGTTTTTTCTCCCGGCTTTGATATGAATGGAGCGCGTCCATTGTGTCCATAAAACCGTCAGCGTGGAATCCGCCGGTTACAAGAAGAGGAATGGATATTGCGAAGAGATTTGCAAGAACTGGGCTTACCGGAAAAACAGTGCAAAGATGGATCCACAAAAATACCAGTCCGCCGACAAGTGCGCCTACAAACGGAAAAAAGCACAGATGGTACTTCATGTCTTTACTTGCCCATTCAAAGCGCGGCATAGGGATCTTGGAATACATGGAAAAAGCCACCGCAAAAGCTCTGAAAATTGTCTTCATTTTTCCTCCTGTTGAATATATTTGTTAAAAATAACTGCACTTCCGCCGAAATCCTGAAAAGAAAATCGCGGTGCAACAAGTTGCAAGCGATTTTTTTTCAGAACTTCGGCTCCGTTCCGTTATTTTTAACAGCTGCTTACAAATAAAAATGTGCCGCTGGAGTCAGATGTGCCGGCGGGCGAACTTGTGTGTCAACACAACTTGAGCCAAGCCGGTCCGTCTGACGGAATGCGGCACGTATTTATTTTACCGCTAGCGGAATCCCGCAGATAAGTTCTGTCACTTTGTCCGCAATGCCCGCAACAAAAACATTTATTGCGCCCAACGCTTCCATGTATTTTTCAGTTGTCGCCTCATAATCCGCACCGTCATCAAAAACATTGTTGCTCACAATCACAAGATTTTCAGCGGCATCCTTAAGTGCAACAATTCCTTTGCACACTTTGTCCGTCACTTTTAGAGGAGGAACAATGCCTTCATCGCGGAACATTTCGTTTGCCACAAGATTGGACATGCATTCAAGAAGCACGGTTGAACCTGTGTCAGAAACCCCGCGGCATATTGCACCCATGTCATCAAAGGTTTCCTGTTCCAGCGTAACAAACCCTTTGCCCGCCCTCAAAGCCTGGTGCCGTTTTACTTTTTCAAGTCCTTCTTTTCCGAAAATTTTCATTGTGGCAAGGTAATACTTTTTTTCCGTGTTCAAATCCATTACAAGTTTTTCAGCATGGGCAGACTTTCCGGAACCGCTTCCGCCATAAACAAGGTGAATCATTGGAACCTCGTGTATTGTTCCACATTTGATTCCGCAAAGGGAACGCTTTTTTCATAAACTTCTATGGCTGTCTCAAGCACTTCCAGAAAAAGTACGGCGCCTGTGCCTTCACCCAAAGCCATTCCTGCGTCAAGAACCGGTGAAAAACCCAATTCCCTGCAGAGAAGTGCGCCCACCGGTTCGCGGCTTATGTGAGACGGAATGAGACACTCAGCGGTTCCGGGCTTTATACGCTCTGCAACCAAAGCGGCTGCAGCACTTATGGCGCCGTCCAACACAACAGGCATGGCAAAGTCAGCGGCAGCAAGGTAAATCCCTGTCATTACCGCAATGTCGTAGCCGCCCACAGCTTCAAGCACAGAAACCGGATCCGCGTTGTACAGGTCGTATTTTGCTATGGCTTCATTGATCACAGAGATTTTGCGTTCCAGCCCCTGATTGCTCAACCCGGCCCCACGGCCTGCTGTAGTCTGTGCATCAACTTTCAGCAATGAAGCCGCAACAGCTGCAGAAGTCGTTGTGTTGCCGATGCCCATTTCACCGGTACACATAAGCTGATACCCTTTGTTTTTGCAGTCGGCGACAATTTCCCTTCCAAGGGCAAAAGCTTTTTCCACTTCATCCCTTGTCATGGCTTTTTCCTTATGAAAATTCCTTGAGCCTGCGCGGATTTTCCTGTCAATCACATTTTCCAGTTCATCAGTACAATTAATTCCAACGTCATAGGCAAAAAGATCGCATCCCGCATGAGAAGCCATTATTCCCACAGTGGTTCTGCCAGCTGCAATGTTTTCAGCGCAGATTCTTGTAACACTCTGATCAGACTGACTTATGCCTTCTTCAACAATTCCGTTGTCAGAACACAAAACAACAAGGCATTTTCTGCTGCAGACCGGATGTTCCGTTTTCTGTATTTCTCCCAGTTTTGCAACAAGACTTTCAAGTTTGCCCAAACTGTCCAAAGGTTTTGCAATCCTGTCCCAATTGGCTTTTATCTTACTGCTCCAGGATTCCATAAACGGCCTCCATATCAAGATGCTTTCTCATTTCTTCCGCAAGAAGATCGTATTGCGATTCTTTGAAAGCTTTGTGGTCAAAAGTTCTGCCTGTCAGTTCAAGGCCTTTCTGCTTTGCAATCCTGCTGCACAAAGCAAAAGCAATGTCCCCTTCGTCAAAAAATCCGTGAATGTATGAACCGTAAACATTATTGCATGAGGCACCACAAGGAAAAACCTGCACATTGCCTGTCAAAGTCTGTCCCATGTGAATCTCATAGCCGGAAACTTCTTTGTCAGAAAGGCATTCAAGAGGACCATAAACTTTTCCCGTGCTGCATTTTGTCTGAGTCCGTGTTTTTTCCTTAAGAAGAACTGTCTCTACATCAAGCAGTTCCATACCGCGTATTGATCCGCCTTCTTCCACATTGTCAGGATCCTGAATGCTTTTTCCGAGCATCTGGTAACCGCCGCAAATCCCGAAAACAATTCCCCGTTCACTGAACTTTTTTATGGCGGCTTCCATACCGTTTTCGCGCATCCACTTCAAATCGCTTATAGTGTTTTTGCTTCCCGGCACAACAATCATGTCCATTTGAGTAATCTGTTCCGCATTTTTTATGTAATTCAGGCTGACACCTTCTATTTCTTCAAAAACATTCATGTCAGTAAAATTTGAAATTCGCGGCAACTTTATTACGCCAATGTTCACAATTCCTGCATCACGCCTTTCAAAGCGGGCAGAAAGACTGTCTTCGTCATCAATGGAAAGCTTCATGTAAGGCAGAACGCCTGTAACAGGAATTCCGCCCATTTCTTCAAGCATTTGTATTCCGCTGTCCAAAAGAGATTTGTCCCCGCGGAATTTGTTTATAACAAGGCCTTTGATTCTTTCCTGTTCGGATTTTTCAAGAAGCCGGATTGTCCCGAGAAGTTGTGCAAAAACTCCGCCGCGGTCAATGTCTCCCACAAGAAGAACAGGCGCGTCTACAAGTTCTGCAAGACCCATGTTCACAATGTCGTTTTTCCGCAGATTTATTTCTGCAGGACTTCCGGCACCTTCAATTACAATTATGTCGTTTTCTTCTTCAAGTTTATGAAAAGCCTTAAGAATTTCAGGAACAAGCTGTTTTTTGTATTCAAAATATTCCCGTGCAGGCATGTTCCCGATCACTTCGCCGTTTACAATCACTTGGGAGCCGGAATCCGTCGTAGGTTTAAGCAGAATGGGATTCATTTCCACCCTGGGTTCTATGCCCGCTGCTTCCGCCTGCATAACCTGAGCCCGTCCCATTTCAAAACCGTCGCGGGTAATATAGGAATTCAAAGCCATGTTCTGAGACTTGAAAGGAGCAACCCTGTAGCCGTCCTGTTTGAAAATTCTGCACAAACCTGCCACAACAAGACTTTTTCCCGCATTGCTCATTGTGCCCTGAACCATGATGACTTTTGTTTTTTTATGGGCGCATCCCTTACGGGTCGGGCTTTCCGTGGTTCCGGTGTCTGACGCACCTCCATTGTTCGCAGCCCGCTGCTTCACAACGGCTTCGCCGCCACTACAATCCCTTGCGCAGTCCCAGACCATCATCCCTGTTTCCGGGTCAAATTCATCATTTCTTATTCCATACAGTTTCTGAATAAAGTCGCCTGTAAAAATCTGATCAACTGTGCCGTACTTTACAACCTTTGTTCCGTCAAGACAAAGAATGCTGTCTGAAATTTTTTTTACCAGATCCAGTTCATGCAAAGACATGATTATGGCTTTGTTCTTCTTTTGCGCAAGATTTCTGATTGTCCGAAGAAAATCCAGTTTGTAGTACATGTCAAGAAAGGTGACCGGCTCGTCAAGAACAATTGTTTCCGTGTCCTGGCATATTGCCCGGGCAAGCATTACCCGCTGTCTCTGGCCGTCACTTATTCTGTTGAAACTGCATTCCGCAATGTCTTCGCAGTGAACAGTTTTCATTGCATCTTCTGCAATTTCTAGGTCTTCTTCAGTAAGAATTCCCAGACGCCCGGTATAAGGATAGCGTCCTGTTGCAACAACTTCACGCACTGTCATCATTTCCGGGCGGATTCGCTCTGTCATCACCATTGAAAGATGCCGGGCAACAAAAGATTCTTTTTCTGCAAACAGGTCTTTGCCTGCCAAAGAAACTGAACCGCCAAGGGCAGCAAGCGTTTTTGTGATTGTCTTGAGAACCGTGGATTTTCCTGAGCCGTTCGGGCCGATCAAAGTAAGAATTTTGCCCGGCTCAACAGAAAAGTTTATTCCGTCAATAAGGATTTTTTTGCCGTAACCTACAGAAAGATTTTTTGCTTCAAGCATTGGAGCTGCCTCCGTTTTTTCTCACCATCATGGAAATGACCACCGGCACAAGAAAAAAAGCAGTTACTGTGCTTATGCTCAGTTCTGTAGGCGCAAAAACTGATCTTGCTATTCCGTCGCAAAAAAGTGTGATTGCACCGCCGCCCAAAAAGCAGCCGGGAATAAGCACCAGAGGTTTTGCAGTTTTTGTCAGGGATTTTAAAAGATGGGGAACTGCAATGCCTACAAAACTTATGGGGCCTGCAAAAGCCGTTACGCAGCCGGCAAGAAGTGTCGAAAGAATTATGAGCGCAATCCTCAAAGCCCTGATGTTTACGCCCATGTTTCTTGCGTAGTTTTCTCCAAGCTGGAACGCTCCGATGGGTTTTGAAAGAAATATTGAAAAAATCAGAGCCGCAAAAATCAGTACAGACATTATCAGAATGTCGTTCCAGCCTGTGCCCGAAAAACTTCCCAAAGACCAGTTGTGAAGATTTACAATGTTTGAATCGCTTGCAAAAGTTACGAAAAAATCTGTAACGGCGGAACAGATGTAGCCGATCAGAATGCCGCAGACCACAAGAACCGACATGTTCCTGACTTTCAGAGAAAGTGCCAGCACAATGGTCATTGCAAGAAGTGAGCCGAAAAATGCGGCGACAACCATACCAACTGAAGAAATTGCAATTCCTGCGTCAAGAAAGCAAATCATTGTCATGGCGACACAGAGTTTTGCACCGGAAGAAATGCCCAGCACAAAAGGTCCTGCAATGGGATTTGCAAAAAATGTCTGCAGCAGAAAACCGGAAACAGAAAGTGCGCCGCCCAAAAGCAGTGCCGCAAGAATCCGCGGAAGCCGTATGTCAAGAAGAACACGGGCTATTGTCTCGTTGTTCCCGCTGCCTGAAAAAAGTGCAGAAAGATCGCGGAATGTTACACGGACGCTTCCTGTAAGCAGATTAATCAGAATCAGCAGAAAGAGAAGAATCAGAATTGCGGCAAAAGAAAAGGCATAGCGTTTTTTCATTTGATTTTTACCAGATACTGAAGATTTTCTTCGGTGTCAGCGTCATTCATAATTCTGCTCAAATCCAGCATAAAACCGACAGTTCCCGTTGTTTCCTGAAAAAATGTTTTGTCAGTGCAGTAAACTTTGTCGTTTTTAAAGCCTTTGAAATCTTTTATCAGAGGATATTTTTCAATCAGCTGTGCTTTGTCAGAAATCATTCCGTCAATGGTGGAATTGTACACAAGAATGTCTGCATCTTTTGCATTCAGGTAAAAATCTTCTGACTGCATGTTCATGGAAGAAAGCGCGTTGTCTTCTTCCAGATCCGGCGAGTCAAGAAAATATTTTCCGCCTGCCATGCCGATTGATTCTGCAATGTAGTCACCCGGCTTACGCACATTGACAGCACCGTTTGATGCCACATAAAAGAAGGCGATTTTTTTACCTGTTACAGGAAATGCTTCCATCTCAGAAAATTCCTGAATCCGGGCATTGAAAAAATCTTCTGCTTCTTTTTCTTTACCGAAGAAAAGCCCGTAAAGTTTTATCCATTCAAGTTTTCCGAGGGGATTTTTCTCATAAGATGATTTTTCTACGATTACAGGAATGCCCAGCTGTTCAAGTTTTTCCTTTACTTCCGGCTTGTGGTAAATCATTGTGTTCTGAATCGAAAGACCGCATCTGTTGCTGTAAAGAATTTCGTAGTCCGGCGCACTGTATTTTCCTGCGTAGACAAGAGAACCTTCTTCCATTGCCCGGACTGCTTCCGGCAGATACCAGCTTTCTTTCTTTGACCCGGAAAACTTTACTTTGTCCAGCACGTCAAGTTTTACAAGAAAATCCATTACAGAAGTTGAAACAAGATATGCTTTGTCCAAAGGTTTCTGCAGTACCGCATAATCTGCCGGAATGTTTTTGGGAACAGGAACATTTTCTTCTATTATAATGACCGGTTTTTCGCCGCTGATTTTTACAAGAGAATAACCGGCCTCATAAGGTGAAATGTCCTGATTTTTTGTGCTGTCAGAACCTTTTATGCCCGACACTTTATGAATTGAAAATTCCCGGGCGTAAGAAACATCAGTTTTTTCTGAAAACTCAATGGCAGAAAAATCAATTTCTGACTTTTCCTGCTCTGAAATTTTCTGTCTGCTGCATGCACAAACAAAAAAAATCAGAACAAGCGCCATTGAGCAGAAAAATCTTCTGAAACTTTTTCTTTTGTTTTTATAAGTTTTAATAGATGATTCCAATTGTATACTCAATTTCGTGAGGATTTCCCATGGCGGTGGTATTTGCAATCACATCAAGGGGTTTTGCCATGTCAGTTACAGGAAAGGTAAAAGTTGATTTTGAGCCGGGATTCTGGTTCAAATACTTTACACCGTCAACAATCATATAATCGTAGTTGGAGCTTGTCCACACGACTGTCAGCATTGCAACGCCGTCTGCAACTTTTACCTGTGCCGGTGAACTTATTTTGACTTTTCCCGTGCCGCCGGAAAGAAGAACTGCAACTTCGTGGTCTCCTTCTGAAAGCCCGGGTTTTTCAGCAATGTCGGTAATTGAAACTTTGTGATCATACCACACGCCTTTTTTTCCGATCAGTGCAAGGTCAAAATCCCGGTTCAGTTTTGTAACGGGAATGTCAAAACCGTATACAGTTTCCGTAAGCCCGTCTTCGTATGTCACGGAATCTTCCGTAGGCTGCAGCCAGTTTGCTTCGTCTGTCTTTGCATCTTCTGCTTTTCCTGCATAAAGGTTCAGAATGCTTTTGCTTGCAAGTGAAACGTGAAAATTCATTTTTCCGTCAAAAACGCTCAAAGTTCCTTTTCCGTCTGTGGCTTCGTTTGCACGGAACATTGAACTGTCCGTATTGAATGTTGCAAGATAAAGTCCGTCACTTACTTTTCCGGTAAGCTTTTTTACGGCAGCTGCAGTGTGTCCAACGTAAAGAGCCTGAACTGCAGGAATTCTTCCCAAACCTTCAATCTGGCATTCAACGGAGTCAAAAGCGCATGAAGCAAGGAACATGGACTTCCATGAATCTTCTTCGTCACCTGCCATGTCGTTGTTTGCGTGATCACCGGCAACCACCATCAGAGGACGGAGAATCACCTTTGTGTACCCGGCTTCCCTTACGGCTTCTATAACTTGTTCACAGCCTGTTTCTTCAGGTTCGGCTTCAACTGTACCGATGAAGACATTGTTGTAAGAAAGCTTTTTCATCTGTGAGGCCATCTGGCTGTAACTGACTTTTGCAGTGTGGGATGTTCCGTGTCCCAAAAATACAAATGCAACGCCTGCGTCAGCGGCTTCTTTGGCGGAAGCAAAACCTGCGCTTTCTGTTGCGGCCTTTGTGACTGCAACTGCAACTGCCTGTTTGTCTGCGTTTACGGCGGAAGCATTTTTACCGACTTGGCCAAGAAGGGGTTCCGCAATTTCTACGGCTTCAAATTTGTCAGCATATTTTTCAACTGCTTCGCAAAGTTCGTCGTATTCGGCACCGTGCATAAGGTGAGTAGGCTGGACAACCAGATTCTTTACACCGCTGGCAACGGCCCGCGCCAAAGCCTGGTCCATGTTGTCAATTTTTTCGTTGTCACGGGCCTGCACATGATTGATGATTATCTGCGCAGTAAATGCGCGGCGCACTGACCAGTCTGGATTTGCGGCCTGAACAGCTTTTTCAATGCCGTAAATGTCTTCTGCCCGGCTGTCATTGAAAGAAGTTCCGAAACTGACTACAAGAATCTCATTTTCTCCGATTCCGTCCTGATTAAGGGGATTGTCTTTTGAAGCGTCTCCTGTGTCGCGGCCGAAGTAGTCAGGATCAGCGTTTTCGCCTTTCACAAGTGCTTTCTGGTCATCAGTAAGTGCGTCCCAGGCTTTTTTCGCGGCCGCACACTGTTCATCAGTTTTGTCAGTGCGTTCCTGTACATAAATTGCGTCGATGAGAGCTGCCGCTTTATCAGCAGCTTTCTTGTCTTTTTCTGATTTGCCACTGCCACAGAGAGGAAAAACCATCGTAGCACAAATCAAAATGATCAAAAGGTTTTTTTTCATTGTTTTGCCTTTTTGGGTGATAAATATATATAAACCTGCTACGCAGATTGATTTGACGGCAGAAAACGGGAGAGTATGAAAAAAAAATGCCCTGAGCTTCCGTTTCCGAAAACACAGGGCAACTGAATTTAAAATGATTCCCGAAGGTTTGATGACAAGCCGCAAAGACATCTCCATTCTGACTGATTCTGCATGAGATGCCCAACGCTTTTGAACCGCCTGAATGCCGCGGTTACCAATGAGAAAAATAGTAAATGAGTACGACCAATTGCTCGTGATCCGGAATTTCTTCCTGTACTATCATAGTTGGCAGGTTTCCTGACTTAAGGATCATCATTTTTGCCGGACCTTCCCAGATAAAATCCAGTGGCGTAAAACTTTGGCAAAAACTCCCCATTCACAGTGACGAGATCGTGCAGGATTCCAACCTGCTTCCCTTTTGACTGATTCTTGCCTTTGGCAGACCAGCACCAACTACTGCTTTTCTCACATTATCACTATTTTATCTTGTATTCAACACAAACTGAGTTTTGCACAAACTGAGTTTTGCGGGCTTTTGAGCGGAATGAACGCAGTGAGCGCAGTCGAAACATTGCCAATCGCTGACGCGATGGGCTTTGAGTTTTTCTGAAGAAAAACTCAACAGACTTGTAACATTTGAAACGATTGATGCCATAAAAGATCCTTCGACAAAAAACTTGTTTTTAGCGCTCCGGATGACATATTCGCTGTGTCATGCCGCGCACAACAGCAGGGCACTAGCGCCTTTTAAAACAGGAGGGCGCTGGCAATTCCGAAGTAGACGAGCAGAGACAGTGCGTCAACAATCGTGGTAATGAAAGGACTTGCCATGACAGCAGGGTCAAAGCCCAGCTTCTTTGCACACAAAGGCAGGACACAGCCGATTGTTTTTGCCACCAGAACTGTTGCAGCCATTGTGGCGCATACAATCAGTCCGATTGTTACTGTAACGTCCGTATTGCCAAGCAGAAGTCTGTCCACCAGCATTATCTTTGCAAAACACACCGCCGCAAGCACAATACCGCACATGAGAGCAGTTGCTATTTCCTTGAGGACGACTTTGGGCAAATCAGAGAATTCAATTTCACCCAAAGAAATGGCGCGGATAATCGTTACGGAAGACTGTGAACCGGAATTACCGCCAGTGTCCATAAGCATGGGGATGAATGCAGTCAGTACAACCTGAACGGCAAGTGCGCTTTCAAAACTTGTGATGATCATTCCCGTAAAAGTGGCAGAAATCATCAGAAGCATGAGCCAGATGATGCGGTGCTTGAACAGATAGAAAGGACTTGAATGAAGATATGTTTTGTCAGAAGGTGCCATACCTGCCATGATTTCCATATCCTCTGTGGTTTCCTCTTCCATGACTTCAAGAGCATCGTCAAATGCAATGATACCGACCATATTCTGTTCCGTATCAACAACAGGCAGCGCATAAAAGTTGTATTTTGAAAGAAGTTTTGAAACCTCTTCCTGATCATCATGGGTAGAAACGGAAATAACGTTTGTCTTCATGATGTCATCAATCAGAATGTCATCACTTTTTGCCAGCAGAAGATCCTTTACAGAAAGCCGGCCGATCAGCTTTCGTTTTTCGGTTACATAACATGCGTAAAATGATTTCTTTTCAACACCGGTTTCGCGGATCTGTTTAATCGCCTGGCCTACGGTAGTCCCCAATTTGAGCGAAACATATTCCGTTGTCATGATTGATCCCGCAGAATTTTCCGGATACTGCAGAATCTGATTTATGTCTTTGCGGGTTTCAGGATCCACCTGCTGAAGAATTCGCGAAACAACGTTGGCCGGCATTTCTTCAACAAGGTCAACCGCATCATTTACGTACATTTCGTCAAGAATCGCTTTCAGTTCAAAATCTGAAAAACTGCGGATCAGAAGTTCCTGATATTCGTTTTCCATTTCTACGAAAGTGTCTGACGCCTTGTCTTTGGGCAAAAGCCTGAAAAGCAGAGGAATGTTCTTTTCTTCAATCAGTTCAAAGATTGCCGCCAAATCTGACGGAGCCATTAGAACAAGAAAGTCTCTTATGGAAGTGTATTTTTTTTCTTCCAACAATTTATTGATTGTGTCTTCAAGTTTTAAATTGAGTTCTGCCATCTGAATAACTCCCGAAAAAAGTTTTGGGCACTTTATAAACTGAAAAAGTAAATGCCCGTGAAAAAGTCTGGACAATGGGAAAAATAGTTTTCAGAAGCGGAGTGTCTGGCTGGGAATTTGAATCAGGACCGAAAACCTGTGGCAAGGCATGACAGTACTGATTTGTTTTCAGCCGGATAGGGTCCGCTACTACTACTGCCGTCACCCATAGGTTTTCCTCCTTGCAATGAAATTCAAACTGATCTGATGGAATATGCACCGCGACACAGACTGCCGTGGTACGTCATACAATTTTGTGTAATTATAAAAAGAATCATTGCTTGATTCAAGGGAAAAATTGCCACCCGGGGATGGGGTGGTGGGCGCGAGGGGAAGGCTTTGCGTGCGCAGCATAGCTGCTTTTTTATCCTCTTTAAAAATATTATAAACCTTTACATTATACTGTAACTAAAACTTGACATTTTCATCATCCCTTACTATCTTAATGGTATGGAATCGATCATTAAACAATTGAGGGAAAAACATTCTTATTCTCAGGAAGAACTGGCGCTTAAGCTTGGGGTTTCAAGGCAGACTTACATTAAATATGAAACTGGGGCTGTGGAGATGCCTTTGGAGATTATTCGTAAGGCGGCTGGGATTTTTGATGTAAGCTATTCCTGTCTTATTGATAATGTTATGCCTGTGGAACCGGAGTACGATATTCAGAAATCGGAAAAGAAGACTGAATCTCCTGATATCCGCATAAGTATTCCAGAAAATAACATTGAAAAATTCAAGCAGGTTTTTCTCTATATTCTTTCCAAAGTTGGAGCTAAGCCTAATGTGGGGCAGACTGTTCTTTACAAGCTTCTGTATTTTATTGATTTTGATTATTACGAACTTTACGAAAAACAGCTGATGGGGCTTTCGTACATTAAGAATACTTTTGGTCCTACTCCTGTGGATTTTGCAAAACTTATCAAACAGATGGAAGCTGCCGGTCAGATTGAAGAAATCAAAACCAAGTATTATCAGCATGATATGACAAAATATCTTCCGATTGTTGAACCAGACCTGGAACTTCTTTCTGCCCGGGAACTGGAGTTTATTGATAAGGAACTTGAAAAGCACTCGTCTAAATCGGCCAGTGAACTTTCTGCACTTTCCCATAAAGACATTCCTTGGATTGGAGCTAAAGATAAGGAAGTGCTGGATTATGAATCTGTTTTCTACAGAACTCCTGAAACTTCTGTAAGGGAATATGTGGAGGAAGATGATTAATTATAAAACTCTTCCTGAATTCGATAAGGATTTTAAGTCTCTTCTAAAACGCTACCGAACTCTTGAAAGTGATTTTGAAACATTCAAAAAATTTACGATTGAAACTTTCTACGAGAAAAAAGTTCCTACTACTGCATTTGTTCCAATTGAAGGATTTTGCGGTGAAGAATATGTTTCAAATAAAGTCCGTAAGTTTGCCTGTAGAGCTTTGCCAGGACGAGGTTCCCAGTCTGGAATTAGGATTATTTTCATTTGGCAGGAAAAGCTTCAGCTTGTTACTTTTGTAGAGATTTATTTTAAGGGCGATAAAGCAGAGGAAGACAGGGAGAGATTGAAAACTGCTTTGAAAGATATAGCCAGCGTTGCGGGCGGCGATTGAGCGGGCAAACAAGTTTGCCTTGCAGAAGGGGTAGTCCGTTCGCTTTGTTCACTACCGAGTTTTCTACAAAAACTCGCGCCGCGAGGGGAAGCGATGTTTTATTTTCCGATTAAGTAAAATCGAAAATAAAACTCGTTAGCGAAGCGTAGCTTTCCCCACATCGAAAAAACTTCTCCTTTTTGTAATTTTAGTACGTCTCAACCGTACAAGTTGCACTTTTTGCATTTTCAGTCTATTCTATAAGTATGGTAATACGAGAAAACTGGTTAAAAAAAATACGGCCTTTTTATGAAAATGAACTTGTAAAGGTTCTGATTGGAATCCGTCGCTGTGGAAAATCTGTTATTCTTAAACAGATTGCAGATGAAATTCAAACGGATGATTCTCACAAGATTTTCATCAATTTTGAAGACCTGCAGTTTGCGCATCTTACGGATGAAATGTCACTTTATGAGTATGCAAAAAATCTTATTACTGATGACCAGAAGTATTATCTCTTTTTTGATGAAATACAGAATGTGGCAAATTTTGAAAAAGCCGTCAATTCGTTCCGCCTTTTGAACACCAGCATTTTTATTACCGGTTCCAATGCAAAGCTGTTGTCTGGTGAACTTGCAACGGTTCTTTCTGGCCGATATGTTTCTTTTAAAATTCTTCCATTCAGTTTTGCAGAGGCGCTTGAAATTCAGGGAATTGAAAAAGCTGATGATGCCGCACTTATGGATTATATTCGCTGGGGAGGAATGCCTCAGCGGTTCAGTATGCACAGTGAAGATGAACTCAAGACGTTCCTGTCTGATCTGTATGATTCAATCG
>JAKSTU010000034.1 GCA_024402435.1 Treponemataceae bacterium
AACAAACTGAAGTGATAAAAATTACACGGACGTAATTTTTATCACGCCTCCTATAGCTAAACCGCACAAGCGGCTTTTTCACAAATTAAACAGAAACTGTTCCGGCCAGAACATTCTGATAATCATCATAGTTCTTCTTGAGCAGTTCCGGTGTATTCAGTTCGTAAGGGCATTTTGTGCGGCATTTTCCGCAGCCTGTACACTTCTGAATGTCGGACATAGCCTGCTGCCAGCGTTCAGAAAGCCATGCTTTTGAAGGAGCACGCCGGAGCATCAATGACATTCGTGCACACTGGTTGATGACGATTCCCTGCGGACAAGGCATGCAATATCCGCATCCACGGCAGAAATCTCCGTTCAGTTCAGATTTATCCTTTTCGATTATTCCGCGGACTTCTTCATCCATTTCGGCAGGCTTGTCAAAAAAAGACAGCCACTGGTCAAGTTCTTCCTGGCGCTGGATTCCCCAAATGGGAACCACATTGTCGTATTGGGAAACAAAAGCAAAAGCTGCTTTTGCGCTGGTAATGAGTCCGCCGGCCAGAGCCTTCATGGCAATAAAGCCGACTCCTTTTTCTTTGCAGCGCTCAACCAGTGCAAGTTCCCTGGGAGAAGAAAGATAACTGAAAGGAAACTGAAGTGTTTCGTAAAGTCCGCTGTCTACGGCTTCTTCCGCAACTCCGATTTTGTGGGCCGTAATTCCGATATGGCGGATTCTTCCCTCTTTCTTGAGTTTCTGCATGCACTCATACATTCCGGTTCCGTCACCGGGCCGCCAAACTCTGTCTGCACAATGAAACTGGTAGATATCAACATAATCCGTCTTAAGAAGCTTTAATGAAGTTTCAAAATGTTCCATAAGTTCTTCAGGCGTTTTTGCACCTGTTTTTGTAGCAATGATTATGTTCTGGCGGACATCGCTCAGTGCTATGCCGACTTTTTCTTCACTGTCAGAATATGCACGGGCCGTATCAAAAAAAGTCATGCCGCCGCGATAAGCCTGCTGCAACAAAGATACTGCCGTTTCAACATTATCCCGCTGAATGGGAAGAGCACCGAAAGCATTCTGTGGAACTTCTATGCCTGTATTACCAAGTTTTACTGTTTTCATGAATCTGATTGTAGCACAATTTTGACAAAGACGCAAAATTTTCATTAAAAATGTCCACTTTCTCCATTTTTACACATTTTTACGACAACACACTGAAAAGGAAAAAGTTTTTCTCTTTTTAATTGATAATCCGAAAATCATTCGCTATATTAGTTTCTGTAATTTAGTATTTAAACGAAGACCGGTTCTTCGGATATAGGAGTTTTTATGAAGAAAATTATTCCCGTACTGGCATGTGTTCTTGCAGCAGCACTTCTGGCTTCATGTGCAAGCACAAAAATTGAGCGTTCATCTGATGTTTCCATCAAAACACCCAAACGTCTGATTACGGACTACCAGGGTGCAGAACTGGGCCGCGAGCTGCCTTTGTGGGTTGACGCAGCTGCAGGAGGTGAAACAGAAGCTCTCAAAGCTGCACTCGGAAAAGAAGACTACAAAATCTGGATTCTGCAGAACCGCGGTGATGAACTGAAAGGTCTTATTTTTATGAGCGACAACTTTGATGTTCAGACACAGGTTGCAAATTCAATTGCACAGAATGTAAGCGATGCTGCTGCCCGTGCACAGGATGCAAGCGACGGAAAAATGCAGGGCGACGTTGCAAGTCTTGTACAGTATATCGAAGCAAACATGACTCTTCGCGGTCTTGAAAAACTGGCATCAAGCTGGACAATGAGCCACACAATTGATCAGGACTGGAATGCAACCGGCCCGGATGAATACGTTTACTACGTTGTATTCGGTATGCGCCAGGACATGTACGACAAATATCTTGCAGATGCAATTTCAAAAATCCCCGGAGACACACTGGAAGCAGAAAACCTGCGGGCTTTGGGAACAGCAACAATTGCACAGCTGAAAGATTTTGAAGTTGAATCAAACATCACACTTGATATTTCATTGCAGTAAGCAAAACTGATAAAAGGGGCTGCCCGTGGAGAAGATTCAATAACTTCCAGGACCGCCCTTTTTTTGTCTATCTTTTTTCAACATTCACTGATAAAATCAGAGTCATGATGAAAAAACTGCATTGTTTTGACAAACTGCTGGTTCTGTCAGTATTCCTTTTGACTTCCATTGTAATTGTTCCGTTTGTTTCCTGTTCTTCGGTACCCGATGAAGAAAGTCTTCCCCAATGGTTTCTGCAGGGAGCGGATTCCTTTTATGACGATGCAGTTTACATTGCCCGGCAGGGTTATGGAGACACGGAAGAAGCTGCAAAAGCCGATGCAGTTTCCAAACTGGGGCTTTTCCTTAATGCAGAAATCCGCACGAATCTTTACTCAAACACACAAATCAATGGCGGTGATTTTTCGGAAACTGCAGCACGCACAGTAAACATTGAATCAGACATACGGCTTTTCGGCACGGAATTCAGCGAAACATGCTTTGACAAAGTGACAAAGCAATATACCGCCGTATGTTTTATCAGCAGAGCAAAAGCATATGAGCAGCTCAAGCCGGAACTTGAGGGAAAATCCCTGACATTTCTGGACTTCTTTGACAAAGCATCTGCAGAAGAAAAAACAAATCCTATGCTTGCCGCACGACTTTTCGGCATGGCAGACAAGGCCGGAGATGATTTTCGCAAAAAAGCAGAATATGCAGCCCTTTTTGATTTGAATCGCCTTGAATCAGATTATGGAACCATTCTGGAAAAATCAGCTTTGTGCAAAAACCTTGCAGTTCATTGTCTCGGAAAAAGCTCCGTTTTTATTGACATTGATGCAGACTTCAACAATTCAGTGAAAAACGCGGTTTCAGAAGTTCTGTCCGCCGCCGGAATGATTGTATCGAAAACTGGGACAAATGCAGAATACAAGGCAATTGTCCGCATTGAACCGAATATGGAATTTTCAGTGCAAGATGCAGAAACGACACTTTATGCGCTCTACCCTTCTCTTGAACTGAATATAGTTTCGGTCAAAGCAGAAACAACAGTTTTCAGCTGGTCCTGTTCCGGGGGAAAAAGCGCAGCCTATTCCCGGTCAACAGCAGAAAAAAAAGCATACAATGCAATGGCTGAAACAATCAGAACCGGAATGCTTCGGGAGTTGAACAATTTTTTCAGTCTCCCTTGACAAAAAATAATCACTTCATTAAGGTGAATTCAAACCGAAAGGTTACCTCGCATTACTACATTCAAAGGAGGAGCAGAAATATGGATATTGCAACTCGTACCGCCAGAAAAATTTACTGTTTCTCCGGTGTACGTCCTATCTAGCATATTTCGGAACAGTCCGGAATATCCAAAAATCCTCAGTATTTTTGTTTTATTGGTTAGCCGACGGAGTAATTGTCTCCATTGCGGCTTATTGTTTTCACTTTTTCACTATCAAAGGATTTTATGAAAACGCAGAAAATTCAATCCAAGTCTGCGGACAATGGACCTGACCGGCTTCATTTGTTCCGCTTCGTAAAGCCGGTCATACATTTTTACATTCTTGTAGGATTCATCAATGTGGCATTTGTCGGTTTGGACATGCTCACACCACAGATAACACGCCTTCTGGTTGACGAAGTAATCGGAAAGCAGGATTTTTCCCGTCTGAACATACTGCTTTCAGGTTTTCTGATGATCGGGGTGTTGCGGGCCATTTTGGGCTACTCACGGGAATTCAGCTGTGACTGGGCAGGAAGTCAGATCGGAAGTGAACTGCGCAAAGATTTTTTCCACAAGATTCAGGGACTTTCTGCAAACTTTTTTGACAAAACCAACTCCGGCGAGCTGATGGCCCGCGTAAAGGATGACGTTGATTCAATTTGGGAACTGTTCACCTACATCGGCATGCTTCTGATGGAAATTGCAGTTCACGTGACACTGGTTCTTTTTTCAATGTACAGAATGAACTGGAGGCTTTCCATTATCCCTACGGTTGCAATGATTATCTGCGGAATAATCGCTGTTGCCATGAGTTCAAAATTGGATCCCCTTTTCGGAAATCTGGCAGAAGAAAATTCCCAACTCAACAACACTGCACAGGAAAACCTGGCCGGTGTGCGTACCGTAAAATCATTTCTGAAAGAGCGTTACGAAATCAGCAAATTCCGCAAGCACAACGGAAAATATTACGAACTGAACCTGGAAGTTTCAAAAGTTTTTGTACGGTGGCAGCCTGTAATTACAATGATGCACTATTTTGTGCCCATTGCGATCCTGATTCACGGCGGAATTTACGCAATGAGCGACAGACTGAGCCTTGGAGAACTGACTGCATTCGTTCAGTATTCCATGAACATTGTGTGGCCAATGGAAATGCTGGGCTGGCTTTCAGGGGGGCTTTCCCGTGGTCTTGCAAGCGCAAAACGCATTGACAAAATTTACAGAGAAATGCCGCAGATTACCGACGATCTTGCAGAAAGTGCGGACGGAACTGAAAAATTCAAGGGCGACATTGAGTTTGACAAAGTATCCTTCGCTACCGAAAACGGTACTCCGATTCTTACGGATGTGTCTTTCCATGTGGCACCCGGTGAAACCTTGGGCATCATGGGTGCAACCGGAAGCGGCAAAACAACTGTAATCAATCTCTTGAAACGCATGTACGATGTGACAGAAGGCACAATCCGGATTGACGGAAAAGACATCCGGAACATTCCCTTGGCAACACTGCGCAAAAACATTTCTGCCGTCATGCAGGACGTTTTTCTTTTTTCAGAAACAATCAGTGCCAACACAAAGCTGGGCGAAAAAGAAACGCTGACAGACGAAACCGTTGACAAAGCACTGGAAGAAGCCGCTGCAAAGGCTTTTGTGGAGCGCATGGAAGCAGGAACAGAAACTGTAATCGGAGAACGGGGCGTAGGCTTGAGCGGAGGACAGAAACAAAGGCTCACGATTGCCCGTGCAATAAGCAGAGACACACCGGTTCTTGTTTTTGACGATTCAACTTCTGCGCTTGATACGGAAACAGAAAAACAGATTCAGGAAATGCTGAAAGAAAAAACCGGAATGACAAAGATTATCATTGCCCACCGCATCAGTGCGGTAAAAACTGCAGACCGGATTCTGGTTCTTGAAAACGGACGCATTGCAGAACAGGGTACTCATGAGGAACTGCTGGCTCTGAACGGACTTTATACCCAGACCTGGCACGTACAGTACGGAGAATAAGATGGTCAATTCATATAAAGATGATGAAAAACTGAAAGAAGTATCCAAAATGCGCACAATTCTGCGCCTTCTGAGTTATCTTCTCAAATACAAAGGCCGGATTGCAATAGTTTTTCTGCTTATTGCAATCGGAACTTTCGTAAGTCTGATCAATCCGCTTTTTATGGAAAAAGGAATTGATACTTACATAGCAAACAAGGACATGCCGGGATTTCTGCGCCTGATGGCCATTGCTCTCGGTGCGAATCTGATCATGGTCATTGCGGTAAAAATCCGCATGATGATCATGGCAAAACTGACGAACAAGGTAATAGAAGAAATCCGCGATCAGCTTTATGTGCATATTCAGTCATTGGATCTGAGCTTTTTTGATTCCCGTCCTTCGGGAAAAATCCTTGCCCGAATAACCGGCGATGTAAATGCTCTGAAAGATGTGCTTGAAAATGCCATCACAAATCTGATTCCGAACTTTGTAACAGTTATTGCCGTTGCAGTAATCATGATTACAAAGAATGCAAAACTTGCCGCAGCAAGTCTTTTCGGTCTGCCGGTACTGATTGCGGGTGTAGCGGTGGTTTCGAGAAAGGCGCATAATTATTGGCAGTTGAACAGCAAGAAAAACTCAAACTTGAGTGCCTTCATCAATGAGGATTTGTCCGGAATCAAGGTGGTACAGGGATTTACTGCAGAAAGCGAGACAAACAGTACTTTCGTGTGGCTCGTTACGGAATGCCGGAATGCATTCATCAAAGCTGTACGCTGGGCAGATGCAAACTTTGCAATCATTGATTTTTCCTGGGGTCTCTGTACTTTTGCCCTGTACTTTATCGGTATCAAAGTAATGGGCGTTGAAAACGTAAGCATCGGAACTTATGTGGCATTCGGAAGTTACATCGGAATGTTCTGGCAGCCCATAAATGCTCTGAGTCAGTTTTACAACCAGCTGATTACCGCCATTGCAAAAGCAGAACGCATCTTTGAAATTCTGGACACAAAGCCCGGAATCACAGATGCGGAAGATGCAGAAACTTTGGGCACAATCAGAGGCGATGTGGAATTCAAAGACGTGACTTTCGGTTACGAAGGCGTGAACCCGGTAACCGGTGCGGTAATTAAATCAGCCCGGAATGTACTTGAACACACGGACTTCACTGTTAAAGCCGGCGAAACAATTGCCCTGGTCGGACCTACAGGAGCAGGCAAATCCACTATCGTCAACCTGATCAGCCGATTTTACGACATTCAGGACGGACAGATTCTGGTTGACGGAAAAGACATAAAACATGTGACTTTGGAAAGCCTCCGTTCTCAGATGGGAATAATGACTCAGGACAATTACATTTTTTCTGGCACGATCAGAGACAATATCCGCTACGGAAAACTGGACGCCACAGAAGAAGAGATTCTTGCTGCTGCAAAATCGGTTCATGCCCACGACTTTATTACCGCTTTACCGGATGGTTATGACACGAAACTGACTTCCAGAGGCGGAGAATTGTCCAACGGGCAGCGACAGCTTCTGGCTTTTGCACGAACAATGATTTCGATGCCGAAAATTCTGATTTTGGATGAAGCTACCAGCAGCATCGATACACAGACGGAAAAACTTGTTCAGCAGGGAATAAAGGAACTGCTGAAGGGACGCACATCTTTCGTGATTGCACACCGTCTTTCGACCATTCAGAATGCAGACAGGATTTTTGTTGTTGACAAAGGCGGAATTCTTGAAAGCGGAACCCCGGAAGAACTTCTGCAGCTGAAAGGAGAATACTACAAACTTCTGGAAGCCGCCAAAAACGAATAATTTTAGTTTTGAACGGGAATTAGGCCGAATGTCGAGTTTTCATGAAGAATTTGACGCAGACACCTGTCAACAGTGCCGCAATTACTGTGCCTTCTCTTGTGCCCACAATTTTTCCGCCGAAGAAAAACAGCGACATGATTACGGACAAAGTAACGCAGGAAACGTCAAAAATGATTTTTACAGTCCCGAAATTTTTTCTGAAACGGTCAGAAATGGCTTTTACAAAGGCCTCGCCCGAATTCATGATCACATTTACGGAAACAGTGATTGAAATACCCAATGCGAGAACAATGGTTCCAATCAGAACACAGCCCAATCTGAATGCATAAGCTGAAAAATCAAAAAAGGACATGAGCCAAGAACCGAAGTCCGTAAAGTAACCGAACAGAAAGGACAATGGAATCTGGAGCAGCTGGAACCATTGGAATCTTTTGCCAAGAATCAGGATTTGTCCCAAAATCAGGACGCAGTTCCACACGATCAGCCAGTTTCCAAGTGTAAGTGATGGAAAAGAAATGCTGAGAATGTTTGCCACTGAAGAAACCGGAGAAACACCCAGCTCACCTTTTTTGGTTATGGCAACACCCAGTCCGGAAACGAAAAGCCCGAAGAGAAAGAGAAAATAATCTTTGAAGGTTTTCTTTCCGGCCACTGTTTATTACAACTCGGAAACAGGTATTGAATAATGACTGTTGCAGTTGTGACAGATTATTTCCAGCGGATCAGGGCCGTTCTTTTTTATGTCTGCCAGTTCCGCACCGGAAAGCGCCCTGATGCGGCGGACAAATCCTTCTCTGCTGCAGGGACAATTGAAGACAATATCCCGTTCAACAGCAACGGCAGGAGAAAATTCCCGGAACAATCCGTAGATTATGTCATTGCGGTTGCCGTTTTCAGAAAACCATTGTCCCAAAGAAGGTGCTGCCTTGAAAGCGTTTTCTACCCTTGCCAGCAGTTCTTCTTCGTCATCCATTGACTGAACAGCGTCTTCTGCGGCTCCCTTTTTGCGGTGTCCGCCAATCTGCGGCATAATCTGCAGAAAAAGTCCGCCGGCACCTGTCACACGGCCTTGTCTGTCCATCATTATGCTTGAATTGAAAGCAGTTTTTGTCTGCTCCGACTGGTCAAAGTACCAGGCCAAATCCTGAGCAATGTTTCTATGCTTGATTTCTACAGTTCCGGTCTGAGGCTCGCGGGCACCTTCCTGAAGGCGGCTCAAAGTTAAAGTTCCCGGACCGAAAAAAGGTGAAAGATCCCAACTTTCCAAAGGTTTGTCAACGGGAATCGCGTTCTGAAGCAGGTAACCGCGGACATAACCGGCAGAATCAGCTTCTACAGAAAAACCTGCTGCCGGGCCGTTGGTATCGTAACGGAAAGTTACATGTTCCCGCCCTTTCATGGTAGGAATCAGAAGAGCGCCGCACAAAGCTGCCTGTCCGAGAACCATTGTCTCAAGAATTCCGGTGTTGTGCTGAGCGCGCATTGTGTTCACAAAACGGCTTCCGTTGAAAAGTGCACCACGGACGCGACCGTCTGCCATAACAAAAACAGACATTCCGTCTTTTTGAATGGAATCCAGATGAGCGTTGAGTTCTGCATCAAGAATAGGAGCTGCAATCATCAGTTTGCCGCCAATGTTTTAAGTTCAGCTTTTGTCACTGACCAGGTATCTCCGCTTCTGGCAACTTCAACAATTCCGTAACGGCCTTCTGCAAGAGAACCGGGATTCATCAGCACTGTCTTGCCGATTTTTCCTGTTGCAAAAGATTCGTGGATATGACCGCTCAAAGCAAGCAGTGGCTGATACTCTTCAATAAACTGACGGAACAGTTTTGATCCTGTGGAAATACCTGCTGTAATTTTGTCCATTCCGGAATCAAAAGGCGGCTGGTGGGTAATCAGAATCAGATTGTTCAGTTCTTCAGGTCCGTTTTCTGCCAGCTGATTCTTTACTATTTCAAGATCTGAGGCAAGATCTTCGTCTGTACGCTCGTTGGGTGTTGTTCCTGTGAACTTGAGAGCACCGCCGCTTCCGGCAAATGCAAGTCCGTCGCGGAAAATCAGGTCTCCTTCAACAGAAATGTCAAGATTTACAAGTTCTTCTACAAAAGAAGGTTCATCGCAGTTTCCTGTTACGGCAAAAATACTGTCATGTTTGCGGACCAATGTATTTAAAACGGGAAGTCCTGTTTCAGGTTCTTTAAAACGGGCAAAATCACCTACAAAAAGTACTGCATCAGCTTCTGCAAATTCCTGATCCAGCATTTCAATGTATTCTGAATCACCATGAATGTCTGACAATACCAAAAAACGCATTTTATAAGTCCTCCATGACTTTTAATAAAGAATTCATCTGCTCGTCGGTTCCGATCGTTATGCGCACAAAGTTTTCAATGCCCGGCGTGTTGAAGTGGCGGATAAGAATGCCCGCTTCTTTGACTTTTGCATAAACTTCCGGAGCCGACAGTCCGGGGTGGCGTGCAAAGACAAAGTTCGTGCTTGAAGGCACCACAAAGTATCCGGCTTTTGAAAGTCCGTCAGCAAACCGGTCGCGAGTGTCTGCAATAGCCCGGCTTTTTTCGCAAAAATAATCAGTGCATTTTGCTGCAGCAGTTGCCGCAGTCTGGCAGAGCACGTCAGCAGGAAAATGGTTGAATGAATTTTTTACGGTTGTCATTGCAGCAATTGCTTCAGGAGAAGCAACGGCAAATCCCATGCGCATTCCCGCAAAGGAAAGACTTTTGCTGAAAGTACGCACAACAACCAGATTCTTGTACTTTGCCAAAAGAGGCAGTACGGATTCAGTTCCGAAATCTGCATAGGCTTCATCAACAACAAAAGCTTTGTCTTCCGGATATTTTTTGAGCATTTCTTCAACTTCTGCAGTTGAAAGAGCAATTCCTGTAGGCGCATTGGGGTTAGCAAAAATCATTCCGCAAGCTTTTTTTGATTCTGCAAGCATTGCTTCTTTATCAAGAGAAAAATCCTCTTTCAAGGGAACGCGAACCAGATTCATGTCGTAGTAACCGGCATAAACGGGATAAAAACTGTATGAATGAAGGGGAGAAACTACAGATTCGTTGCTGTCGAAAAAAGTATAGAACAGAAGGGAAAGAACTTCATCAGAGCCGTTTCCGCAGAAAATCATGTCTTTGGTAATTTTCAGTCCGGAAGCTTCAAGTGCCGCAGCCGCTTTTTCACTGTTGGCAAAAACACCGCCGGTTTTGTTGAGCATATCCGCAATTGCTTCGCGCAAAACGGTAGAATCCGGGTCAGGATAGCGTGCAAGTTTAAGCGGATTTTCAGAAAGAGCTCCGTTTACAGCATCCACAACCGGCTGGGGCGGCGGATAAGCATTTTCATTGGCATTCAGTTTGATGTAAGGACGGTCTGCCGGCTGTTCACCGGGAACGTAGGGCTTAAGATCCCTGAGTTTTTTCGAGTACATGGCGATATTGTACCGCATAAGCCGCTCTTGTGGAAGTCAGAACACTGTGATAGTATCGCGCCATGAACATATCCTTTTCTTCTTACCACACCCACACATACTTGTGCAAACATGCCCAGGGAACTCCCGCTGATTACGTTGAGTATGCAAAAGGGCAAGGGTGTACTGCACTGGGATTTTCAGACCACTGCCCTTTTCCGAAAAACGGAGGAGACATCTGGCAGCATGTAAAAATGGAACCTGAAGAAACAGCTCTTTATGTAAAAATGGTAAAAGAAGCTGCCGAACTTGCAAATTTTCCTGTATACCTCGGTTTTGAATGTGAATACGATACGGTTTTTGACAGCTGGTACAAAGATTTTCTGATTGCAGAACATGGAGCCCAATACTTGGTTTTGGGACAGCATTGGGTGCCGGACGGTTCCGTGCGTCATTACATTCCTGAAGTTGCAGATGACAGACGGCTTCTGCACAAATATACGGACCTTACGATAAAAGCAATGCAGACAGGCTTTTTTGCTTTTTTGGCCCATCCGGACGTAATGATGGCAAAAGGTACGACAGTATGGAATCCTGAAATAAAAGCGTGTCTCACCGCACTTACAGAATGTGCAATTGACTGCGACATGCCGATAGAAATCAACGGATATGGTTTTCTTAAAGACCCGGTAATCACAAAAAACGGAGAAAAACGGCTGCCCTATCCATTCCGCGAATTCTGGGAACTGGCAGCAACAAGCGGTGTAAAAGTCATCTGCAACAGCGATGCACACAAGCCGGAAAACGTAATCACACCGCTAATCAAATGCAGGGCTTTTGCAGCTGAACTGGGAATCAAACCGATTGAAAGCTTACCAATCGCTGTCAAGCTTTGAATAATCAGGTTCGGCATCATAAAGAAGAGGCTGATTCCGGGCAACTGGAATAGTAATCTCAATCTTTCCTTCCAAAGACTCCGGGTTCAGGTCCAAATCAGTAAAGTCAGGGAATGAGGATGAAAAATCCTGAAGATAATCTTCGGAAACACTGTGGTCTGTCTGAGGAACACGGTCGCCGATAACAAGAGATTCTGCAAGAGCATCCAAAGCTTCTGCTTCGGTAAGTTCTTCTTTTGCGACAACTTCAGAAGATTCAACCGTTTCAGAAGATTCGGCAGCTGTGGAATCAGTGTCTTTTGCCGGCTCAGTTTCGGCAGCGGCGTCATCAGCTTCTTCAAGCTCTTCAACTTCTTCCAGTTCTTCAAGCTCTTCTTCGTCTTCAGTTTTATCCGCTTTGTCAGCATTGACGGCAGTTGCGGCATCAGATTCTTCCACCGGCTCATCCTCAGGAACTTCTTCAAGCTCCTCAACCTCTTCCAGTTCCTCAAGCACTTCTTCGTCTTCAGCTTTATCCGCTTTGTCAGCGTTATCGGCAGCTGCGGCATCAGATCCACTTCCGTCAACTTTTTTCAAATCGTTCGAATCGCCCAAATCAGAAACGAATTCTGCCTCAGGAACTTCTTCAAGCTCCTCAACTTCTTCCAGTGCCACAAACGGCTCAACAAAGTCAGGAATTGCCGCAGGAGCATGAGCCGCAACAGAAGCAGAAGATTCGGCAGGTTTTGTTCCCAAAGCATTCTGAAAACTGGCGTTTGCAAAAAGATTGATGCCCACCATCTGGTTAACCTGAATACCAAGTGCAGTCATCAGATCAACCCAGCTTTTGTCCAGCATTTCGTCAATTTCTGCTTCATGCCGTTTTATCCGCCGTTTTCCGATACTGTGTTTCAGTTCAAAAACAACATCATTTTTTCTGGAAGCAATGTTTTCAACAAGCTGCTGCCAGTCGCCGTTCTCACGCTGATTGATGAATTCAGTAATGAATGCCATCTGAAACCGTTTTACACGTTCCCGGATGACTACATAATCATCTTTGCGAATATTCAGAAGCATGAAAATAATCAGGAAAACAGAGATGAAAACTGCAGCAAGAAGAATGATTTCTACAGTGTCCGGCAGCATGAAGACCGATTCGTTTTCAAGCTGAGTAACGGGAATTCTGCTTGAATCAGGAGAAATATAGTTTACGGCGATAAAATCAGTTCCATTGTCAGAGAAAGCCATCTCTGCGCTGACCTTCTGCTTCCAGATGTCAGCAACCCATTCCAGCACTGACGAACTGATATTCTGCGGAACATCCAGTACAAATCCCACGTTTCTGATGGAACCTGATTTTCCTGCAAGAGTAATGTTCTGAGTTACGGAAATTACGGAAGATGCAACCAATCTGCGCTGAAAATCAGCAACCGAAAGATACATGAGCGTGTATCCGCGGAAAACGTCATAAGTGTCATACAATGCCTGCACAAAAACAATCAGATTGTTTTCCACGTCAAAATAATGTGTCGTTTTTTTTATGTTGCCTGCTCCAACACCATGAAGCTGAAGAAGAGAAGGAGTTTTTTCCAGAGTAACATAGTTTCTGAATGCTGTTTTGTCTTCGCTGCTTGAAAGCCGGTCTGTGAGGAAAGTGCTGTAATGAACGCGGATTCCGTCAGCATCAAGAATGCGGATTCCCAAAATGCCGGGATTCTGAAAAATCAGACTTCCTGCAAGATCCGCGCGCCCGTCAATTGAATTCTGAGATTGTACGGTAAGAATGCTCTGCTTTACAGATTCACTTTCATTGAAAGCAGCGATTTTCTGGTCATAATCTGCAAGCCACAGGTCAAAACCGGACGAGACATTCTCAAGCTTTGTCTGCATTCCTTCAATGAGCGCATTCTGATAAATCTGTGTCTCAAGTCCGTTGAAGTTCCCGAAAAAAGGACCGAACAGAAACAAAGCAAAAAGCACTACGGCAGAGAAAAAACTGATGCAAATTTTCGACCAAGCAGACACAGGATCTCCTACATCAATACTATAACCCGAAAAAGGGTAGAATTCAGATAATTATAAACAGATTCTCCAAAAAATGCAATTTTAGAGAAAATCCTGAAAATCCGAAAATTTTCTGATTATTTGCATTTGCCTGAATTTGTGCAGTTCACGGATTCATGGTAAAATAGGATTATGTCCGAAAAAAAGCATTTTCAAAAATCAGTCCGATGTTCAGTTTCTGCACTGGCTTTGCTCGCCGCAGCACTTTTATGCACTGCAGTCTGTTCATGCAGCAGAAAAGATGTGCCCGAAACAGTCACACAAATCATTCAGGCCGTGTCGAAAGTTCCGCAGACACACACATGGTATTCTTTTACACAGAACGGTTTTGAAGAAACTGCACTTCCGGCGGCAACACCGGATTATCCTTATCTGCCCTGGACAGAAGCCACACGCATTTCTTCTGTGGCGGCAACAGAAAAATCCCTTTATTTTACGGTAAACAGGCGCGGACTTTTGGAATGCGTGCCCGGAAAGAAAACAGGTTCATCAACTGTCTGCAGAATGATTCAGGATGCACGGTTTTTTCCCGAACGGACTGTTGACAGCATCGTACTTATAGAAGGAAATCCTGTAATAAAACTTTACAACGACCTGCTTTTCAACGAAAACAATACGGTGCAGAAAGACAATCCTTTCCTTATCCAGTACAGAACAAACACGGGCGTTTTTTATCCATTGTTCTTCAACCGGGATATAAACCTGAAAAACGATTATCAGATTACAACCTGTCTTTTTGACGGAAAATCCTGGGTAGTATGCGCAAAATCCAGCGACGAAACAGAAACTGATTTTGAATACAGACAGTTTACGCCGCCGGAAAACTACTACAGGGAAACAATGGGTACAACCGGTTCCGGTCTTGAGACAAAAAGCATTTCACTGGCCGAATACCAGGAAGCCACAAGAACTTATTCCTTTGATCAGGCACCGGAACGGCTCAGGACGCTGCTTGAAGTGCTGCCGGAAAACTTCGAGTTTTCAATCACTGTTACAGATACGTCAAAAAACAATTCTGCACGCACATACATACGCGGAAAAGGCGGCGTAACAGCCTATGCTTTCCTTACGGAAACCTGTACAACGGCACTGTTTTCCGACGGAACAGGATACTTTGCCGGCGCTTTGGCTGACGAGCATATCCTGAATGACGGAAAACCTTTCACTTTTCTTCTTCCTGCCCTGCCCGCGGGAATAACTTACGGAACTTTCGGACTTTGCGGTCGGGATCTTTATGTTGCGTGGGAAGACACAAGTTTCTTCAGGACAGGAAAAACCGGTTTTCTGAAAGCTGACATGAAAAAAGTTCTTTACGAAAGATGATTTGACAAAAGGTTTTTGCAACGTTATAGTTTTAACAGTTTCGGGGCATTAGCTCACCTGGTAGAGCGACAGGTTCGCAATCTGTAGGTAGTCGGTTCAAGTCCGATATGCTCCACAAAAGCTGTCTGTTTTTGAAGTGCACTTCATTTTCAGGCAGCTTTTTTTATTTTCCGGCTCACGAAGGCTGATTAATTGTCTTTGAAAAACTGTCCACAATCCGGGCAAGCTGATCCGGTTCCAGCGGCTTTCCCAGGTGGCCGTTCATGCCGGCTTTAAGACAGCGGTCCACTTCGTTGTCAAAAGAAAAAGCCGTCATTGCAATAATCGGAACAGAAAGAGCATCTTTGTGGCTACTGGCACGGATTGCCTTTGTCGCCTCATATCCGTCCATTTCCGGCATCTGAATGTCCATGAAAATCATTGCATAATAAGAAGGTTCCGATTCAAGGAATTTCTGCAGGGCAATTTTTCCGTTTTCCGCAAAATCCACGGTAAATTTGAATTCTTCAAGGAGTTTTGCTGCAATTATTCTGTTAAGCTGGTTGTCTTCTGCCAAAAGAACGCGGCCCGCTGACTCAGGAACAGGATTCTTCTTTCCGGATTCCGCCTGTTCAAGTTCCATTTTTTTGTCAGTCACAATATCGAAAGACAAATCCACAGTAAACTTGCTTCCGCTGTTAATCAGGCTTTTTACACTGATTGTTCCGTCCATGGCATCCACAATGCTTTTTGTAATGGCAAGCCCAAGTCCCGAACCTTCCACATGCTTTCTGTCAGCTTCGTCAGCCCTTATGAAAGGTTCAAAAATCGTTTTAAGTTTGTCTTCGGGAATTCCGCAGCCTGTGTCTTCAACGCTGAACTGGCAGAACATTTTTCTGCCTTTTCCCATTGCAGCCACTTCTTTTGAAGCCATTTCCTTTGCAGCAAAAATAATGCGTCCGCCGGGCTCGGTAAATTTGATTGCATTATTGAGCAGATTTATCAGAATTTCTTTAAGCTGAACTTTGTCACAGAGAATTCTTCTGTTGCTCAGCACCATAAAATCAAGCTGAAGCGAAATATTCTTGCTGATGCACATCGGCTGAATTATGTTTACAGTTTCATAAAGAATGCTGCGCAGATTTTCAGGATTGTATTTGAGAATCACTTTTCCGCTTTCTATGCGGCTCATGTCCAGAACTTTGTTGACAAGCTGATGAAGATGCTGAGAAGAAGATATTACGTACTCCAAATACTCTTTTGCTTTCTCATCATCTTTTTTATTCAGCGCCTCCAGTGCAAAATCCGACATGTGGATAATGCTGTTCATGGGAGTGCGGATTTCATGGGACATGTTTGATAGGAACGCAGTTTTTGCGGCACTGGCCTGATTTGCAAGCTGCAGAGCCTGCACCAGCTGATTGTTGTGTTCACTTCGAATGTTTTCTTCTTTTTTGGAAAACTGCCGTTGTTTTCTGGAGCGATACAGAATCAGAAAAAGAAATGTGCAGACAGCCATAAGAAAAATAATCAGCAAAGCAAGTTTTACAACATGTTTTGCAAAAATCTTTGAAAGGCCGCTGAAAGAATCTTCGGAAACCAGATGAAGCAGGAAAAAAGTTTCATTGAATATCCGCAAAGGTTCCAGAAGAAAATATTTTTCTTTGCCGTCAAGATTTATAAGCCCCAGAAAAGGCACTTTAAGTCTGTAGGCATTTGTCAATGTGGTGGCGTCAGACATGACTTTTGTGATTCTGCTGTGACGGAATGCATCAAAGAAAAGCGCACTGTTGGAAACTTTAGTCGGAACGCCGTCAACTGACACAACTGTATTGCAGCATTTTCCTTCAGAATCAATCATGTACAAAGAATAGTTTTCTGCACCGATTGTGCTTACATCAAAAAGTACCTGATCAAGACTGAATGCAAAAGCAAGCCCAAGAATTTTTTTGCCTTCAAGACGGGCATCGCCTTTTACAGGGCAAAAATACCAGCATAATCCGTTGCTGATTTCAACTTTTCCGTCAGAATTCAGAAAGGACGAATCAAAAGTGAAAGAAACCGGATTGTAACCGGATTCAGAAAAGGACCAGCATTTTTTTTCTTCGCAGATTGCAACCACCCAGGAAAAATCATTCAGAACCATTTCCTGACTGAAAAAATCCACAAGAACAGATTCTTCTGCTGCGGATGAACTGCACAGAAGCTGCAGAGTGCGCACCGCCTGATAATAGCTGCTGTTCTTTTCATAAAGATTATCCTTTGCCACGGTGGTCAAAAGCTGGACACGGGAAAGGATTTCTGTATTCAGAGCCTGAGAATGGAAAAAAACTGAGATTTCAAAAGTTGTCCACGCAAATGCAAAAAGAAACAGAGATGCCACAATGACAGAAATGATTATGAGTTTTTTACTTTTATTTTTATCAATTCCGCTGCGGCTCAAAGCAAAGCTCCAAAAAAAATCACACTAAAAGAGCAATTTCATGTTCAAGTATATTCCATACAATATTCCCGGTCAAATTTTTCTGGCTTTCATTCACATTAGTTGCTTGAGAATTCAAAGTTCTGCTGTTATAATAGAAAACAAATGTCAGAAAATTCCAGTCTTTATTCGTTGCTAAAATCTTTTGCGACTCACCAGAACAGCGGGCTTCTTCACCTGAATGACTTCAGCGATTACGTCCGTCATTACGCGCAGAAACATGTTGCAGAAAATCCTGCTTTGAACACTTATCTCGGTCAAAGTCAGGATCAGATGAACAAAGAGTTGTCAAAACTTGAATCCCAGAAAAAAATCAAGCTTTTAAACAGCGATGGCAATTATTTTATTGTGCTGATCAGTTTTTTTGCAGAAAAAGTTGCAGCACGATACACAGACATTACAAACAATGCGGCACTTTCTTTTCCGACGCCTTCAGATCTTCCGAAAAAATTTCCTGACGAAGCTTTGGAATCCGCAGCTGCAGGCGAAATTCTCGTACCGATGCTTGAAGGCCAGCTTAAATCAGAAACGCCTGTCCTTTACTCACTGAGTCTGCCCCGGGATTTGCCTTCATTGCTTTATTCTTCCCTTACAGAACCGGAAGCATTGCTTGAGATTTCTCTTGCAAAAATGCGCATCATGCTTTCTCAGGATGAATATCACGACTATTTTCTGAAAAAACTGAAAATTTCAAATCCGGGAAAAGAGATTTCAATCAAAAACTTTTTTACTCAGTTCATTACAAAACCGGTTGAATCTCTTGAATCGCTTAAAAACAGCGGAGACGTGTTCTTTTTCTGGAGCCAGCTCTGCTTTTTCATCCGTCAGGATTATGACAAAGTAAAGGATTACACGGCAGAAGACATTTCATTGCTTCAGAGCGTGTTCATTACCGAGATTTCAAACACTTTCTACAAGAACAGGGCACAGCAGAACATGCAGCGTTCTACGGCGCTCAAAAATCTTGAGCAGAACCTGAGCAAACCGCCATACTATTTCAACCGGGATGCAATCATACACTTTGCAGATTCCCGTGGTGTTCCTCTTTTGGGACAATACACGGAAGAAGATTTGAACAATTATCTTCATGACCGCACCACAAACATTGAAACAAACGATCTTCCGGAACTGCTCACTTTCAGGACTGTCGGGTCTGAACAGCGTTATTACATTACAAAGCAGAAAGTTCTGCCGCTGATTGTGCGTCTTTGCAGCGATGCCCGCGATACTGTACGCGACAACCTTACGAAAGAGTGGTTCAATCACTACAAGCAGTTTGAAACTGTGCCCGAAATGAACGATCAGAAGGAATTTGAAAAACGGCTTGAAAAAGAAGTCAGATCCACTTCTCCGATTCTGTATGCTCTTCTCAATTCAAACTTTCTGTCTCTTGTTCATTACGAATCCCGCATGTCTCATGATCCGGCAACTGAGAAGATAAATCTTTTTTCCAACGGAAAGCTTGTCAGCTACAGTGAGCTTCTTCTTATGCAGCGTCACGAAATTGCTACCGATGCCCGCATTCTGCTGCCTTTCTGGTACACTACCCCGATCATTTCATGGCTTGCGGCATTGTTTTTGGGCAGAACGAAAAAAGAGCGCAAAAAGGAAGCGGAAAAACGACCGGTCAAGGCCACGTCTCACAACGCTTTTGAAGATGACGAAGAAAACGAGACTTTCAAGCGTTCAAAAACCAGAGAAACTTCTTCTCAGGACCGCAAAAAGGATTTGGTTGCTGCCGCAAAAAAAGTGGAAGCACATCTTGTTCCGCAGGGTTCAACGCTGGAACGTGAAATGTCAGCATATATCCATCAGTGGAACCGCATGCTGGACAAAAAGAACGCAGAAATGCTCACGGAAGACGTGAATTCGCTGATCCGCGACTACATGAGAAAAACTCTGAGAACTTTGTCCGGAACAGGTTTTACCGTTGACCGCATTGAAAACCTTGCAACAACCCTGGTAAAAACTCCGGCTCTGTCAAAAATCAAGGATCAGGAACAGCTGACCATGTATGTTGAACTTTATATGGTTCAGATTGTAAAGAATCTGTAAAAAACTGTCCGTCAGAATGTCCGTTCCGCAGCAGCTTTTCGGCATTGAAGAAAAAAATCCGTTTTTTTTTCTGATTTTTTCTGATTTCACCCGAATTTTTTAATTTTTTTTCAACTCCGAAGCAAAAATAAATATGTACACATGATTCAGAAACGATGATTTCTGATTCAGTACGTACATATTCTATTTTTTTGCCGCAAAGGCACGGAAGGAGTTGATTATGAATCCCTTGAATTCAGCACTGATTGAAGGAAATGTTGTAAGAGCGCCGCAGGTTACCCAGACACCCAAGGGCACATTCGTGTGCAAATTCAGCATGGCAACGAACCGCAAGTATAAAACTGACAAAGGTGAGTTTGAAGAAGAAGTTTCTTTTTTTGATGTGGAAACTTGGGGACATCTGGCAGAAGTTTGCGCAGAACTTTGCGAAAAAGGACGCGGAATCAGAGTTGTGGGCCGTCTTAAACAGGGACGCTGGAAAGACGAAAACGGAAAAAACTGTTCAAAAGTCGGAATCGTTGCAGAACATGTGGACTTCAAACCCAGACTTCAGGGAAAAACCATGGACAAAAGCCCCGATGCGCCGGAACTTGAGGAGACCCCGGACAAAGATGACCGGAAGTCTCCACAGCAGCTTGCAGAAGAAACTTTTGCCGAACTTAACGTCCAGAAGGGCGCCGTGGTGTTTTAGAAGAACGGCCCTTTCCGTATGAGTTTTTCCTGTTGGACTGAGTCTGCTCTGCTCTTTCGCGGGCTTTCTGGTAACGCTCGATTTTTTCAGGTGAATAAAAACCGTCTTTCCAGTTGAAACGGCTGGTATCCGGAATCACTTCGCCTTTGTTGAGCGCCTTCAGAATGAACTTGTAATCGCTTTTTTCGATGCGGTTCTTGGAAAAGTCCAGCAGAAAGTGTGAAACGCCCATGCGCTCAAGCCGCTGACGTGCGTCAACAACGGAAAAAGGTTTTTCCGGCATGACATAGGATCCCTGTTCCGCAGAAAGCACTTTGAATTCCATTTCCTCTTTGTCTTTGAAATAAACAAAGTCATAAGAATCGGGCATGTGGAATCTCATGCGGAACAAAGCCGGATAGGCAAAAAGAGAAACCATTACCTTACGGCGCAATGCCGGTTCAAAGGTTTCTTCCAGATTGTCGCGGGAATTCTCAAGAGGAGTGACAAAGGTTTCGATGTCCTGGTTTTCAAGCCAAGAAGCTGCCCAACGGTTGAAAGTGTACAGATA
The DNA here is from genome assembly GCA_024402435.1 of Treponemataceae bacterium. GTDB lineage: Bacteria > Spirochaetota > Spirochaetia > Treponematales > Treponemataceae > Treponema_I. The sequence continues at coordinate 20,476 of JAKSTU010000034.1, forward strand.
GGGCCCCGCAATCATGTGTGCCGGCTCGCCTTTTGCAGTCTTTTTGCCGCGGATCATTGAAAAATGAGAAGGATTGTTGACAATCCAAGTGGCGTAGCCTGCTTCAATAAGGCGCTGTACAGTTTCTGCCAGTTCGGGTTCGTCAGCCTGGGGACAATAAGGATCCAGACTCAGAATCATCTGGCGGCGAGAGAAAGGTATATTGGCGGCAGGATCAAGCAGATCCCGGGCAGTGTCTTTGGTAAGCTCAAGAATGGAGCGCACCTGAGGACCGCCTGCAATTACATGCAGATCCCGCAATGTGGAAACCTGAACATAAAGTCCGTCAGGAAAATAATCAAAACCGGTGCGCGGCACAGGACTCAGATCCATTACCGGAACCTGTCCGCCGCCGGGCTGTTTGCGGTAACGGCTCAAGTCCTTGGGCAGAACACGGTCATAACGCTTTGACATGGCCTTTGTCTGCAGAAGGTAAACCGGATCCCCGCGGGAAAAACCGGTTGGAATATCAATCCACTGCTCACCGTCAATGGTTTTGATCTGCTTGATTTTGTGACTTTCGCGGCCTGTATCGTCCTTGCGGTGAAGACGGATGGAGTCACCAACATCAGGATCATAGGAACCGCCAACAATGCGGGCAAAACGTACTTCGGGACCGTCAGATTTTACCTGTTCGATTTTTCCCAGATAAATACCTGTTCCGCCGGCCTGTTTGGGATCCAGAAGATTCTCGGCCTTGTCAGAATCGAACCAGTATCTGGTTTTTGTACGTGCAAAATCCGTAGACAGAATGCGTCTGCCTGTAGCAATGGCACCTTTTTTGTCTTCCTGCCAGTGATCCATTACATAACGGTATGCGGCGGTGACACTTCCGACGTATTCGGCACTCTTCATGCGTCCTTCAATCTTGAATGATTCCACACCGGCTTCCATCAACTGGGGAATACGGTCAATAAGCTGAAGATCGTAGGGCGAAAAGTAGTAACCGGTTTCTTCACGGCCGTCAAAATCAGCGGTATACAGACGACGGCAAGCCTGAGTGCACATGCCCCGGTTAGCGGATTTGCCGCCAAGAAAACTTGAGAAAAGGCAGAGCCCGCTTTCACTTACACAAAGTGCTCCGTGAACAAAAACTTCAAGTTCGCAGGAAGAAGCCGCTTTTATTGCACGGATTTCTTCAAGGCTGAGTTCACGGGCAAGAACAACACGGGAAAATCCCTCTTTGCCCAAAATGTTGACGGCACGGGCACTTGCCACATTCATCTGGGTTGATGCATGGAGTTTAAGTTTCGGGAAAAACTCCTGCACCATGCGGACAACACCGAAATCCTGCACGATGATTCCGTCAGGGCCTACGCTTTCAAGATATTCCAGAAAACGGTAAAGCCGCTCAGTTTCAGACTCTTCGGCGACAGTGTTGACCGTAACATATATTTTCTTTCCCTGCCGATGAACCGATTCAACGGCGGCTTCAAACTGATTCCATGCAAAGTTGGAAGAACGCAGACGGGCATTAAAACTTTTAAGACCCATGTAAACAGCATCAGCACCTTCTCCGATTGCGGCGTCAAGTGCTTCTATATTCCCGGCGGGAGCTAGTAATTCAGACATATCATCAGTATACACAAATACAGATTTGTTGTCATGGTCACAAAAACCGTTGTAACAAAACCCTTTGTCACCAATCCCGTTGCAAAAACACATTTATTGCCTTACTGTGGAATCATGACAAACATTGAAAAACTTTCTCAGCTCGACAACCTTTTCGAGTCTGAAATCAAAGCGAACACACTCGGATCTGCGGCAATCCATGTGGAACGCCACGGAAAAGTCCTTTTTGACAAATGTTACGGTGAGTACAACGACAATACCATCTACAAAATTTACTCCATGTCAAAGCCAATTACCGCAGTCGCTGTGATGATTCTATATGAACGCGGACTTATCAGCCTGCAGGAACCGGCTTCAAAATGGCTTCCGGCACTCAAAGAAGCAAAAGTTTCCACACCGGCAGGGCTGGTGCCTGCAAAAAATCAGGTTACACTTCAGCATCTTCTGAACATGACAAGCGGCGTAGTTTATCCTGGCGGAAGCAATGTGCCGGAAATTACAATGCAGAAACTGCGGGAAGACATGGTCAGCCGGGTGGAAAGCGGTGAAAAACTGAACACACAGTCAATCTGTGACATCCTTGCATCCTGCCCTCTTCAGTTTGAACCGGGAACAGCATGGCGTTACGGAGCATCCGCAGATCTTCTGGGTGCCGTAATCGAACGTGTCAGCGGACAAAAACTCAGTGATTTTCTCAAGAAAGAGATTTTTGAGCCTTTGGAAATGACAGACACATTCTTTGCTGTGCCGAGAGATCAGGTCAACAGACTTGCAAAATTCTACAGCCGCAGTCCCGAAGGCAAAATGCAGGAACTCAGTCCTGAAGAAATCGATTTTCTCGGTCTTGTAACACGCATTCATGAGCCGGCAATTGAATCCGGCGGAGGCGGACTTTATTCAACAATGCATGACTATGTAAACTTCTGCAGAATGCTGATCGGTAACGGAACTTTTGCCGGCAAAAACGGCGAAGTCAAAATCATTTCTCCCAAAACAATCAATTTCATGACTCAGAATGCGCTCAAAGAATCTGTCAAAACAGACCTGTTCTTTGACGGACTGGCCGGTTACGGATATGCAAACCTGATGCGGGTAATGACGGACCTTGCATCAGCCGGCAGCAACGGTTCAATCGGAGAATACGGTTGGGACGGACTTCCGGGCACATACTTCATGATTGACCCAAAAGAAGACCTGTTTGCAGTCTACATGCAGCAGATTGCGCAAGGTGCCGACGTTTCACTCAGAAGAAAATACCGGCAGATAATTTACGGAGCAATCGAAAAATAACGGAACTCAGGCGGAAGTGCAGTTATTCTTTCCCGGTTTTCCCCGTTTTTTGATTTTTTTCTGATTTTTTCCATATAACATATATGTGAAAACTTTCAGAAAAACTTCAGCGGGGAAAATCTTTTTCTTGACCGTCTTTTCCTTTTTTACAGTTTTTTCCGCCTGCCTTACAGCAATTCTTTCAGGCTGCTCTGATTTTGCAGACAGACTGCCTTCCGCAAAAACAAAATTCACACTTTCGCCGGAAACTGCAAAAGAAAGCGGCACATTGATCTGGATTGACAGTGAAAACCGGCTTCAGGAACACTTCATAAGCCGTGACGAAGCAGACAGTTTTCTGCTGGACACACCGGCTGACTCACCGGTTCCTGTGCTTTTTTACGGATTGCGCTCAGAACATCCGGCAGGCTGCATTTTTCCGTACCAGACCGAACTGACGGAGACAGGTGGTTTCTGCGCCCGGATACTTTATCTGATTCTGACAGGTGGAAAAGGTGACATAAGGCTTGCAAACTGTTTCAACTGGCAGAAGTTTCATGACACGGCCAAAAAGCTTGCAAACCTTAACCGCCTTGACACGGGCTCCATAGCAGAAGCCATTGCTCAAGGCAGTTTTTCGGCGGAATTATTCAAAGAAAACTGAATCAGCCTGAGACAGAGAACCGCCATCAGGAGCAGCTTTTTCAGAAACTGCAACACGGCCGATTACACTGGCTTTGAGTGTTGCGTTGCGTGTGCCCTTTGCGGCTTCATCAGCGGCAAAAGCTTCAATGCATTTGATCACGGCATCGGCCTTGTCTGCACTTACAGCCAGCATAAAACCGATTCCCATGTTGAAAGTGTTGAACATGCGTGAAGGATCTGCACCGCGTTTTTCAAGTTCAGCAAAAATTGCAGGAATCTTCCAGCTGCCCTTCTTAAAAACAGAAACAAGAGGCTTTTCTCCTTTGGCAGCGCGTTCTTTGTTCGCTTCAGGATACATGCGGGGAACATTTTCATAGAAACCGCCGCCAGTAATGTGAACCATTCCGTGAACAGCACCTTCCACTTCTTCAAGAACTTTGAGCACAGGACGAACATAAATCCGTGTGGGCTCAAGCAGCACTTCACCGATGGGGCGCACAACACCGTCGCTTTCAAAAGGCGTGTCATAATCCTGAACCAGTTTGCGCACCAGGGAGAAACCGTTTGAATGAACACCGGTAGAAGAAAGTCCGATAATCACGTCTCCCTCTGCAATGTCCTTTCCGGTGATGATTTTGTCTTTTTCAGCAATACCAACGCCAAAACCTGCAATATCATATTTTCCGGCGTCATAAAAACCGGGCATTTCTGCAGTTTCGCCGCCCAAAAGAGCACATTCAGAATCCACACAACCGTCGGCAACACCTTTTACCAAATCGGCAGCAACTTCTGCATCCAAAGAACCGCATGCAATGTAATCAAGAAAATACAGCGGTTTTGCGCCGGTACACAGAATGTCGTTGACACTCATTGCAACACAGTCAATTCCCACAGTGTCATATTTTTTTACAGCAAAGGCAATGTCCAGTTTTGTTCCGACTCCGTCAGTTCCGCTTACCATAACAGGATTTTTCATGCCTGCGGGAACTTCAAACATTCCGGCAAAACTTCCCAAACCGTTAAGCACGCCGGGAACAGCAGTGCGTTTTGCATGGGCTTTGTATTTGTCTACTGCGCGGTAGCCTTCTTCAACATCAACACCAGACTGTCTGTAGTCAATCATTTGTTTCCTCTTTCTGTTCAATTAACCGGGAACAGCGCCGGCTGTTATCAGTCAGAAACTTCGTTATTCATCACCGGACACAGGAGAAAGAATCAGCTTTCAAAAATGTCCGGTCTGCAAATTCCAGTTTCAGAAATCCTTAAGAACACCGTCTTTTATTCCCTGCTCAGCTTCTTCAATCAGTTTGGCACGGAAAGCCTGGAGTTTTTCTTTGAGTTCAGGGTATTTGAGAGCAAGCATTTCAACAGCAAGATAAGCTGCATTTGCAGCGCCGTTGATGCCCACTGTTGCCACAGGAATGCGGGGCGGCATCTGAACAATGGAAAGCAGTGCGTCCAAACCGCCCAAACCGTTGGAACTGCGTCCTTTGGAATCAGCGCTCATGCATTCAAGAGGAACACCGATAACGGGCAGAACCGTCATTGAAGCGATTACACCGGGAAGAGCAGCGGCAAGACCGGCACCGGCAATAATAACTTCTGCACCGGAAGCTTCCATCTGAGCAACCGTTTTGCCCAGCAATTCACCGCTGCGGTGGGCAGAAAGTATAAAAGCCTCGTACTCAATGCCGAATTCCTTCAACACGGCAGAGGCTTTTTTCATAACAGGGGTATCAGAAGCAGATCCGAAAAAAATGGCAACCTTCACGCAACACTCCAAGTCAAACAAAGATTACCGACAGTACATCACCCGAAAAAAGGCGGATTTCATAGTCAGCCGTCAAAGGTGGCCGGTAGAGACATTCCAAACCTGTGTCGCCTGAGGAGTTACGCCACTTTCATGAAACATATATGAACCGTCGATATTGGAATTTAGCACAATAAAGCGCATTTTTCAAGCAGAACAGTTCTTATGCCGTCCGTCCGTGGCCGGCATAAGGAGGCAGTAAAGTTGTCTCCGCCAACTTTCTGCTAACGCTTTCTGCGTCGCCTCCATGCGCCGCCGCTTTTTTCCATATTTGCACATTTTTTCAGTTGTGCAGTCATTTTCTCACGTTCATCCGACTTTTTCTGTATTTAACCCCGGCTTTAACTTGTGGTACAATCAAGTCATGACATTACTGATTACAAATGATGACGGAATTACCGGAGAAGGGCTTATAAAACTTGCAGAAGATCTTTCAGAAAAACACGATGTCTGGATTGTAGCACCGGACAAAAACAGGTCTGCAATTTCACACGGGATAAACCTTTCTGAACCGGTTGAAGTAAAAAAAATCGGGGAAAAAGCATACACTTGCAGCGGCACGCCGGTAGACTGCGTTGAAGTTTCTGTAAAAGGGTTCTTGCCTTTCAAAGCAGATGCTGTCATTTCAGGCATAAACAAAGGCGGCAATCTTGGCACGGATCTGGTTTTTTCAGGAACAGCCGGAGCCGCAAGACAAGGCGGACTTTACGGAATTCCTTCCATAGCGGTGAGTCTTGAAAACCGTGGCGCACCGGAACCGGGCTGGCATTACGGAAACCTTTCTCGCTTTGTCTCTGCCCATCTGGAAGAACTGCTTTCAATGTGTCAGGAGGGCACTTTTGTAAACGTAAACGGGCTTTCTCTTGCCGACGACAGGGCATACAAAGGCGCATGCATCACCTACCCTGCCAAACGCATTTACAGCAAAGACACACGGCAACGTCTTGAAACACTCACCGGAAAAGTTTACAGCTGCTTTATCGGCGGCCCTGTGGAAACAGATTTTGAAACAAAGCCAACTTTCGCGTCGCCGGCAGGAAAACTTGTTCCGTCTGTCTACGATGTAGAAGCCGTGGAAAAAGGATACGTTTCCATAAGCGTAGTAAAATGCGAACCGAC
>JAKSTU010000035.1 GCA_024402435.1 Treponemataceae bacterium
TGGTAGCGCGCCTGCTTTGGGAGCAGGATGTCGCAGGTTCAAATCCTGTCATTCCGACTTTTCCTTTTAAGGAAAAAAAATTACAGAAAAAATTAAAAAGTGGTTGACACAAATCTGATTTTTCTGTAAAGTAACAAACGTAACGGACGATTAGCTCAGCTGGTACGAGCGTCTGGTTTACACCCAGAATGTCGGGAGTTCGATCCTCTCATCGTCCATAGCCGTCGCTTTCAGACGGCTTTTTTTTTACTGGGATTGTAGCTCATCTGGATAGAGCAACTGCCTTCTAAGCAGTAGGTAGGGGGTTCGAGTCCCTCCAGTCCCGCAATGTTTTGCGATTCCCACCTTCATATTTCAGAAATCCCTGATTTTTCAAAGAGTACGGCTGATGACTATCTGTTCTGTACTTCTGTGCATTCCCAAGATGATTTTGATAAAGCTCTTGAAAAATGTCCCGGTCTTTCATGCATGAGTGTCGGGATTCACCCGCAGAACCCGGATACCGGGCTTTTTGACTTTCTGGAAAATGTTTTTTCTTCAAAGCCGGAGTTTGTAAAAGCTGTGGGGGAGTGCGGTTTTGATCTTTTTACAGAAGAACTGTCCGCTTCTCTTTCGGCGCAGAAAAAAGTCTGGGATTATCAGCTGAACTTGGCCTTGTCAGAAAACCTTCCTCTTGTGATTCACGCCAGAAAAGCTTTGCCGCTTTTTTTTGACCTGACTTCAGAATTGAAAAAACTTCCGTCCGTGATTTTTCATTCTTTTCCCGGTTCACCTGTAGAAGCCGCATCATTTCTTAAGCGGGGTGTAAATGCTTATTTTTCTTTCGGAAAACCTCTTCTGAACGGAAACAAACGTGCAAGAGCCTGTGTACAGGATGTGTCTCCGGATAAGCTTCTTCTTGAAACAGATGCCCCTTTTCAGCGCCTTAAGGACGAAGTTTGTACAGCTCCTTCGGACATTGTCCGTGTTTATTCCGAAGCCTGCAATTTAAAAAAAATAACGGCGCAGGAAACTGACATGTTCCGGAATCAGATTCATGCCAATTTCTGCGCCGCTTATGGAATGTAGAAAAATCAGAGGGTTGTTCTGATTCTTTTCAGTTCGTCATTTGTTTCATGGAAAAGTCTGATTACATCGTCCTGAGCGGCAACAATGTCTCCCTCTTTCTTTCCTTTTAGAACATCTTCCAGATACTGGCAGGCTGCAAAAAGTTTTTCGCCGCCCAAAGTCCCGCTTATTCCTTTGAGAAGATGGCTGCATTTTGCTGCCTCAACTTTTTTGTCTTCGGCAATCAAAGCTTTCAGTTCGTCAGGAGAAAACTGGGGATCGTCAAAAAACATGTCCAGAAGTTCCTGATAAAGTTCTTTGTCGTTGTCGACTCTTGCCATTGCTTCTTCAATATTTACCAATTGTAAAGAATCCATTTCTTTCCTTGAAAAGCCAGCAACAAACCGTCCGGTTCGAAGGACTTTATAGCATTCGCAAAAGCGAACAGTTTTTGTCGTAAAATCTGCGACGCAGACCTGCAAAAAAATAGTCATTGCAGTATTTTGTCAGAAAACAAAATTTGCAATGACTTTTTATAAGGTGGCAGATTATTCGCCGTCTATCGCAACACCATGACGCTTCTGCTGGAAGCATTTGAGCATTGCAACACCATTGCGTTTGTCGTTGTAAACAAAACCGCCGTTCCAATATTCAAGAGCAGCGAAAAGAGCGTTTCCTCCGTCCTGATCGTCACTTTTCTTTGTGCGGAAAGAAACGAAATCAGACAACTGCTCAAAGTTCTGGTTGTGAAGACATTCAAGACGTTTGCGGTTGAACTCATTCCATTTTTCCATGTCTTTGAAGCCTTCTCCTTCGTCTTCAACGATAAGATGGGCATGAGTAGGGCTGAAAGAGAACCAGACCTTGATTTTCTTGTTGATGTCGCAGTCATTTCCATGTTTGACGGCGTTTTTGATTACTTCGCTGATCTGCTGTTCAAGCAGGTTGATTTCTTTGATTTCCAGAGGTGCGGCCTGAACAATAAGAAGTGTAAAGTATCTGATCTGTCTGAAGTCAGAAGCAAATTCCTTGCACATCATGTTTGTTTTGTCAAACAACGGATCGCTGCCGTCTGAGCGGAGTTCTTTAATCTGTTCCATTTTTAGAGTCCTTTTTTACGATTATTCTGCAATTTTCATCAGGGCTTCTTCAACGCTGTTTGCGATAGGGAAGTAACCCATCAGTTTTGTAAGCTCAATAACTTTCTTTACAGAACCATGAATGTTTGCAATAGAAAGTTTGAAGTTCATCTTCTTGATGGTTGAGCAGATGTAAATCAATGCACCGATTCCGGATGAGTCAATATAATCTACCTGTTCCAAGTTGATGATGAAACTCTTTACGTTTTTTTCGAGCATTTTCATGACCAATTCCTTGAGTTTGTAGGAATTGTACAAATCCATTTCACCGTTTACATCAATAATGTAAATCTCTCCGTTCTTGCGAATCTTAAGCTCCATGGTATTTCTCCTTATTGTATTTTTATTACCAGCAAAGTCTGATCATCGTGCTGATGAACAGAACCCGTAAAGTTCTTGATATCTGTCTTGACAAGACCTGCAATTTCTTTTCCTGTAAGTGCTTTGTTCTGCTCTACAACTGCCATGAGTCTTTCTGCAGTGTACTGTTTGCCCTGTGCGTTTGTGGCCTCAGTAAGACCGTCGGAATACAGAACAAGAATGTCGTTTGAAGAAACCTGTATCTCTTTATCGGCATAAACTGACGTTTTTTCCACACCAATCGGTTCTGTTGATGTAATAAGTTTTTCAAAAGCAGCTTTTTCTGCGTTGTAATAAAGAATCGGATTGCTTCCTGCTGTTGCGTACTGAATCTTGTGATTTGTGGAATCGTAGTTGATCAGTGAAAGGCTTGCAAAATGGTCGATGTTGTTCTCGATTGCAATACCTCTGTTTGCCCAGGAAAGGATTGTTGAAGCAGACTGTGTAGTGTTTACGATCAGACGCATGATTGCGCGGATCATAACCATGATTACCAGTGAATTCATACCTTTTCCGGCAATGTCTCCCAGAATGAAGGAAATGCGGTCGTTGCGGGAAGGAAGAACATCGTAGTAGTCACCGCATACACCGTCAATAGGATTGTAATAATTGCCCATTGAAAGACCGGGAATTGCAGGAAGCAGCTGAGGATGCAGTGTCTTCTGGATTTTTCCTGCGATTTCTGATTCGCGGGTAAGGTCTGAATGCTCAACATATTCCTGGAAAGAATAAACGTTTTTGATTGAAGCACAGGCAAAGTCTGTAAGAACCTGTGCGTTCTCGAACTCTTCGCTGGAAAAAGGCGTACTTGTTGCACTTCTTGCCAGGGCCGCAACACCGATTACCGTGCCTTTGATAACCATAGGAATGATGATGTAGCTTCCGCATTTGAGGAAGTCTTCGTCTTCGTTCTGGAAAATGCGTTCGTCAGCGGTCGGGTTCGTAATCAGTTCCGGTTTACCGTTGCGTGCAATCTGACCGAAGATGTTTTCGTCCAGACCGAACTGGGCAAAACGCATGTGTGTTTCAACGCGGATAAATTTGTGGGGCACGTCGTCAGGCAGTTTGTATGGCGGAGGAAAACTTCCGGAGAATGAACGGACTGCAATCACATCTTCAAAGTCATCAATAAGAAGGATTGCACCGCCGTCAGCCTTGATTTCGCGGATCAGGCTTTCGTTGATGAAGTCAATCAGCTGGTTCAGTTCTGAATTGCGGTTGAATGAATCGGCAGCCTGGAAAACAAAATCTTTTCCTGCTGAGACAATTGTGTTTGCTATTAAGGAAGAAACTTCCGGAATTTCAACAGGCACAGCCGGCTGGACTTCTACAGTTTCCTGGACAGGTTCTGCTTTCTTCTTGGAAACGGTTTCTGTCATGAGACTTTTGAAGAAGGAAACCAGAAGCAGGTTCTCCAGAAAAATCGTAAGACAGAGTGCAAACAACTGTATGCTGCTTGAACCTGTAAGCGAAAGAACTACGCCTGCCAGTACGACTGCTGACGAAGCGAATGTAGTAACAGGAACTTTGATACCGCTTTTTTTCTTTACATTGAACATGATAATGAGCTGAAATGCTCCTACCGGAAATGACAGAACAAGCGGAATGAGTGCTAAGCCTTCCATTCGAAAACCTCTTTATAAATCTAGTCTTTTTGACAATTCAACAAGTTTTTCCAAAAAGAAATTCAGATTGAACAATTCTAACATTGAACATTGCAGCCGTCAAGTTTTGCCATGGAATATGGTGCTCAGTATTGACTATAACCCTCTAAAATGTATAATTATCAAAAACAATTTTATTCTTTTGCATAAATATGCAGAAAATTCTTTTTGTTCATGGAGGCTTCAAGTGGCTGACTACTCAGAAAGTGGATTTATTGACAAATTGACTGTTCTTGCCCAAAGCAATGACGATATTGATGTTTCTCTTTATCAGAAACTTGATGTCCGCCGCGGATTGCGTTATCAGGATGGTCGCGGTGTTCTCGTAGGTCTGACAAAAATCGGTGATGTAGTCGGTTATGACGTTGTTGACGGCAAGAAAGTCCCGGTTCCCGGAAAACTTCTGTACCGCGGTTATGATATTACCAAATTGATTGCAGATGCGGAAGCCCGCAAAGAATTTGCTTTCGAACAGACTGTTTATCTTCTGCTGTTCGGTGAACTTCCCAGCAAAGCCCAGCTTGAAGAATTCTGCTTTTTCCTCGGTACCCGCCGTACTCTGCCGGACAACTTCAATGAAGACATGATCATGAAAGCTCCGTCTTCAGACGTCATGAACAAATTGTCCCGCGGTGTTCTTGCAAGCTATTCATACGATGTGAATCCCGAAGACCGCAGTGTTGCAAACAATATGCGCCAGTGCATCGAACTTATTGCCCGGTTCCCGACCCTTGTTGCCTATGCATATCAGGCAAAGCGCCGTTTCTTTGACGGTAAGAGCATGTACATCCATAATCCGAAGCCGGAACTTTCTACTGCTGAAAATCTTCTGCGCCTTATCCGTTCAAACAAAACTTATACGCAGCTTGAAGCGGAAATTCTGGATCTCTGTCTCATCCTTCATGCTGAGCATGGTGGTGGTAACAACTCAAGTTTCTGTATCCATGTTGTTTCATCCACAGACACTGACACATATTCTGCCGTTGGTGCTGCAGTCGGTTCCCTCAAAGGAAAGCGCCATGGTGGTGCAAACATTCAGGTAATGGAAATGATGGATGACATCAAGGCAAATGTAAAAGACTGGTCTGATGAAAATGAAGTGAAAGAATATCTTCGGAAGATTCTCAGAAAAGAAGCTTTTGACCACACAGGACTGATTTACGGACAGGGACATGCCGTCTATACGATTTCTGATCCCCGTGCAATTCTGATCCGTGACAAGGCGAAAGAACTGGCTGTTGAAAAAGGCTGTCTTGAAGAATACGAACTTTATTGCCTGATTGAAAAACTTGCTCCTGTTGTTTTTGCAGAAGAGAAGGGCGCAGACAAACAGATTTGTTCCAATGTTGACTTCTTCTCCGGTTTTGTTTACTCAATGCTCAAGATTCCACGTGAACTTTACACTCCCATTTTTGCAATTTCACGTATTGCAGGTTGGTCAGCACACCGTATCGAGGAAATTGTTTCCGGCGGAAGGATTTATCGTCCTGCATACAAGAATGTTTCTCCTGAAAGACAGTTCATTCCGATTGAAGACCGTGGTTGAGGCATCTTTTACAAAAAAACTGTTCTGTGGTAAATTATATACAGGAGCCTGATTCGGTTCCCGGAGTATGACAATGATTGCTTTTAGAGAAGTTTCTGCAAAAGACCTGAACATGAATGCGTTCAAAGCCATCGGTGAAGACTGGATGCTGGTGGCTGCCGGCAATGAAAAACACACAAATGCTTTGACTGCTTCCTGGGGCGGAATGGGCGTTCTTTGGAACAAAAATGTTTCTTTCATTTTTATCCGTCAGAGCAGGTTTACAAAAGAATTTATCGATGCAGGGGATTCTTTTTCCCTGAATTTTTTTGACCATGAAAAACATGCGAAAATGCTTTCTTACATGGGCACTGTTTCCGGACGTGATGAAAGAAAAATCGAGAAACAGGGGCTGACAATCATGCAGGATTGCGGAACACCGTATTTTGCTGAGGCAAAAACTGTGATTATCTGCAGAAAGATTGCCAGATCTGAACTGCTTCCGGAAACTTTTTTGGATTCCGGTGTGGATGCGACTTTTTACAAGGACAAAGATTATCACACGATGTATGTGGGTGAAGTCATAAAAGTCCTTGAGCAGGACGACTGATTCAATCAAGTGTCAGAAAATCCCCCGATTCAAGAAAATTGCATAAATATGCACTCTGTTGACAGATTTTTAATTTTTATGCATAATTTTTGTACGAAAAAGAATCGGGGTACTTATGAAAGAGCGACTCTCACGCTTAAAAACAATTCGCAAGCTTATCAAAACATATCGCATTGAAAGCCAGGAAACACTTTTGGGCTATCTTCTCAAAGAAGGCTTTGACGTGACTCAGGCTACTCTGAGCCGCGATCTGAAGCTGCTTAAAGTGGGCAAAGTTTCTGACGGACACAACGGTTATGTCTACACTCTTCCGGGGGAAGAAGACCGACAGGAATCAGAAATGTCTTTGGCCCAGGATTTTATGCGTGGCTACATTTCTATTGAATATTCCGGAAATATTGCTGTAATCAAAACCTATTCAGGATATGCGGACGTTGTTGCACAGTCTTTGGACGCAATGGGAATGGACGAAGTTCTCGGGACAATTGCCGGCGGTGACAACTGTGTCTTTGCCTGCATGCGCGAAGGCGTCAGCGGCGATCAGTTTCTGGACGCACTCAAACTGAAAGTACCTGAAATCGACGAATAAACTTTTTGCTGTTTCTGAAGTCTGCTGATCAGATAAAACTGAAAATTCCCGCGCTTATCAGGGCCATGATGATTCCTGCAAGGAGAACGCCCAGCATTACCGCAAGAACTGTGTCTTTGAATTTCATGTTCAGAAGGCTGGCAGCGAGGGTACCGGTCCAGGCGCCGGTTCCGGGAATGGGAATGCCTACAAAAAGCATCAGTGCCACAAAAAGTCCGCGGCCTGCTTTTGACTGGAGTTTTTCTCCGCCTTTTTTTCCTTTTTCAAGACAGAACGTAAAGAATTTGCCTATGACCGGTTTGTCGGCGCCCCATTCCAGTACTTTCCGGGCAAAAAGGTAAATGACCGGGACAGGAAGCATGTTTGCGATAATGCAGACTATGTATGATGTCAGCAGGGGAAGAGGCGGGTCAAAGGCTTGTGAGGCTGGAATGGCTCCTCTCAGTTCGACGAGAGGAACCATGGATATGAATGCAATCCAAAGATATTCAGTCAGCATATTTGTTGTGCTGCTCTTCAAGAATCTCCATGATGCCGTCAACTACAACCTGTTTTTTGTCACCGTCGTAATCTTCGCCAAGTTTTGAAAGGATGCCTTCACGGAAAGTTTTGCAGTCCACGGGTTTGCCGGCGGCAAATGTAACTTTGTCCTCGCAGACAACATCCATGAGCATATCATTGGGGTAATCCTCAGAAATCCGGAGACAGTTTCCGTTGATTGAAACAGGCAGGAAAACATCTGTCATGCGGAGATAGGAATCGATTTCACGGACTCCGCGTTTTGTGTCAGGAACACCGGGGCGGTATCTGGTTCCGGCCGGGAAAACCATGATTACCTGTCCGCGGCGGCGGCATGCGTCAAGACAGCGCATTGAACCCATGTTGATTTTGCGGCTGATTGCTTCTTCTTCAGCACGTTTTACAGGATCTTTGATTGCGGCAATACTGCGGCTGGGATAAATGATGATGCGGTTGTATGCTTCTGCATAAGCGCTGACGAAAGGATTTTCTTCTGTAAGTTTTTTTCCTGCAATGGCAACGATTTTTTCTGCAAGTTCAGGACCGGCAGGACCACCGTCCATGCGCAGCATGTAACTGAGTGCGGGCAAGTCAAAGTTGCTGTAGTGCTCACACAGAATAAGACCGTGTTTGCCGCTGTTTACCATTTCGACAAATTCAGCCACATTTTCTTTGCCCTGAAAACTTGATCCCGGCAGGAAGTTTTCTTCAAGCATTTTGTCAAGAATAGGAAGAATCTGTTTGTTTGCTTCCTTATAAAGACTGTCACTGTCTACAGTGTGTTCGCCTCGTGCATATTTTATGAGATCTGCAAAAACGTGTTTGTATTTTGTACCAAGTCGGTTGTTGTCCATTTGAGTTGCCTCCGCAAATCAGAATTGAAATTGTTCCGCCATTATATCAAATAAACCGATTTGTTAGCAATCTCTTCAATATTCATGAAAAATCATTCCGGAAAAATCAGAAACGAGTCAGAAAAAAAATCAGTTTTTTTTATTTTTCCTGTGAATTTTTTAATTTTTTTTGAAGTTTTTCTCAAAAATAAATATGAACGGCTTTTTAAGAAATTTTCTTCGGGACGTTCTGATGAAAAAACATGAGGTTTTTATGTTGAGAAAAATTTTTTGGACAGGTTTGATTTTCATGCTGCTTGTTCAGGGAACGTGGGCTCAAACTTCGGATGATCTTTTCGGATTTGAATTCATTGACTGCGACATTACTGAAATTGTGTACGCTGTTTCTATTGCCTGCGATTATCCGATGGTGTGCGACGATACGGTGTGCGGAAAAGGTTCCTTCCGATTTTATGGAGGAGATTTTGAAACGGCTTTCGGTTCTTTTCTGCAGGCCAACAGGCTTTATGCGGATAAGGAAGAAAACCGCTATGTAATCAGCAGAATAAGGCTGCTTCATGACGATGCAGGGTTGATTCAGCTGGATGCTTTTGACATTTCTTTGACCCGCCTTTTTGAGGAAATTTCTTTGGAATGTGCGGTTCCCGTCATTCACGATGTGCTGCCCGCTGCCTTGGTTTCTGTTCATGTAGCAAATGTTGATGTTCTGCAGGCGGTGAAACTTGCTTTGAAAGGGTTTGCGGGCTATGAAGCAAAAGAAGAAGAGGGTTGTGTAATTGTTGAAAAAACTCCGGCAGCGGGGAACGGAAGCGGAAACGGTGCGTCCGGGTATTACCGGTATGGAGAAAACTTTTTTGCGGGGCAGAGTGAAAAAGAGGAAGTGATCGAGAAAATCCGGATTGAATGCAATGAAGGCCTGTATTCTGTAGACATTTCTGATTCACTTTTTTCAGAAGTGCTGGAAAAACTTTCTGAAAAATCAGGGATGGAATTCTGTTCTTTTATGAAAAACGATTCTGTTCTTGTGCGCACACTTTTTTCAGGCAGGACTTTTGAAGAAACACTGGAACTTCTTTGTCTTCAAGGAAATGCATGTTGGAAAAAAAGCGGAGAAACTTATCTTTTCTTTACGGATTCAGAAGTCCGGAAAACACTTCTGGAGCCTTCGCGGACTTGGGAAACTTTTGACCTTGAATATGCATCGGTAGACGAAGTTCTTCCCCTTGTTTCGCGGCGTTTTGACCAGATTCAGTGTCTTTCTGTAAATGAATTCACTTTTGTCTGCTGTGTGACGGCTGATGAAAAACCGGCTTTGGATGCCTTTGTGAGACAATGTGACAAAGCTCCGCAGAATCATGTGATAACACTCAAATATATTCAGACAGACACTTTTTTGAATCATCTGCCGCCGGGATATTCAAAAAATCAGTTTGTGGACACAGGCAGCGGCAATTCGCTTTTTTTCACGGGAACAAAAGCATCTTTTGAAACTTTGTTGGAGGCTCTTGAAGAAATCGATTTTCCTGCCACACGGATTGCCTATGATCTTCTGATTGTGCAGGCGCAGAAATCAGTAAGCAACACCTGGTCAAGCAGTTTTGCCTCGGAAATGATCAGTCCCGGTGATTCTTTCGGGGCAGCGGGAAGTCTCGGTTTAGCCCTGTTGTTCAACATTGATGTAGTATCTGCTTTCGGCTGGAATTTTGCATGGAATCTGCAGAGTGCAGTTGCAGAAAATTCCGCGGAAATTTTTGCGGACACAACACTTCACGGGGTTTCGGGTGTTCCCATCAAATTCAGAAACACGAATACATACCGTTATAGGGATCCTTATTTGGATTCGGCAAGCGGAAAGACAGTGGATTCCGGCATTACGAGAGAAATTGTATCAGGTCTGGTTCTTGAGATAACAGGCGTTGCTTCCGGTGACGGAATGGTTACTACGTCTGTAACTGCAAGTTTTTCCCGTCAGGGAGCGGAATCAGCAGGCGGAAAAGGAAATCCGCCTCCGACAAGCGAAAAGCTTGTTACCACGCAGGTGCGCGGAAGATCCGGAGAAGTGATTGTGCTGAGCGGACTTACTCAGGATGATTCCACCGACTCGCAGCAGAGGACGCCATGGTTTTCAAAGATTCCGTTGCTCGGCTGGCTTTTCAAAGGAGACACGAAAACTCAGGAAAAGAACGAAATGGTGATTTATCTGATTCCAAGACTTGAAAACGGGACAGATCCGGAGGTCTTGAATGAGTGATTTTATTCTTTCTGTGCCTTTCTGCATGCACAACAAAGTCTGCATTCTTTCTCAGAATGATGAAACTGTACGCTTCGGGGTTTCTGATCTTGAAAACAGGAATCTTCTTGATTCAATAAGCCGTTCCGTAAGTCGCTTTGATTCTTTGGAATGCGGTGCAAAAAAACGGAAATGTGAATTTGAACTTTTGGAACCTTATGAGTATCTGCGCGTAATAAAAAAGCAACTGTGCGAAAACCAGTCCGAAAGTCTGTCTTATGAGGATTCGTCTGTTTTCAAAAATGAGGCGGGCGGTGAGGAAGATGCAAACTTTGATTCTCCTGCTGTGAACATGCTGGATTCTCTTGTGATGGAAGCTGTTGCCTCAGATGCCAGCGACATTCATTTGGAAGCGGCTGAAGAAAATGCTTACAAAGTCCGCTTCAGAGTTGACGGAAAACTTGTGGATCACAGACAGGTTTCTGCTTATCTGATGAAAGCCGTAATCCGCCGGATAAAACTTTTGGCAGGGCTTCAGTCGGCTTTGGTGCATCTGCCCCAGGACGGCAGGTTTTTGTGGCAGCCCCCGGAAAATGATGCTGACAATGGGGAATTTGCTTCGGCGCAAAGTGAAGATGTTTTGGAACACTCTGGTTCAGTGCACGCAAGTTTCTCTCGCGTTGACATCCGTGTGTCCTGCATGCCCTGCTGGAACGGGGAATCTGTGGTGATGCGCATTTTTTGCCGCGGGAAAACTGCGCCCCAACTGGAAAAACTGGGATTCAGGAAAAAACATCTTTCTGTACTGAAAAAACTGGTGACAAAGCAGTGCGGGCTTGTGCTTGTCTGCGGGGCAACTGGCAGCGGAAAAACCACGACATTGGCGGCCCTTTTGAGCGAAGCGGCAAAAACTTCAGTTCCAGGCGGACGGAAAATCATTACCATTGAAGATCCTGTGGAATATTGCTTGAGCGGCATAACACAAATCGGAGTAAATCCCGCACAAGGCTTTGACTTTTCTGACGCACTGCGCTCTGTTTTCCGACAGGATCCTGACGTGCTGATGATCGGTGAAATCCGTGATGAAAAAACTGCACAGACGGCAATACGCGCAGCTCTTACCGGACATCTGGTTTTTGCAACGCTGCATACACAGGACGCGTGTTCGGCTGTGTTCCGTCTGCTTGACATGAACATTCCGCCTTATCTGATTTCTGCCGTTCTTCTTGCTTCTGTTGCGCAAAGGCTTGTGGACAAAGTTCAGGGCGGAAGAACTGTTGTTGCTGAAATCCTGGAAGTGTCCGGGACAATTGCAAATTTAATAGAAGAAAACTGCTCACTTCGCAGACTGCGGCAGACAATGGTTCTGGAAAAGATGGATGACCTTGAGACTGACATCAGGGCAAAAAAATCCATGGGAATAATTTCAGAAGGAGCCTGCTGTGCGTGACAAAGATGTGTTTTATGAATTTGCCGGTATTCTCTGCCCCCTGCTTGAAACTGAAATGCCTTTGCCCAGGCTTCTGGAAGTTATAAGTCAGGCGGAAAACGCCGGCCTCCGGGTAAAAACTTTTGCTGCGGAACTTCTTGCCCGTATGGAAGAAGGTTTTTCTTTCGGTGACGCACTGGAACTGGCTGAAAGCTGCAATGTTATCCACAGGTACTGCATGATCATTGCGTCTGCGGAAGAAGCGGGAAACTTGAAGAGTGCAATGAATCTGATTTTTTCCATAGAAAGCCAGTCAAGAGATGTGCAGAGAAAAATTCTTTCTGTATCGGTTTATCCCTTGATGGTTGTTGTTCTGGTTTTTGCGGGCACAGCAGCACTGCTTTGCAATCACAGAATGTTCGGTCTTGAGACAGTGCCTCCGGACAGCGGGCGCGGATTTGCTTTTGCAGCATTGTTTCTTCTTGTCTGGTGCGGGGCACTGATGATCTTTATGAAAAAACTGTTTTCCGTCAGTCCCTGGTATCTGTTTTTTTCCGTTGCTTCCGTGCTTCTGGACAATGGATTTTCCGTGTATCACACGATTTCTTTGGGCGCCCGCTACATTCCCAGTCTGGAATCCGTTTTTGCAAAAGTGCGCCGTGAACTGAAAAACGGAATGCCGCTGTTCAAGGCGTGCAGTCTCTCCGGAAGCTTCAAACCGGAGTGGCTTATTCAGATTGAATTGGCCCGGGACAACAAAGATCTGGCGGCTGCTTTTGTGAGAGCCGGGAAAATCCTTGAGAAGGAAGCAGCATTGAAAAGGGAAAAATTCCTTTCTCTGATTGAGCCGGTATTGCTTTTCGGCACAGGAGTTTATGTGCTGATTGTCCTTGAGTCAGGCGTAATGCCGTTTATCACGAATTTCGGAGGAATTATATGAAAAACAGAAAATCGGACAGAGTAAAAAAAGATGATGGATTCACATTTGCTGAAACAATTGCAGTTCTTGCAATCATGCTGATTCTGACTGCGGGAACTGGATTTGCAGTGTCAAAATATGTTGAAAAATCTCGGATTGCGGCCGCACAGAATCAGATTGAAATTTTCAAACTGGCTTTGCAGTCATACAAAATCGATTGCGGACGCTACCCGACCAAGGAACAGGGATTGGAAGCCCTGTGGCAGAAACCGCTGATTTATCCTGTCAGTCCCAACTGGAACGGCCCTTATGTGGACAGAGAGATTCAGAAAGATCCCTGGGGAAATGACTATGTGTATTCTCTGACGTTTTCCGACAAAGTTCCGTTTACGGTTTTGTCCTATGGGGCTGACGGAGTGGAAGGAGGCAATGATGAAGAAGCAGACATTGTTTCATGGAAGTGATTTTGGAGCGGCAATTCTTTCTGTCCTTGTTCTTCTGATGGTTATTCTTGTTCTGCTCATTTCGGAAGCGAAAAAAGTCAGGGTGGAAAAAATCCTTTTGGAACAGGAAATTGCACGGATGATTGAAAGAGGTTCCCATGCGGCTGATTGATCTGATTGCGGCAATTGCGGTTGGACTGATGTTTATTTCTCTGCTGTCAATGCCTTTGCTGATGATGAACAGGGACAAAAGGGATTTGATTGATTTGCGTGAAAAAATCTATGAAATCCGGGAGGAATCATTGAGCTATGAACCGAAGAGTCCTTCTTGATAAAAGCGATTATGACCAGTACGTGATCCCCTTTCCCGGAAAAATGCGGGGCAAAGCTGCAAAAGCTTATGTTCTGCAGGAGATGGAAAAAAGGCATCCATGTTTCATGAACCGATGCATATGGAGTTCCGGCAAAAAAGACGGACAAAGTCTTGTGGTTACGGTGATTGACAAGGATGTTCTTAAAGCGAATTACACAAAGAAACACCGCAGTTTGTGGGTTGCTTCCCCTGAAAGTGGAAAGCAGCTGCGTTTCCGTACTGAAAAAGAGATTGAAAGAAAAAAAATCGCAGCAATTGCAGCCGGTTTTTCAGCGGTTTTTATTTTTCTTGCGGGAACACTGTTTTTTCTGATGACAAAGCAGGATGTTGTTGAATTGATTGAAGAGCGTGGAATCATGATTGAAACGGATGAAAAAGAAAATGAGGTTGGACAGATGGACTTTTTCCATGAGGTTGTGGCGGAATCAGAAGCGGAAAAAGTGCGGACTTCGATTCAGGATTTGCCTGTTATGACAAATGGAGAAATTGTAGTAGAAACGGTTGCAACGGCGGAAACAGTTGAATGGATGATTCCGGAGCTGGAAGCGGTTGAAAGGGAAACGGTTCTTAAGGTTGCGGAAGAAGTGGCGGAACTGACTGAATTAGCTGATGAAGCGGATATGACTGAAGTGGCAGAACTGACTGATGAAGCTGGTGAAGCTGAAGTGGCGGCAGAACTTGATGAATTGACTGATGCGGAATCGGTTTTTGGCGAGACGTCTGCAGAGTCAGAAACAGAGGAATCTTTTGGCATGGAAAAAGGTTATTTCAGTGATTTTGTTTTTCCCGGTGAGATAATTCAGAATTTGAAAGAAAAAAAATGCCGGATTATGTCAGTTGAGTGGGAATTCTTTCCCTGTGACGATTTTTCTGACAATTTGATTTTTTATTTCATTTTTTCAGGTTTTTATCCGGAACAGTTGTATGAAATTGCAGAAAAATGGTCTTCTTTAGAAGATCAGCGCTTTTATGTTGAAAGTGTCTGGTATGAAAACGGCACTCCGGAATGCAGATGTGTTTTCATGACTCAGACAAATCATTTTGATCATGGAATAGCATTGCATGACTCTCTGCGGTTTTCTGTCGCAATGAGTCCTTTGTCTGAGACACGGACTGCTTTTGTAAAAAACGGTGGAATTCCGGTTACGGAAAATGTTGATGAATGCACTTTCTCCGGATTGATCGAAGGTCAGTTGTGGCCTGATTTTTGCGGGGACTTGATTTCTTTGTCGCATAAAGGAATTCTTCCGGAAAAAGCCTCTTTTTCGGTAAGTGAGGACGGAAAATGTGTAAGCGTTCTGCTGAAAATGAAAAAAGCTTCAAAAAACAGTTTCCCATTGGAATCCGTGGAAAAAGTTTTTTCTTTTTTTGACCCGGAATCAATAAATTCAGAAGAGACGGAATCCGAAGAAAAACCTTCAATGCAAATGTCAAAGGCAATTAAGGAAGTAGGCCGGATTCGAACCAGTCAGGGAATCAGGGTTTATTACCATGATGAAAAAGGTCATCTGAAAAGTTTTTTAATGGAGGAAAACCGGTGAAGTCAACTGCGAAATTGGTTTTTGTCCTGCTTTTATTTTGTCTGACAAGCTGCGAAGGAGATTTTTCAGCCCCGCAATTCCTCTTGTCAAAGCCTAAGTGTGTTTTGACGTCAAAAACTGGATCCTTTGATTTTGCCGGCGTAAATTTTTCTTTTTGCAACAAAAGAAATGTCTCTGTCACCGGTTTTGAAATTCAGTTTTCGGTTTTTGCAACTGCATCGGGAGAAAATCCTTTTTTCAAATCAAATGTTGTGTCTTCTCATATTACCGGGACTTTTCTTCCTGATGAAATTTATGAATTGGAAATAAGTCTGGATCAGTACTTACGGGAAATTCCTTCCAATCCGTATTTTATTGACCATTTTTTTGTCAAATCAGTTTCCTATGCAGACGGATTTGTTTGGCGCAATGATTTCGGCGCTTTTTATTTGTGAGGCAAAGATGTGTAGAAAGTTTTTTCCGTTTTTTTTGTTTGTAATTTCTGCAGCGCTGTTTTTTCCCGGTTGCGAGCCGATGGCGACAGCTGATTTCAGTGTTTGCAAGCCTGAATTGTCCGTAAAAATTGTCGCAGAGGGAGAAGGTTTTGCCGCCATTGTTGATGAAAGAACAAAATATCATGCTGGTGAAACTGTGACAGTGGGTGCCGTTGCTGATCCGGGGAGCGAGTTTGTGGCTTGGTATGTGAACGGCAATGAATTGAACGGCGATGAGACGAAGAGCTATGTTTTGCAGGAAAACGTAAAGACCGGCGGCCAAGTGGAGAAAAGCCGAACTTCCGGGGAATCAGGCGGTGACAAAGGTGAAGTCCGGTGCACTTTTGAACTGGCCGGCGACACGGAAGTGTGTGCCCGGTTCCGGAAACAGAGCTATACAGTGGAGACAGTCGCATCCGGGTCGGGCAGTGTGAGCCTGTTGCCGAAAAAGTCCGCCTATGAATACGGGGAAAAAGTTTCAGTGAAAGCGGAAACCTACGGAGGCGTGGATTTTATCAGATGGCAGATTGAAAACGCTGACAGCGGGGATTATTACGAACTGACTGAAAGCGCGGCCGCAATAACGGTAACAGGGACAACGAGAATCACCGGAATATTCAGGGACTGCGAGTTCAGTGTAACAGGCAGGACGCAGGGCGGCGGAAGTGTCGTAAAAAGCCCGGAGAAAGAAAAGTTCTTCTACGGAGACACTGTATCGTTTTCCGCTGTTCCCGAAGCAGGCTGGCATTTCAGCCGCTGGATCAGAAAGAATCCGGACTCTTATGCTGCGACCAATTCCGGGACACCGGTTGAAACTTCGCTGACAGAAAATCCTCTCCGTCTGCGTGTTGTTGAAAATGCTGAATTCATTGCGGTTTTTGAAAAGACGGAACTGAGTCTTTCCAGGGACACAGAAGGAAACGGAGTGATTTCAGTGCGCCCTGAAAAAGAAACATACAGTTACGGGGATGTGGTGACAGTCACTCTGAAACCGTCAGCAGGCTGGGAAACAGCGTCCTGCGTGATTGAATCAGGTGGAAAAGAAATTCCAGCTGATTCTTCCGGGGAAATGGTTTTTGAAATAAATGAAAACATGAAGATTTCTGCAATTTTCAAACCGATTGAATACCAGCTGCCTCTGTCCAGCACTTCCGGCGGAAGTATAGCTGTTGAACCTCAGAAAGCTTTTTATGATCATGATGAAAATGTGTTACTTTCTGCAAATCCCTCTTCCGGCTACAATTTTGATCATTGGCTTGTGGGTACAGATCGGTACGAAACGCCTTCAATCAGTATTTCTGCTTCAGACGTGCGGCCGGTGCACGCAGTTTTTTCCAAGCGGAAGCTTACAATGGTGATTTATATGGCCGCGGACAACAACCTTGAGTCTGACGCTCTGACAGACTTCAATGAACTTGAAAGCGCAGATTTGCCTTCTGATATGGACATTCTCGTGCTTTTGGACCGAACTCCCGGATATGACGGTTCTGACGGAGACTGGACTGACACCAGGCTTTTCCTGATTAAAAAAGATCCGGCCGGCAAAAACGGAACCATTGTTTCCCCGCATTTGGATTGTCCTGCTTTGGGGCTTTCTTCTGCCGCACCTTCCGAGCTGAATATGGCAGATCCTCTTGTCCTTCAAAAACTGATGGATTTTGCGCAGGAAAAGTTTAGGGCAGAAAATTATGCGCTGGTTATTTGGGGCCACGGCAACGGTTGGCGCGGTTTTTCAGGGGAGGCGGTTTCCGCTTCTGATACGTATCGTTCTGTTGCTTTGGACGAAACTTCAAAAAACTTCATGCCGATATCTGATTTTGCAGAAGTTCTGCGGAATCTTGAATATCCTGTTGATGTAATCGGATTCGATACCTGTTTCGGTTCCACTTTTGAAAATGCTTTTGAACTGGCTGACTGCAGTTCATATTTGGTCGGTACACAAAGTCTCGAATTTTCCCAAGGATGGGATTACTGCACACTGGCAGAACTGATTGCAGCTTCTGACAAAGATCCGCTTTCTGTGGCAAATGCTGTAATTGAAGCATACAAGAAAACATATTCCGGAACTGCGGGTGCTCAGATGAGTGTGATTGATCTGAAAAAAGTCGGTGCTTTGCAGACAAACTTTGGCATTTGGTCAAAAGCTGCCGCAAAAAAAGTGACAGATTCCGGAAAAGCTTCTGAAATGCGGCAGATTCTTCTTGATCAGGTCCAGTCTTTTGCAAATTATGGCGGTCAATACGATCTTTTTGTTGATGTGAGAAGCCTGGTGACAAAGGTCGCTTCAAAGACAGGAACAGAATCGACTGCAGATCAGGTTCTTGCTGCATTGGATTCAGTATTTGTACAAAAATGGTGTTCCGCTTCTGACACAGCCGACAAGTGGGGCGGCCTTTCAGTTTACATGATTTCCGGGACTTCCCAGAATCTGTACAGCACTCTGTTTTCTTCCGCTTATCAGTACGATTCTGCTGTTGAAGGGCAAAGCCGCTTTGTCAAATCCACGTCCGGCTGGGTGCCCCACGTGATTCCGAACAGGGAAAGCCTTATTGACGTGGCATTCCGATGCACTTTCTGAGCTGACTTATTTGTCACCTTTGAATCTTTTGGAAAAAGAAGGTATTATTGAGACACACGGAAAAAGGTTGCAGATTTTCCAGTTTTCCATCTTGAGACTGTACCGGTAAATGCCGACAATAGAAAGAAAGCGGTGTCATGTTCCGGTTCTCATGTTTGCAATGAATTTTTCCGGACACTGCGAAAATATATCTTGGATAGAAAATTGAACAAATATTGCCGTTTTTTCAAACTGATCTCCTTTATTTTTCTGCTGTGTTTTTTCAGCGGCAGTTTGTCGGCATTGTCAATAGAAGAAAGTTTCGGAACTTTGTCTCAGATTTTTTCCGGTTATCAAAGCAATGATGCCGGACTGACCGTTTTCCGTTCTCTAGCGATTCCATCCGGCGGAAAGGCGGAATCCTTAGGAACGGCATTTACTGCTTTGTGCAATGATGCCGGTTATTTTGAATACAATCCCGCCGGAAGTTCGGTTCTTGACAACACGGAACTTGCTTTGTACCACAATGCCTGGATTGCAGATTCCGCTCTTGAAACCGTTTCTTTTGCAACCAGAATCAGAAACTTGGGACTCGGTGCTTCCGTACGCAGTTTCTACGTTCCTTTTACCCAATATGACGGCTTGGGCGAAGAACTGTCAAAAGGCTATTACAGTGAAAGTTTTGCTATGCTCAATGCTTCCTACAACTTTTTCACTTCCTACAAATTCAAAGGCGTGTCTTTCGGTGCCACATTGAAGGCCGGCTACCGCAGTGTCCCTGATTTTATAGATTCTTACATCAAGGAAAGCATTCCGGTGTCTGAAGAAGTGTCCGGAAGTACCCAGTCAGCCTTTGCATTTCTCGGAGACTTCGGTGTTCTGTACCGTACAAATGTAAACAATTACTTTAGTTCCCGCATACCGAATTTCAGAATGGCATTCGCACTGACAAATCTGGGCTTTGTGCTTCCCAAAGATGATGCCAAGGAATCAGTTTCATCCACATTGGCGTTAGGGCTTTCATGGCAGTTTTCCGAAAAGTGTACTGTAATGGGAGAAGTGAGGGAAAGCCTGAATCTGACTGATTTTTCCGCCGTGGGTTTGCCGGCGGTTGCATTTGGAACAGAAATGCGCCTTGCCAATAATTTCGCATTGGATTTGGGATTCCTGCTTAAAGGTGCCAATCCTAAATTCAGTTTGGGTGCCCAGATTGACATCAACCTGTTTTCTTTGAATTTCAACTATTCTTTGGACCTGGCAACATCTTTCCATCCGATAAACCGGATCAGCCTTTCAATCCGTTCTAAACTGGGAGACGGCGGTCGGGCGGAAGACAGATCCTTGGCTGATTCTTACTACATCCGCGGTTTGGAGCAGTATCTTGACGGCAACTACACGGAAGCAATTTCCAGCTGGCGGAAAGTCCTGCTGATTGACAGCGATTATCAGAGCGCATCCCGTGCAATTGATCTTGCAAAAAAACTGCTGATTATCGAAGATTACATCGAAACCATAGACGAGACCGCCGTTTTCTGATCCCGTCCGTTTCAACTCCGTTTCTTTTTATTTCAATTCAAACCGCAGAAAAACTTCTGGAGTTTTCCGTTGAATTCTTCCGTTTCCTTTTTCAAAGTTTTGAGGAAGGAATTGTCTTCTATACGGCCTACAACTGCAAGCATCTCTTCTTCGTTCTTGTATGTAATTTTCCGGAAAAAGTCAGTGTAGTCCTTCTGCCTTGAAGAAATTGAACTTTCGTACATGTAGTCGGAAACCAGAGTAACGTCATCAAGAATGTCATTGAAAATATCCGTGGTGAATTCTTCGATTTTCCGGGAATAAAGCTGTTCCAGAAGAAAAAGTGCATAACGGGTTTTCCAGTTCGTGTATTCTGCCTGCCATCCGTCATAAATTTCATGGATTTCCTTCCATGTTCCGATTTCTCCCGCTTTTATGCGGCAGAAAAGCTGTTCCAGTTTTTCTTTGGGAACAATCTGTCCGCCGATGTTTTCCCATTCAGTGAACAGGGGAATTGACTGGATTTTTTCGATCAGGTCGCAGGTAAAACTTTGGAAGCCGTTGTCTTCGCACCATTCCAGAATAGTTTTCACCGCAAAATACTTGGTAACCTTTCTGTACTCACGGTAACCGGCGGCGGCTTTAACGATTTTCGCACCATAACGCTTCATGCTCAGCGAATCTTCAAGCACAATGTCTGAGTTCGGATTCTGGTGCAGATAATCTTTTGCCAGCTGGTAAAGGTTTTCATCTTTGTTTGCGAACCACGGATCATTTGCCTTGAGCCAGGATGCGGTCAGCCGTATGATTCTGTCAAGGCTTGCCATGATTTCCTGAACTGAGTCCGGTGCCAGAGGATCCGTTTCTATGTTCTGCACTTTGACTTTGCGCTTGTCACGTTTCTGGAATTTGGAGTTGTTGCGCGCCATTGCAAACATGTTGTAACTGAACCAGTATGCCGGCATGATTGAAATGGGTTCGTCAGGGCCGTTGCTCGAAATCAGTGAAAAAGGGTAGGTGATGTTGAGCTCACACTGATAAGTTCCCTTTGACACCAGCGAAAATGCTGCAAATCTGCTGTTGTGCTTGAAATCGCTGCAAAGCCCGGGCCAGAAGCCTCGTTCTGCATAAATCTCACCGTCGGGACTCCGCGAATTGTGGTTGCTTCCGATCGTAGCGCCTGATGCAATGTTTGACTGTCCCATGACAGTGGCTGCAATAAGGAAAGACGAGTTGTGGTGCTGCTCGTGAAAGGGGAAAATCAGGTTGTTCAGAAGTTCGCAGCAGGAAACCGTTGAATTGTCTCCCAAAACTGAATTCAAAAGCCGGACGCCGTACTTCAGCTGGCAGTTTCTGCCGATTACGAAGCGGACTGCCACAGCCTGATAGAAAACTTTGCTGCCGTATCCCATGATTCCGTTGACCATTTCAACGCCTTCTCCGATTTGGGAAGGTTCTTCTTCAGAAGAAAGTACAGTGATGTTCTTAAGTTTGAAAGCACCTTTGATGTATGCGCTCCGTCCGATTTTGGCATCTTTTATGAGTGACGTGTTCTTTATGACAACATCTTCTTCAACAATTCCGTATGTGTTCAGTTCCTTTGAAAAATCGGCTTCAGTTATTTGGACAAAGCGGTCCATCAGTTTTTTGTCGTCCCTGTTGCGTGACCAGATGAATGCATCTGCGCAGATCATTGATTCAAAGGGCAGAACAGCGCGGCCGTCGTTTTCGTTGGCCACACCGACCCAAATCCGGTTTTCTTCAGGTTCTCCTTCTTTAAGGACACCGTTCCCGAATTTTGAATGATTCGTGCAGCTCATTTCGTCAATGTTGAAAAGCATTACACGGCTCTTGATCTTGTAGTTTTCAAGATATTTTACGTTTCGGACCGCCACATCATCACCGATGACGCAATTTTTGACCATTGAATCAAAAATCCCTGTTTCCAAAGTCAAATCGTGATATTTGAGAGTGTTGCCGCTCAGTTTTCCCAGAACCACAATTCCGGAAAATTCGCTGTGCCGAATTCTTGCGGGATCAAAATCTTCCGATACGAAAAGATTTTTCCATGATGCGTCACTGGATACGTTATGATTCGATTCAAGAACCGCTATTTCTGCTGCAGTAGGATTGCGTTTTCCGGAATAATCGGTTTTTGCCGGAAAAAAAGAGACGGATTCAGAATTTGATTTTTCAACTTTTATCATTTGAGCTTCCTTTTTTCGATATTTTATGCCTCTCCTTTTTTTTGGTCAACGATTTTTATCCGCTTATTGCAGGCTTTTTGCATTGCGGGTAAACTTGCTTCATGGATTCGTCGCTGACTTTTTTTCAGAAAATACTGATTTCTGTCTGCTTTTTCATATTGGCAATCGTGGCTTTTACAACAGTCTGGGTTTTCGTAAAGGATTCCGCTTCAAAAGATGCGGTTTCCCCGGAATCCGGTGCAGAAGATTTGACTTTGCAGGAAACAGTGCAGGAAGCAGATAAAGTTCCTGATGAAGCCCCGAATACTTTGCAGCAGGAAGTTTTTCCCCAGCCTGCCGGTTCTGTCCAATCCCATAAACCTGACATTGAACCTTCCGGTGTTGCCTCGGCTGTTCCTTCCCAGGACACAAAAGACGCTTTGTCCGACGAAAACCTTGCTGTTTTTTCACGGCTGGGCACTCTGCGCTGCATTACCGCTGATGAACCGCCTGCTGTTCTAGTGGTGACTCCGCTGTTCCTTTACACGAAAGATGACACCGCTTTTTACGAAGAACTTTACAGAAAGACGGCGGAACTTAAAGCCATTGTCAATGCTTATGTGGCTTCACAGACAAAAGGTTCCCTCCTTGTTACAGGCGAGGAAATCGTCAAAGAAAGGATTCTCCGTCAGTTCAATGAGCTTCTTGTTTTGGGAAAAATAGAAACACTTTTCTTCAACGATTACATTTTTCTGGACTGAGAAAAACTGTCTGCAGAAAAATGCATCGTCAAAGCCGGTTCCGTCCGGTCAGTTTCTGCGGAGAGAAGCAAGTACCGTGTAAAGATCGTCCGGGGAAATAGGTTTGTTGATATGGGCATTCATGCCGGCTGCAAAAGATTTTTCTTTGTCAGCCTGCATTACATTTGCTGTCATTGCAATAATCGGTACAGAAAGGGCATCTGGACTGAAACTGTTTTCTCCGCCCATTGCTCTGATTCTGCGGCAGACTTCAAGTCCGTCCATTCCGGGCATACGGATGTCCAGAAGAATTGCATCGTAGTGTCCGGGTTCAGAAGAAGCGAACAGAGCCAGTGCATCTTTACCGTTGTTCGTGATTTCGACCTTGCAGCCGAAACTTTCAAGAATATGTGAAACAATGTGGCAGTTGATCGCAATGTCGTCAGCAATCAGGATGCATGCGCCTTCAAGTTCATGGCGTCCGTTGGTTGCAGGAAGTTCCACTGCATCAGGTACCGGAAGATTTACTTCAAACCAGAATGTGCTTCCCTGTTCTTCAATGCTGCGGACATGAATTTGGGATCCCAGAACCGCCGCGTTTGCCTGGGCAACAGAAAGACCCATCCCAGTTCCGTAGACAGCTGCGTCGTCCTGAGTTGTCGTGCTGGAAAAAGGTGTGAAAATCCGTTTGAGCTGGTCATTTGAAATACCGATTCCTGTGTCACTGACTGTAAATCTGAATGTGTGGTTCTTTCCGTCAGTCTGTCCCAAATCTTCTGCAATAAAATCAATTGTGCCGCCGGCTTTGTTGAATCGGACCGCATTGCTCAGAAGGTTTGACAGAATCTGATTCAGGATATATTTGTCGGCAATTACGAATTCAGAAAAAGGATCTGCCAAGGTGAATGTAAAATTGACGCCTGACTGATCTGCATCGTTCTGGTAAATATCACTCAATGTCTTGAGAAACTGCTTCAAGGAAAAAGTGGCGGGATTGCAGGACATTTTGTTTTCTCCGCCCTGTTCCATATCCAGAATATTGTTTATAAGTGAAAGGATATGGGCTGAAGCGCTGGCGATTTTTTTTGCGCAGTCTGAAACAAGGGAAACATCAGTTGGATTCTCTTCAATCATGAAATTCAAACCCATGATTGAATTCAATGGAGTACGAATCTCGTGGCTGACACGGGACAAAACATCTTTTTTATTCTGCATAAAATTTATAGTAACACACTTTATTTTGATTAGCAACGGATTATTTTATAATAAACAGTCCATATTTATTCCCATTTTCATACCATTGTAACAAATGTTTTGCCGGTTCCGCCTTCTTCCGGACGTGCAAAATGAAATTCCGCCACAGAACTCCAGTTTGAAAGTTTCTTCTGAACCATGGACTGAAGAACACCGTTGCCTTTTCCGTGAATAATCGAAAATGATTTCATGCCGTGAATTGCACACAGATCCAGCTGCCGGACCAGTGCTTTTTCCGCTTCTTCATAGCGCATGCCGAGAAGACGCAGTTCAAACTGAGGACGTTCTGCAGCTTTTGTGCCGAAAGTAATCCGGCTTTTTGCGGCAGGTTCTTCATCTCTGGCAATTTCCACAGTAACTGTGGCCTTTGTCTGCTTTGCCGGCAGAATATCTTTTTCTTTTACGGTTATCCGCATTGACCCCACCTGAACGACCCAGGAATCATTTTTTGCTTTTTGGACCAAAGTGCCGTTCATGCGTTTTTCACCTGCGACAACATCCATTCCCGGTGCAAAAGCAAAACCTTCTTTTGCTGCAGGAATTTCCGGCTGTTCCGCCGCATAGCTGTCACTCTGGCGCACATTTTCTTTTTCCGTAAGAAGTTCTTCTTTTTCTGAAGACGCCCGCTGTTCCAAGAATGCAATTGTTTCTTTGACTTTTCTGGTCTTTTCTTTGGTAATTTCTCCTTCGCGGAGTTCCCGGACCAGGTTTTCAAGCATTTTCCGGCTTTCTTCAATGAAAGTCTGTGATTTTCTGTATCCCTGTTCACGCAATTCAAGTTCATGCTGTTTTACGCGCAAAGCTTTTAAGTCCACAGTCCGCCATTTGTCATTTACACGTTCTTCTTTCTGGCGGATATCGTGTTCTTTGAGCGAAAGCTCTTCGTGTTTTGCGTTGAGCCCGCGGATAAGGGCTGAAACATCAGTTTCGTTGTTGGCAATGTAGTTGCGGGCAGCAGTCAGTACGGAAGAGGGCAGACCGCTCAGTGCCGCAATGTCAAGGGCATGGCTTTCTCCCGGAACTCCCATTATGATTCTGTAGGTGGGAGCAAGTGATTTGTCGTCAAATTCTACGCAGGCGTTGATGCATTCACTGTGAGTGTAGCCGTAATTTTTTAGGATTCCGTGATGTGTTGTGACAAGCACGAAGGAATTCCGCGCAAAAAGTGAATCAAGTGCTGCCATTGCAATTGCGCCGCCTTCCTGGGGATCGGTTCCGCTTCCAAGCTCATCCAGCAGAACAAGGGAATTTTCGTCTGCCTTTTCAAGGATTTCTGCCAGATTCTTCATGTGGCCGCTGAAAGTTGACAATGATTCATCAATGGACTGATCGTCACCGATGTCGGCATAAACACCGGTAAAACAGGGCAGGCTTGTACCTTCTGCGGCAGGAACGGGAAAACCGCTCTGGTTCAGAAGACAAAGAAGTGCGATTGTTTTGAGCGTAACGGTTTTTCCGCCTGTGTTGGGACCTGTAATGATAAGGACACGGTGTCCTTTGCCGCCGTTGGCATTCCTGTCGAATTCCACAGTGATGGGCACTGCTTTTGTACCAAGAAGCGGGTGACGTGCTTTAAGAACTTGAGGTGACCTGAATTGCGGATTCTGGGGAAGCGGAAGGTCAAAAGCGTAAGTTCCGTTTGTCTGGTTTCCCCAGCGGGCAGCGGCACAGGAAGTGTCAATGCGTATCATGGATTTGTGGGCATCTTTGAGCGGTTCTGCAAAAGGTGCAATAGTCGTGGTGACACTGGTAAGAATCCGTGTAATCTCTTTTGAAAGCCTGAATTCTTCCTGAATCAGATCGTTGTTGCGCATTACAACATCGTCAGGCTCAATGAAAACAGTTTGTCCTGTCTGGGAAACTTCGTGGACAATACCTTTGATTTCATTCTTTTTGTTGGCTTTTACCGCCAGAACCTGCCGGTTTGTTCTGAGCACAGGAATGTCTGACTGAAAAATTCCTTTGAATTCACTGCTTGTTGTATATGAATGCATCAGGTTTTCAATTTCCTGCTGCAATTTGCGGATTGAATTCTTTATGGCACGGATTTCAGGCAGATCCCTGAGCTGACCGGAATCGTCAATTATGCGGAAAATCTCATTTTTTACCGAAAGAAGCGGAACCGTATCGATGTGGCCGGTAAGTTCACAGAGGTTCGGGTATTTTTCGGGCTGAGAACCGAAGGCGTTTTTTGCACCTTCAGCAGCTTTGCAGAAAAGTGCCACTGCATAAAGTTCGTCCAGCTGCAGATTGATTCCTGCAACCTGCATTTTGTCAAAAAGAGGTGCACAAAGTGGCCATCCTGCAAAGGGCATTGCGTATCCTTTGCTCAGGTATGAAGCCCATTCACGGCTTTGTTCTTTCAAGGGCCCGTATTTTTCGAATGAAGTAAACGGTGTCCGTTCTTTGAGTGCTGCTTCGCCTTCTTCGCTGCAACAGAATCCGGCAACATTGTCCCGGATGCGGAAGTAATCAAGTGTTTCCAGTGTTTTTTCGTTCATAAATCACAAATTCGGAGGTTGTAAAATCCAATTATGCGGCAACTCCTGTAATTGAAAAAAAATGCCGCCTGAAAAATGTAGTTGCGAGGTTTCTCCATTATACTCTGAAACAGGGATTTTGATAAAGTACGATTTTGCGGGGCTGTACCCTCGAGGGCTCAGGGATCCTGTTTTGTCATGTTGAGCGGAGACGCAGCCGGAGTCGAAACATCCAACAAAGCGTATAAAGTTATGAGGAGATCCTTCGACTTCGCTCAGGATGACAATGCTGTTCGCGTGTATGACAAAGCTGCTCGCGTATGACAATACTGCTCGCGTGTATGACAACGTGCTTTGTCAGTGTATAATGCCCCCGCTGTGTCATGCC
>JAKSTU010000036.1 GCA_024402435.1 Treponemataceae bacterium
GCTGACAAAAACTGATTCCTCCACTTCAAAAATTATTTGATTCACTATATGATTGCATGGTATCAACTTGTTTTGGAGGAATCATGACAGGCTATATTCATTCATCAGAAAGTTTCGGTTCTGTAGACGGGCCCGGTGTACGCTACATTGTTTTTTTGTCCGGCTGTCCTCTCAGATGCCTTTACTGCCACAATCCTGACACATGGAACATGACCGACGGCCATCCGGAAACCAGCGATGAAATTCTTGAACGCGCACTCCGCTGCAGACCATACTGGGGAAAAAGCGGAGGCATTACAGTCAGCGGCGGTGAACCTCTCATGCAGATTGATTTTGTTACGGAGCTTTTTACCAAAGCCAAAGCAAAGGGTGTAAATACATGCATTGACACTTCCGGCGGACCTTTTACCACAAAAGGCGAATGGTTCGAAAAATTCAAGAAACTTATGGAAGTTACGGATCTTCTCCTTATGGACATCAAACACATTGACGAAGAAGAACACGTAAAACTTACAGGACACACCGGAACCAACATCCGCGAAATGTTTGCTTATCTTGCAGAAATCAACAAACCCATCTGGATCCGTCACGTACTTGTTCCCGGAATCACCGACAATGATGAATTCCTTACAAAAACACGTGATTTCATACGCACTTTGCCAAACGTTTACCGTGTGGAAATTCTTCCGTATCATAGTCTTGGCAAAATGAAGTATGACAAACTGGGCCTTGAATACAAACTTGCAGATCTTGATTCTCCCGCAAAAGAACGGGTTGAAAACGCACGCACAATTCTTGAGTGCAACCGTTACACACGCTGGGAAACAGAATTAAGCGAAGAACATGCTACCGGAACAAGCGGAACCGGCTCTGACAGTGATACCCGCACCGACGCCTGCGGTCGTCAGTGCTCCTGATGAAACGCACCGGACACGCAGACCTTCCGCTCCACACCGGCACTGTTCCCAAATGGCTTGCCGACCGGATGATGCAGATGGGTACCCTTATTGTGGAATCCATCGTGCAGAATTACGGAAAGCGTGAAGTTCTTCTCCGTCTCAGCGATCCTCTCTGGTTCCAGTCTTTCGGTGCCGTAATGGGCATGGACTGGCATTCCTCAGGAATTACAACCAGTGTCATGTACGCACTCAAACGCGGCCTCAATGCCCGTGCAAAAGAACTGGGGCTCTGTGTCTGCGGCGGGCGGGGCAAATACTCACGCCAAACTCCTGACGAACTCCGTTTTTTGGGTGATGCAACCGGCATGGATGCAGACGCACTTATCCGTGCAAGCAAACTTACCGCAAAAGTTGACAACACTGCCGTTCAGGACGGCTATCAGCTTTACATGCACAATTTTATCCTTGCTGACGACGGCAGTTGGGCTGTTGTCCAGCAGGGAATGAATCCTGCAGCAAAAACGGCCCGCCGCTACCACTGGTGTTCCCTTGCATTGCCGCAAACTGCAGATTCTTTTGTAAATGCGCCCCATACCGGCATTATCGGTGAAAACCGGGGAACAATTCTCAACCTTACGGCAACAGAAGCAGACAGAACGCGCAGTTCCATTCTTTCACTGGTAAAAGAAGACCCGGCAAAGGTAATCAAAGAAGCAGAACTTATTGCTTCCTGCAGCACTCCTCCAGTGCCACAGACCGGTTCTCTTTTTGAGGCCCAGTATCTTCAGGGCGTTCAAAAATCCCTTTCAATGCCTGCCCATCATGAAGTACGAAAAGAAGATGTAGATTTAAAAAGATTGGGAGCCGTGCTTGCAACATCCCACGGGCAAAACCCGGACAACTTTGAAAACCTGCTGCTTACACCCGGTCTGGGCCCGCGGACTCTCCAGTCCCTGACACTGGTAAGCGAAGTCATCAACGGAACTCCAAGCCGTTTTACGGACCCGGCACGTTTTTCCTTTGCACACGGCGGAAAAGACGGACATCCTTTTCCTGTTCCGCTTACAATTTACGACGAATCCATCCGGGTCCTGCATGACAGCATTGAAAAATCAAAGCTTGGCTACAATGACAAGTCAGAATGCATCCGGCGTCTGCATCAGAGTGCCCTTGCAATCGAACAGCATTGCGAACCGGAAGCAGATTTTGACGCAGTCCTCAAATATGAAAAAGCCCATTCCAAAGAGTGGAACGGGCGTACGTGCTGATTCAATAACGGGATTTCAAACGGTTCAACTGATTGTTCAGTTCAATCAGCCTTCTGTGTAGTTCTTCCACCTGATTCAGACTGTTCACTATTTTTGACTGCATGTACATATCTACAAGGAATCCGTCAAAAATAAAATCCGCAAAAGTGGAAAAACCGCCCAGATTCATTTCAAAATCCACAGGAATATAAATATCCTTCAACTCGCGCTGAAGATCATGAAGCAGACTGTTTATCCGGTTCATGACATTTG
Source organism: Treponemataceae bacterium (assembly GCA_024402435.1). Lineage (GTDB taxonomy): Bacteria > Spirochaetota > Spirochaetia > Treponematales > Treponemataceae > Treponema_I. Next base: position 2,420 of record JAKSTU010000036.1, read on the forward strand.
AAGCTTTGTTCAAGGCTGAATGCTTGAACAAGTCAATCATCATGCCATCACTGAAAATGTCTGCAATGCCCCAGTTGCGGGCTGACCGAAAATGCTTCTCAGCCTGAGGAAGCAGATCCAGAAGCTGATTCAGAATCTGCTGTGCCTCATTGATTTCTTTAAGGTTATCCAAAAGATTCTCCTTCAAGCCGAGACTTTCAGATCAATATTTTGCTCTTCTGAGACGAACCTGTTCAATGTCACTGCTGAACAGTTCGCGCAAGTCGTTGAGTCCCAGAGCCATAAGAGCCATGCGGTCAATACCGATACCCCATGCAAGAACAGGGCAATCAACACCCATTGCTTTTGTAACTTCAGGACGGAAAATACCTGAACCGCCAAGCTCAAACCAGCCGAGAACAGGATGTTTGATATGAACTTCAACAGAAGGCTCCGTAAAGGGAAAGTAACCGGGAACATATTTGACTTCTGTTGCACCTGCAATTTCTACAGCGAACATTTCAAGGAAGCCGAGCAATGTCTTAAGGTTTACTTCGTCACCAAGAACAATACCTTCTGTCTGGTAAAAGTCAGACAAGTGGGTTGCATCAACTTTGTCATAGCGGAAACAGCGTGCAATACCGAAGTATTTGCCGGGAACTTTTGCAGTTGCCAGCTGATGTGCAGAAAGAGCTGTTCCCTGACTGCGCAGAATCAGACGGCGTGTAAAGTCCGTGTCAAAGTTGTAGTTCCAACCGCGGCTTCCAGTGTTTCCGCCGTCACGATGGGCTGCAGCAACATTTGAAAGGAAAGGCTCGTCAATTTTCTTTGCATGAGTAGGATTCTTTACTGAATAAACGTCATGAATGTCGCGGGCTGCGTGGAACTGAGGCATGAACAGAGCATCGCAGTTCCAGAATTCTGTTTCTACCAGCGGACCGTCAAACTCTTCGAATCCCAGAGAGCAGAGTTTGTCTTTTACGCTTTCCAAGAAAGAAACGTATGCGCTTGTACGTCCGGGAATAATACGTGCCGGAGGAATTGCAATGTTGTATCCGCGGAAACTGGAATTCTTCCACTCGCCGCTTGTAAGAATTTTTGTTGAAATTGAACCGATTTCGTTTCCGGTGATTCCTGCTGATTCCAGTGCTTGTGCAGCTTCTGCCGCAGCAGGTGTAAGCTGATAGAATACAGTCTCGCGCTCAACAATACGGAATGCACTGTCTGCTGCACCGCGTTTTTTTGCAAGAGTACCCATTACAGCAATTTCTTCCTGAGTCAAAGAAGACTGGTCAAGCATTCCGTCCTCAGCTGCAACAGCCTTTTTGAGCAGTTCTGCTGCAATTCTTACGCTGCCCGGTGCTTCTTTACCTGTGTGAGCAGCACGTTTTTCAGCATCCATTGTAAGAATGCCTTCCTTTGAAAGCTGGCCGAAAGCACTTCCTACGTCTTTGTTGTCCAGTTTCAAAGCTTCTGCAATTTTCGGCAGAGCGTGTGCACCTTTTTCGCGCACAAAGTTTATGATGCGTTCAACCGGCTGTCCGATTTTTTCAAAAGTGCGGCCAAGTTCAGTAATTTCAAAATATGTGTGAGGTTCACGACGGATTTCTTTACAGAGCTCTTTTCCGCAAAGCCAGGAGAAAGCCTGATTTGCATGACCTTCCTTGTAAGCCAGTTCTTTCTGCAGTTTTGCAGAAGACAATTCATCATTCACCTTGTAGGCGCGTAAAACTTTTATTTCCAGCGGGTGCAGGTTTTTAATTAAATTCTGATCCATGATTTTCCATCCAAATTATTCGAATTTTACAAAACAAGTATAGATTGCTTTATTTGCTTTATTGTCAAAGTGTGTTGTATCTTTGCGCAGGAAAGAATAGTTGTAATATCCTTTTTCGCCGCAGAAAGCGATGATGCGCTGGCGGATTGCTTCCATTGCATCCCCCTGGTCAAAAAGAGGTGCAGGACCTGTATAAACGAAGCGGGCTTCCTTAAGTTCGGGATACCATTCAATAGTCATTGATGTAAGGCGGTTTTTCCCCTGTTCAGTAATTACCTGAAAACTCTGAAGATCAGGTTCTTCTGCCAAAGGATCAAATTCCTGTGCAAAAGAAAATGCACAAAAAACAGCCATAAAAACAAAAGAAGCAACAAAAAGTTTTGTTTTCTTCATACAATCCTCCAACCGCCAAAGACAAAAGCCCGTCAGTTCCATTCAGTAAAATTTGTATTGCTCTATTTTATCCACATAGAGAAAAAAATCAAGGTCAGCCACATATTTACCGCTGTCTATGAAGATTCTGGGATCTTCGTCTTTAAGCACAATAGTACCGGTTACTTCTTTGGGTTTGTTTTTTGACATTGCCGCCGCATAATCCCGCACCGCGTTCTTGATTGCATCCAGAACTGAATTCTTCATTCCTTCAGGGCCGTCATACACACTGCCTTCTCCACGGGAAGAAGCACTTACGTACCACATTTTGTGCCACATTTCCCTGTTTGCCATCATTGAAGAATTCCGTTCAAACTCCAGCCAGCAGGTAATCCGGTTGTCGGAGAAAGTCGGGTCCGTCCAAAGCATTCTGGAATCATTTTCTTCTATATTTCCCCGCGGAATGCACTCAAAGTATTCAGAAACACCCCGGGCCCTGTCGCCAGGCGTGTAGGAAAAAGTCCAGCCGTAGCACATTCCCGTAAGATAAAAAGCACCGATATTACGAAGATTCCTGATTGCGGGCATGTAGAATTCTTCACCTTCTCCAGGCAGATCTTTCCGCAAAGGATGTTCATCAATCGGCGTCCAGATTGAAACACGCAGTCTCGAAGGAACAATCAGAATGTCAGCATAAGCATGATTGCAGGGCAAAACGGCAGAAATCAGCTGCAACAGTACAAAAAGCCCAAAAACAATCAGCTTTTTCAGCGGCGGTAAGCGTTTTTCCAGACTTTCCACGGATTGATTCCGATTCGTACGAGGCAATAAATCCATGCAAACAGAAAGCCTGCAAGATGAGTCATGTGGGCAACACCGCTTTTAAGGCTGAGAAGCTGGCTTGCAATTTCTATTCCGGCATAAACTGCAATCAGAAGCGGTGCAGGAATGGGAAGAATACCCCAGATAAAAATCTTTGCCCGGGGAAAAACAACCGCATACATCAGCATGATTGCATAAAGAGCACCGGAAGCTCCGTACAGAAAAACGTTCCAGGCACCGCTAAGCACATACACAATGCAGGAAACAATTCCGCAAAACAGACCGGAAAGCAGATACATCAGAAGGAATTCTTTTGAACCGACTGCTCTTTCCACTGTGCTTCCGAAGAGTATGAGCCCCAGCATATTGAAGAAAATATGCTGCCAGCCGGAAGTATCGTGGACAAAGAAATAGGTAAAGAGCTGCCAGTAAGCCTTTGCATAAACCACGTTGTACGGATTAAGGGCAAGATAGTAAATGAGATTGGGAATCATCCTGCAGAGTATGAACACAATTACATTCAGACCTGCAATCATAAAAGCCGCATTCCAGTTTGAATAACGGAAAGGACGGCGCATTTTCTGCACAAGAGAAATTTTTTCCATTTCAGATCAATCCGCTTTTATTTTTCGTTTTCAGTTTTTTCGGGAACAGAAGAAGCGTCATAAACAGAAACTCTGTTGCGTCCGGAATTTTTTGACACATACAAAGCCATATCAGCTTTTTCTGCAATTCCTTTCGGCGTGTCTTTGGTTCCGGCTGCCATATGCGCCACACCGATGGAAATCGTAACGCTTACGTGCACGCCTTCCATTGCATAGTCAAAGCGCTCTATGTTGGCGCGGATGTTTTCTGCAACCATGCGCGCAGTAGAAGCTTCCGTGTTGGCAAGCATTACAATGAATTCCTCACCGCCGAAGCGCGCCGCCAGATCGTGGGTTCTTATGCTGTTTGAAATTATGCGTGCCGTTTCCGTAAGCACATAATCTCCGAAAGCATGCCCGTATGTGTCGTTGAACTGCTTGAAGTGGTCAATATCCAGCATCAGCACGCCCAAAGCCTGATTCTGGCTTACACAGGTATCAATTTTGTCGGCAAGAACCGAGAAAAAGTAGTGCTTAAGCTTAAGATGGGTCATCATGTCCGTGGTAGCCTGCTCCACAAGCATTGCATTGTTGATTGCAATTGCCGCCAGAGACGCAATGTTCAGAATCTGTTCTTTTTCATAACTGCTGTAGCTGATTCCGTCCCCAATATCAATACGGTTTCCCAAAAGAAGAATTCCTGCAAGGCGTTTTTTCTGCAGCAGGGGAACAACAAGAGACGGAGAAAGCGAATTCAGCTGGATGAATTCCCTGTCTTTTGCAGACAGATGCCGCTTGAGTTCGCTCATGGTAAAGCAGCGGCTTTCATTGGTAAGAAGTTCCACAAGGGGACAGTCCTGGGGGACAGAATAAGAAATAAGCGGATCAAGATCAAAACCGCTGTAATAATCCTGAAGTTCAAAAAAATCGGAAGTAATGTCGGAAGAAACATACATGCCTGCGCCAAGAACACGCATCTGGCACATGCAGATATACAGAATCGACTCAATCAGTGTTCCTGAATCAAGCACGGAACACAGACTTTTGGAAATTTCCAGCATCTGAGTCAAATCATATATTTTCTTTTCGCGTGTAATGCTCTTTCTTCTTACCGGCATATTCTTACATCATATATTATAAAATCGGCCTTTTCTAGGAACTGACTTCCCGAACCTCACCAATTATAGCATAGTTTCTCATTATTTCAAGAAAAAGACTCCATTTCGGAAAAGTCATCTCAAGGTAATCGGATCCTTCATGATTTCGGGAAGAAGCAAAAAGAACTTTAAGGTTGGCAACAATTTCCGGCTTTGTTTTGCGCGCGTCAGGAATCAGTTCTTCAAGGCGTTTGGAAAGTTTGCCGATAACTGTCACTTCCGACTGAATCAGAGTCTTTGCCTCTTTGTTTATGCTTTCGATCATCTTTGCGAGAGACTGCATGAATGACGGATCCCGATGACTGTCTTTTATGTATCCGTCCATGAGGGACACATCATTCTTTCCTTCTTTTTCAAAGGATTTTTCGAATTCCGCAATATGGCCTGCAACTTCCGCAGCTTCGTAAACAATGGCAGAAAAATCCGATTTGTACTGGTCATTGTTAAAAAAGCCTTCAACCACAATATCGTTAAGAAGAGAAGTAACGCTTTCGTTCATGAATTCCATGCAGAATGACTTGATGATCTGCAGCGGCGTAATCCACAGGAAGGAACCGGCACCGGTCGTCGTATAGCGCACGCTGTTTTCTGCGGTGTAACCGGAAAGAGCAGCCAGCTCTTTGTCTTCAAAAAGCTCCGCAATTTCCTGCTGAATGTGTTCGTCCTGAAGTTCGCTTGTTATGAGTTTTGTGTTGTTCTCAAAAGATGTCCGCAGCTTTCCCGTGTATTCCTGCAGATAATTCACATAAGTCTGATTGATTTTGCCCTGATAGTTGGGATTGTTTTTTGCAAGGCAGAGCAGATTCAAAAGAAGTGTGGGCGTAAGAATGCGGTTCAGAATGACGGAAGTTTTTCTCAGGTGCATGCTGAGTTTTTCAAGTTCCGCTTCGGAAATAGTGTTCCGGGAATGATAAACTGCAATGGCGTTCAATGCACGGCCTGTTGATGCCGTAATGGAAATGCCCGCCGTAATGAAATAAAAATCCTCAAGATAATTTTCAAGCTGATCAAGAGAAGCTGCTTCAAACTGATAATCCCCGTCCGGATTGGAAGAAGAATAATCAGGGCAGAAAAGTCTGATTACCGGCACAAAAGAAAAGCGGCACAAATCCACCAGACTGTCCAGGCCACGCAAAGTTTTTTCAATCTGGATGAATGTGGTGGAAGAAAGCTCCTGAACCAATGCCTGCAGATTGCGTTTCTGGGCTTCAAGACTGCGGGCCGGATTTGCTGAGATCATCAGGTCTTCCTTGCGGTTTGCATATTCCAACTGTTCTATCAGCTGCTGGCCTTTGTCGGAAAAACCTGTTTCCAGAAGAACATCAGTGTAATGAGCCTTGAGCGTAGCATCTCCGCTTGCAATTGTTGCAGAAAACAGTTTTTCCAGTGGAATAAGATGTGAATGCAGCTGACGGAAAGCTTCTCCCATGTTGGGAAGAAGCATCTGATTCTTGTACATTGCGGGAGTATACTGTTTTAATGCTGTCTCGATTTTTTTTATTTCCTGTTTAAGCTGATTCTCAGGCTTTGAACTTCCGAAAAGAGAACCGAACAATTCCAGGATTTGGGAAAATAGACTCATATCATCCATATTATGTCATAAATCGGCTCTTTGTAAATGACGCTTGACGCTCTGCAAGAAAAAAGGGTACTAATACGTATGCAGAAATCCATAGAAAACTATCCTTTTATTTCTGAATACGTTGAACAAGACGTCCGTGAAGCAATGCAGACCCTTTTTTCAGCCGGCAATACCGCTGATCAGTCTGCTGCAGCAGCTGTTGTTGCTCAAGCATTGGGAGCAGATGATTCCGTAAAAAAAATCCTCGCCTCCGATGAATATTCGGAACAGGAAGCAAAACTTCTTTCCAGTTTCCAGAACAATCTCAAACTGCTTGTGCAGAAGACTTGGGTTGAAAAAAGCGATGAAGCTCTCAAAGAGCAGGTTCTGTACCGTCTGGATACAATCTGCAGAACAGCCGGTGCTGAAATTTACACTCAGTCTTATGCAGAAATCGTAAAACTTCTTAATGATGCTCTTTTCCTCATGTTCGGATCCCAGGCTCACAAAGAAGACTTCATTGAATACGCATTCCGCATTGAACCCGGATTCGGAATTTTTTCCTGGTACGTCAACACACTGCCTCCTACTGCAGACGATGCAGTTGCTCCGGCAAAAATCATGCTTCTTCCAGGAATCTTCTTCCTTTCTACATTCTGATTTGTTTCTGCGTGTGCATGCCTGAGTACCCTTCATACGCGATGTATTCTGCGTACTCAGGAGATGAACATGATACAGGAACAGATTTTTGACCTGCTGCGGAAAAGTGCAGCCAAACTTGCAGGGCTTTCTGCTGCCGAAAAAAATCAGGCACTCAAAGCCGTGCAGGATTCCCTTCTTAAAAATCAGAAACAGATTCTGGAAGCAAATGCTCTGGATGTTGCCGCTGCCATTGAAGCCGGAACAAAGGAATCCCTTGTGGACCGACTCCGTCTTACTGAATCACGCTGGCAGAACATTGCAGGCTGCATCAACACTGTTATTGCCCAGACAGATCCTGTGGGCAGCGTGGAAAGCGGTTGGATTACTGCCGCCGGGCTCGAAATCCGGAAAGTGCGTGTTCCGCTGGGTGTTGCTTCAATCATCTACGAATCACGGCCGAATGTTACTGTTGATGCCTTTTCCCTTGCATTCAAAAGCGGCAATGCAATTCTTCTCCGCGGAAGTTCTTCAGCATTGAATTCAAACAAAGCCATTGTTGCCGCAATCAAAGAAGGGCTTTGCAGTTATTCCGCTTCTTCATCGGCAGCCGGTCTTGAAAATGCAGTTTTTCTCGCAGACAGCGGCGAACGCAGTGATGTGGACCAGATTCTCAACGCTGTGGGAAAGATCGATGTTGTGCTTCCACGCGGCGGTGCGGCACTGATCAGAATGGTCGTTGAAAAAGCACGCGTACCCGTAATTGAAACCGGCAGCGGAATCTGTCACCTTTTTGTTGATGAATCTGCAGATATTGAAATGGCCGCAGAAATTGCAGAAAACGCAAAACTTCAGCGTCCCGGCGTGTGCAACGCCATAGAAGTCTGTCTTGTCCACAAAAATGCGGCCCCGGACTTTTTGCCGGCACTGGTAAAAAAGTTTGCAGACCGTGCGGAACTCCGCTGTGATGCCCGCGCAATGGCAGTGCTTGAAGAAGCAGGGCTTGCAGGCTCACGGACTGTGACTGCCGGTGACACGGACTTTGACACGGAATTCCTTGACAACATTCTTGCCGTAAAAACCGTTGATTCTGTAGCGGAAGCAGTTGAGCACATAAACGCGCACAACACGAAGCATTCGGAATCAATCATTACCCGTGACAGGGACAACGCACGCTATTTCCAGTCAAACGTTGATGCCGCCTGTGTATACGTAAATGCTTCAACACGCTTTACGGACGGAGAAATGTTCGGCTACGGCGCAGAACTTGGAATCAGTACGCAGAAAATGCATGTGCGCGGTCCCATGGGACTTACGGCACTTACAACCACAAAATATTTTATTGACGGGAACGGTCAGGTACGAAAATGAAAACTCAGATGAACATTCAGCAGGCTGTGGAAGAAGCCCGGAAAATCGTAGTAAAAATCGGATCCAATACGCTGGCAAAAGCAGACGGAACAATCAACACTGAATTTCTTGATTCCTTTGCAGAACAGTGTTCCTCACTGATCAAAAGGGGCAAACAGATTGTAATCGTTTCTTCAGGTGCGCAGGTTGCAGGCGTTTCAACAATTGACCGCTGGGCCCGCAAAAAAGATGTGCATTTCAGACAGGCTCTTTGCGCAATCGGTCAGGTGGAACTGATGAGCCAGTGGAGAAAAGCCTTTGCTTCCCAGGATCTGCACATTGGTCAGCTTCTGTTTACCCGCGAAGACTTTGAAAACGACCACCGTTCCCTTAACATCCGCAACACGCTTTTTACCCTTGTTGACGAAGGTGTTGTTCCCGTAATCAATGAAAACGACTCCGTTTCTTTTGAAGAAGATTCCATCGGAGACAATGACAACCTTTCTGCAATGACCGCAATTCTTTGGAGTGCAGATCTTCTTGTGCTCTTCAGTGACATTGACGGCGTATTCACGAAAAACCCGAAGGAAGATCCTTCGGCTGAACTTGTTGAAACTGTAGAAAGCATAGACAAACTCAAAAGCGAAATCTCCATCGGCTCCACAAACAGTTTCGGTACCGGCGGCATTCAGACAAAACTTGAAGCAGCAGAACGTGTTGTAAAATACGGCATTCCCATGGTGCTGGCAAACGGCGGCAAAGAAAATGCACTGGCAGGTCTTGCTGACGGAAGCCGCAGAGGAACGCTGTTTCTGGCAGACTGATTCTTATGCATCAAAGCAGATTTCCCGACTGGGGAAAAATCATTCTCCTGTGTGCCGGCCTGCTGTTTTCTCTGGCCGCCTGTTCAAAAACCGACTCATCATCCGCAAAAGGCACGGCCTCTGACACTTTGTATTCGTCCGCAGAACGTACTGCCCGGGACGCAGAAAATGCAGATGCGGATCTGATAGTGTATTCGCCCCACCCGGAAGAAATGAGTTCCTTTCTCGTAAAGGAATTCAGACAGCGGACCGGACTTCACGTTACGGTGGTGAACGGCGGCACAAGAGAGCTGCTTGAAGCCCTTGAAGCAGGCCACAAAGCCGATGTGTTCTGGGGCGGCGGAATTGAATCCCTTGAAGCACACAAATATCTTTTTGAGCCCTACACCTACAGTCAGGAAGAACTGCTTCTTGAAAACTCCGTATCGGCCGAACATCTTTGGACCGGTTTTTCTCAGATGACAATGGTCATTGCCTACAACACGAATCTGATTCAGGACACGGCGATTCCTGAAGGCTGGCAGGATCTGGCAAAGACAAAGTTCAAAAATCAGATTCTCATGGCAGACCCGAACAAGTCAGGCTCTTCTTTTTCTCTTCTTGTAACAATGCTTCTGGCCAACGGCGGTTTCTCGCTGCAAAAAGAAACTTCCAGCTGGCATTACGTGGAAAAACTGGTTCAGAACATGGGTTCAAGAGGCCTTACAGCAGGATCTTCCGATGTTTATTCCGCAGTGGCCGCAGGAGAAGCTTACTTCGGTCTGACTTTTGAAAATGCAGTCCTTTCGCTCAAAAATTCCGGCAGACCGATCAACCAGATTTATCCGGCGGAAGGCACTGTCTGTCTTCCGGATGGAATCGCACTGTGCAAAGGATCACAGAACAAAGAAGCTGCAGTTGCATTCATGGAATTCATGCTGGGACCGGATGTTCAGGAAATGAGCAGAGAACGCTGGTTCAGGCGCAGTGTACGGAAAGACGTTGCAGCGCCGGAAGGGGCTGCAGAAATGGATGCAATCAACAAAGTTGACTACAATGTGACTCTTGCTGCACAGAATCAGGAAAAAATCCTTGCCTTGTGGAGCAGCATTCTTTCCGACTGACCAGACTTTTGCACTAACTCTGCTTCTGCCGCCGGTATTCTCCAGGTGTAAGCCCGGTTTCCCGCTTGAAAGTGCGTATGAAATGTTCCGGATTCAAATATCCTATTTCCACAGAAACTGCGCTCACCGGCACACCCGTATCTTCAAGCAGAGCTTTTGCCCGTCTCATGCGCATTCGAAGCACAATCTGGGTAAAAGTGTATCCCGTAATCTGCTTTATCAGTTTTGACGCATACTGTGTCGAAAGATGAAAAGCGCCGGCCGTCTGTTCCAAAGTCACGTCAAAACCTGAATCCTGAATGAAGCGGATGATGTCAAAACGCAGAAGATTTTCCTTGTTCACGTTGGGCGGAAGATCATAGTTTTTTGCACAGCTTCTTACAATCAGGATGAAAAGCATATGCAGTTCCGCCTGAAGCATATCCTGAGAAAACAGGTCTTTGCGCTTGTTTTCGTCGTACATCTGCAGAATGGTTTTGCGGACTTTTTCGCCACCGTCATTTGAATCCTTTGTCCTGAAGATGATGTAGTCACTGGCCTTTGATCCGTACATGTTGCTCAGGAAAAAAGAAGACAGAATATTGTCCGAACGCAGAAAGTTTATGAAAATGTCTTCAAATGTGGTCTGCCGGATAAGGATGTTCAGAATGATGCTGGAGTCAAAAACACTTATGCTGTGTTTGACATTGGGCGGAATCAGGCAGATGTCGCCGGCCTTCATCAGAAATTCCATGCCGTTGATTACCTGATTGGTCTGACCTTCAAGCACGTAAAAAAGTTCAAGAAACTCGTGGCTGTGATAAAACACCGGTGTAAAATCAGGGTGCTTCCTGATTACAATGTTCTTCTTGCGGTCAGTGCCGAAAAACCATTCTTCAGGCAGAACATCTGGCACAGTCTCCGGCACTTCAGGAATGAACAGCTTTCGGCTTATGAGTTCATCTTTGTCCAGTGTTCCGAGAAAATGCAGAAACTCTGCGGAACTTCCTGAATTCTTTACACTGTAGTATGTTTTGTAAAAGCGTTCGTCATCACTTTCGGCAGTCAGTTCATAAGGGATCTGATTTTTTTCCTCTGCTTCCATCATATCTCTGATTCTTTTCCATAAATTAAAAAAAATCAATAAAAATTGACAAATCAGATTATATCTATGTCATGAAAGTGGTTGTACAATGTGATTATGGAACAGTGTTTTCTTGCAGTTGACATCGGTGCCTCAAGCGGGCGCCATATTTTGGGCTCAATAAAAGAGGGCTCCCTTTTTTTTGAAGAAATCTACCGCTTTGAGAACGGTATGAAAAACAAGAACGGACATTTGTGCTGGTCCACAAAGTCACTTTTTCTGAACATTATCGAAGGCATGAAAAAATGCCGTGAAATCGGAAAAATTCCTGTCAGCATCGGAATTGATACCTGGGGATGCGATTTTGTTCTCCTTGACGAAAACGATCAGGTTGTGGGCGACACGGTGGCTTATCGTGACAAACGCACAACCGGCATGGATGAAGTGCTTTCACGGAGCATCAGTCCGGAAGATCTTTACAGACGGACCGGCATCCAGAAACAGATTTTCAACACGGTTTATCAGCTTACGGCAATCAAAGAGAAAAACCCTGAAATGCTTGAAAAAGCACGCACTTTTCTTATGATCCCCGATTATTTCAATTTTCTGCTCTGCGGAAAAAAAGCCAATGAGTACACCAACGCCACCACTACGGGCATGGTCAATGCGGCTTCCAAACAATGGGACAGGGAGCTTTTTGAAAAAGCCGGATTCCCTGCAGACATTTTTCTGCCTTTGTCTACACCGGGTACAGTTCTTGGTGACCTGCTGCCGGAAATTGCGGCACAGGTGGGCTTCAGCTGCAAAGTTGTTCTGCCCTGTACCCACGATACAGGTTCTGCTGTAGCCGCCCTTCCCTGCACAGACACGGCTGCCGACGGAAAAATGCCGCTTTACATCAGTTCCGGCACATGGTCGCTTTTGGGCACCGAACAGATGGAGCCCCGCACAGGCGAGCAGATGCGCGCACTGAACTTTACCAATGAGGGCGGCTACGATTACCGTTTCCGCATTCTCAAAAACATCATGGGACTTTGGATGATTCAGTCTTTGCGCAAGGAACTGGCAGCCAGCCACGGCAAAATCAGTTTTGACGAACTGGACGGTTCCGCAGAAAAACAGGACATTCCTTCCATTGTTGACTGCAACGAACAGTGCTTCCTTGCTCCGGATTCCATGACAGACATGGTAAAACTCCGCTGTGCACAGACAGGACAGAGAGTGCCGGAAACACCCGGAGAACTTGCAGCCGTTGTCTACAACAGTCTTGCAGTCTGCTACGCAAATGCGGTAAAAGAGTTGGAATCAATTTTCGGATGCACGTATACAGACTTGTACATCATCGGCGGCGGAAGCAGATCCGTTCTGCTCAACACACTGACCGCAAAAAAAACGGGTCTCAACGTACACACCGGACCTTCAGAAGCAACAGCAATCGGAAACTGTCTTGTACAGATGATTTCTGCCGGAGTTTTTGCAGATCTGCAGGAAGCACGTGCAAGCGTAAAGAATTACGTTGCTTTGGGCGGCAACTGAAAACTGAAGTTTTTTTTAGGAGAAAATATGAACTTTACAGATTTGAATTTTGTAAAAGCCTATATCCGCATGGCAGATGACGGCTGGAACCAGGGATGGCACGAACGCAACGGCGGAAACCTTACTTACCGCCTTACACCTGCCGAAGTTGAAGAATCAAAACCTTTCTGCGCAGACAATGCAGAATGGAAACCAATCGGAGCAGATGTTCCCGAACTTGCAAACGAATACTTCCTTGCAACCGGAAGCGGCAAATACTTCCGCAATGTAAAAGATTTTCCTGATGAAAGTTTCGCACTGATTCAGGTTGATGACAAAGGGGTAAATTACCGGATTCTGTGGGGACTTACAGCAGGCGGACGTCCTACCAGCGAACTTCCCACACATCTGATGAATCATGCAGTAAAAGTTGCCTGCGGACAGACTGAAAACCGGGTTATCTATCACGCACATCCGGCAAACATCATTGCACTGACTTTCATACTGCCTTTGGATCACGAAGTTTTTACCCGCGAACTGTGGGAAAGTGCAACAGAATGCCCCGTTGTATTCCCCGACGGAGTGCGCGTTGTTCCGTGGATGGTTCCCGGCGGACGTGAAATTGCAGAAGCTACCAGCGTTTACATGAAGGAATGCAATGCTGTCGTTTGGGCTCATCACGGGCTTTTCTGCAGCGGTACAACCTTTGACGAAACATTCGGTCTTATGCACACAATCGAAAAAGCTGCCGAAATCCTTGTGAAAGTGCGTTCATGCACAGCAACAAAAGTGCAGACAATCACAAAACAGGACTTTATCGATCTGGCAAAAGCATTCGGCGTAAAACTGGCATACTGATTTTTACCGGACCGACTGTTCCCAGTGACAAAAAAATGGCTGCCGGAGCGATGTCGGCGACGACGTGTGAACTTGTGCGAAGCACAACTTGAACACACTCGGCCCGATCCGCGGAAGACAGCCTCCCTTTCAAATCACCTGCTACAGTGTCAAAAAAATGGCTGCCGGAGTCAGAAGTTTTGTTGCGGGCTTGCTTGTGCGCCAGCACAACTCAAGCTTAGCAACAGAACTCTGACGGAAGGCAGCCATTTTTTTCGGCAGCTTATTTTTTTGCTAATTCAGAAACGCTTGTCACAAGCCCAGCCAGTCCCTGCAGTTCAGAAGGAATGATGATTTTTGTTGCCTGACCGTCAGCAGCCTTTTCAAAAGCTTCCAGACTGCGCAGTTTGATTACAGCTTCATCACAACCGGCTTCCTTGATCATCCTGAGACCGTCAGCTGTTGCTTTCTGCACGGAAAGAATTGCTGCAGCCTGACCTTCAGCCTTGCGGATTGCAGCTTCTTTTTCAGCTTCAGCCTGCAGAATCATTGACTGTTTTTTACCCTCTGCCACGAGGATTTCAGACTGTTTCTGTCCTTCAGCAACCAGAATCTTTTCGCGGCGTTCACGTTCAGCACGCATCTGCTTTTCCATTGCTTCTTTGATTGCTTCAGGCGGCATGATGTTCTTTACTTCAACGCGGTTTACCTTGATTCCCCAGGGATCCGTCGCTTCGTCAAGAATAGAACGCATTTTTGTGTTGATTACGTCACGGCTTGTCAAAGTTGAGTCCAGTTCCAGCTCACCGATGATGTTGCGCAAAGTTGTTGCCGTAAGAGTTTCAATTGCGGTCATAGGATTTTCAACACCGTATGCATACAGTTTGGGATCAGTAATCTGCATGTAGACAACAGTATCAATTTTCATGGTTACGTTGTCCTTTGTAATAACCGGCTGAGGAGGAAAGTCCAGAACCTTTTCCTTGAGTGACACGATTTTTGCAACACGGTCAATAAAAGGCACCTTTACATGAAGACCTGTCTGCCATGTGGCAACATAAGTTCCAAGACGTTCAATCAGAGCAGCATTGGACTGCGGAATAATTCTGATGTTTGCGATAATCAGAACCAGAACAATTGCAATAAGTACAATAATAGGGACAAGTGACATTTTTATTACGACTCCTGAAAAATTTATTTTTGAGGTTCTACAATGACAGTAGAACCTGCAATTGCAGTAATTGTGCAAAGGGTATCTGCTGCCAGAGGCGAACAGTCTGCCGTGTTTGCATTCCATTTGATTCCGTTGATTGTTACAGTACCTTTTTTCAGCGGAGTTATTTCCTGCTCAAGACGCACGGAACGGCCGATCAGGGCATCACTGTTTGTAGGTTTTTTGCCTGCATTCAGTTTTTTGATTGCAAAGGGCCGTGTAAAAATCAGCAGAACAGTTGCAATCAGTACAAAAATCAGCAGCTGCCAGACAAAAGGAATCGGCAGAAGCGATACAAAAATCATTACCACTGCACTGAGCGCAAACCAGATTGTAGTAAGCGCCATAGTTGCTGCCTCAACAACCACACACAGTACGCAAACCGCGAGCCAGAACCAGTAAAGGTGGCTCATGAAAAATAATGTAACTTGATTCATGCGGAAATTGTGACACAAAAAGTTTTCAAAATCAATGAAAATCAGAATTCAGCTGAACAGAATCAGTTTCAGTACTGTGCAAGACAACGGACCACTTCAGATGCAATCAGAAGACCTGCTGCAGAAGGAACAAAAGCCGTGCTTCCTGGCACAGGTTTCTTCGGGACAACACCGGATTCGCTTCCGTCAGTTTTTGGGACAACCGGCATTTCCTTTGAGTAGACAACTTTACACTTCCTGACACCGCGCTTTTTCAGTTCGTGGCGCATCACCCGTGCCAGAGGACAGACACTGGTTTTGTAAATATCCGCAACTTCAAAAAGTGCCGGATTCGTTTTGTTGCCTGCGCCCATGGAACTTATTACAGGTGTCCCCGCAGCCTGTGACCGGAGGATCAGTTCAATCTTTGCAGACACAGTATCCACTGCATCAACCACAAAGTCGTAAGAAGAAAAATCAAAAGTGTCAGCATTTTCAGGCAGAAAGAAACACTGGAATGCATCAACTGCCGCATCCGGATTGATGTCCAGAATACGCTCCTTCATCACCTGTACCTTCGGCTTTCCCAAAGTAGAATGCAAAGCGATAATCTGTCTGTTCAAGTTTGTCAGGCTCACCTCGTCTTTGTCCACAAGCACAATATGCCCTATTCCGCTCCGTGCCAGTGCTTCCGCAACATAACCGCCTACGCCGCCTACACCGAAAACTGCAACTGTACTTGCAGAAAGCCTTTTCATTGCATCTTCACCAAAAATCTTTCGGGTGCGCTCAAACTGATCTTCCATAAAAATCATGCTACAGACAAAAAGCACATTGGGCAACACTTGCAGACTGAACAATTATTTGCCGATAGCCGCAATAATAAGTATTATTGTGGTAGAAAGTCATCGGACTCGAGAACGCGCGGACAAACCGATTATTCTCGTCATCCCTGGCCCGCCGCTAACGCGGAGTTTTTATTTAAAGTAAAGGAGGATTTATGGATTTTACAAAAGTTGTAAAAGACCGGTATTCATGCAAGAAGTACAGCGACAGACAGCTTTCAAAAGAACAGCTGACAGAGATTCTTGAAGCAGGCCGGGTTGCTCCCACCGCAAAAAATCTTCAGCCGCAGAAAATCTACGTACTGCAGAAACCGGAAGATCTTGCCATAATCGACAAAGTCACACCATGCCGCTATGGTGCACCGACAGTTCTTGTGGTTGCATACACAATGACTGACTGCTACACCTATCCGGGCGGAAAATACACTTCTCCCGCTGAAGACGCAGCAATCGTTGCAACACAGATGATGCTTGCCGCCTACAATGCAGGAGTAGACAGCTGCTGGCTCAACCGCTTTGACCCTGATCAGCTGGCTGCCGAACTGGGGCTTCCCGAAGACCAGAAAATTCTCATGCTGCTTGATCTTGGATTCGGTGCAGAAGGAGCAGGTCCTCTTGCAAACCATGAAAGCCGCAAACCTTTGGAAGAAACTGTTATCTACCGCTGATAACACTTGAACAGCACAACCGGCCGTTATGCCGAAGGAAAAAACATGAAAATCTTTGCATATGGAGTCCGCCCTTACGACGAACTCGGTTATTTTGAGAAATACTCAAAAGAAATGGGTTTTGATTTTGACTACACCACTGAATATCCCTGTCCCGAAAACGCACATCTCGCAAAAGGCGCAGACGGTATTTCCATCCTGACAAATCCTACAGACAGTCACATGCTGGATCTGTTCAAGGCAGGCGGTGCAAAATACATTGCCACACGCAGCATCGGTTATGACCACATTGATGTTGAGCACGCAAAGAAAATCGGAATGCGGGTTGCAAACGCTTCCTACTCGCCAAACAGCGTCGCAAACTACACCATCATGATGATGCTCATGGCCTGCCGCAACATCTGCTACATTCTTGACAAAGCAAAAATGCAGGACTACGGACTCAAAGGCAAAATGGGACGCGAGCTGTCGGAAAGCACCGTGGGAATCATCGGAACCGGCAAAATCGGACAGGTTACCATTGAACATCTGGCCGGCTTCGGATGCAAAATCCTTGCTTACGACAAATATCAGAACGAAGCCGTCAAAAAGCATGCCCAATATGTTGATCTTGAGACCCTTTACAGAGAAAGTGACATTATCAGCGTCCACATTCCCGGATTCAAAGAAAACCGCCACATGTTCAACAAAGAAACTTTTGCAAAAATGAAAGACGGCGTGATTTTCGTAAATGCAGCACGGGGACTTCTGGTAAACTCACAAGATCTGATTGAAGCACTGCAGAGCGGAAAAGTCGGATTTGCAGCACTGGACACATTTGATGAAGAAATCGGCATGTGTTACGTGAACCGGGAAGGCGAAGCTCTCAAAAACAACGCCTTCTACACCCTTACCGCAATGCCCAACGTGATTTTTTCACCACACATGGCTTTCTACACGGAACAGGCCGTGGCAGACATGGTCGGCAAAAGTGCAGGAGCAATGGTAGCTTTCAGTCGCGGAGAGCAGAGCGAACAGGAAGTGCTTTAAGTCTGTTTTTCCAACGGCGGCTGAACAGAAAAAGGATCATGCAGGTCATTCCGAAGCCAAAACTGATCGGAAGGCTCAGCATGACCAGGCTGCCGTCAAAGAACAGGTGAATGACAAAAGCGGACGGAATGCGGACAGCCCACAGCATCAGAAGGTTGATTACTGTGGGATATTTTATTTCGCCCGCTCCGTTTGCATAACTGATTATTGTATTCAGAACCGAATAACACCAGCTGAAAGGCAGAACAAGATGCACGTATTTGCGTGCCACCGCCAGAACAGCCGCATCTTTCGTAAAAAATCCTATAACAATGTCACAGACCACAAAGGTTGTAAAAAAACCTGCCGCTGCCGTAATTGAAGCATTTGCAAGAGGAATTTTCCATGAGCCTTCTCTGAGCCGGTCCGCATCCCCGGCCCCATAATTCTGTCCGGAAAAAGTC
The DNA here is from genome assembly GCA_024402435.1 of Treponemataceae bacterium. Lineage (GTDB taxonomy): Bacteria > Spirochaetota > Spirochaetia > Treponematales > Treponemataceae > Treponema_I. The sequence continues at coordinate 20,617 of JAKSTU010000036.1, forward strand.
TGTGCCGCAGAAGAAAGCCCGGTAATCACCATGTTTGCCAATCCGTTCACTTTGCCGGCAACAGAACAGCCTGCAATGAATGCCGTTCCCTGCAGATTGATCAGAGACTGCAGCGCAATATGCCCCACAGAATAAAGCGAATGATTCAGTCCCAAAGGAAAACCGACCCGAATGATTTTACGCAGCATTGACAGATCAGGCCTTCGCGGGAAAAGCGTAAAATTAAGTTCCGGATAATGTTTCTTTATGTAGAACACGGAGCAGAGCCAGGACACAACCATGGAAACCGCCGTAGCGATTGCAGCACCCGGAACATCAAGACCGAGAATTCCCACAAAAAGCCAGTCCAAAGAAATGTTTACAAAGGCCGACACAACAAGGAATTTCAGAGAAGCCTGACTGTCGCCAAGTCCGCGCAGAATGCCCGAGTTAAGGTTGTAGCCGATGTTTCCCAAAGTTGCGAAAAAAATCACGCGGATGTAAGCTGTTGCCATGTTCCATGTGTCTTCCGGAACCTGCATCAGCTTAAGAATCAGAGGACCGAGAAACTGGCCCAGAATCATCAGCGGAATGGAAACAAGATACACGAATGCGGTGGCGGTTCTCGTAACGGCAGAAAGTTTCTGAACATCACCGCTGCCTTTGAACTGAGCCACAAGGATTGAAACACCGCTGCCGATTCCCATGAAAATGCACAGAAGCAGTTCCACCGGCTGAGAACTGGTGCCTACGGCCGCAAGAGAAGCCGCAGTACAGAACCGCCCGATGATTATTGTGTCTACAGTGCTGTAAAGTTGTTGCAGAACATTTCCAAGACAAATGGGCAACGCAAAAAGCAGTACGTTTTTCATGATGCTGCCCCGTGTCATGTCTATGGAAGCTGATTGCCGTGTCTTCATAAGTTCCACAATTTTATGCTATTCACCATTCTTTGTCAGTGCTGTTTTTTTCAGGCAGCACAAAGGCAAAACAGTGCAAAAAGATTTTCAGTGTTTTTGGTCCCGATTTGTTGTCAAAGCATGTAAATGTGCTATAATCTTTCATAAGAAATGTTTAGAACGCAGTGACCCAAAATCGGTTTTCGTGTGTTCAACTGATATATCGCATATCACAAAAAAAACATGAAGTTTTGACAGGAGGAAATATATGAAAAAACTTCTTACAATCTTGATTGCAATCGCATGTATGTTCTCTGTATCTGCAATCGGAATTGGTATCAGAGCAGACGCAGACTTCGGTGTTCTGAATTTTGAGGACGACCGCATCGACAATGCACACCCTGATCTTCAGGACAATCTGGATTCGATTGCTTCAGGAACAGCAGCTCTTTGGCTTGATCTGCCCATTATCGACCTGAAAATTGTTTCTGTAGGACTCAGAGCAGAAGGAGAAGTTGCATTCAACCGCGGAGACACAGCTCTTTATCAGAACAATGAAGTTTCTTTCAAGAAAACAGAACTGAACATTCCCGTTTTTGTTTCTGCAAGTGTTACCTTGGGATTCCTGAGAGTAAGTGCCGGTGTAGGTCCTTATGTATCAATGCCTTTGACATTTACTGACGATGCTGATTTTGAAAAATTCCATCTCGACAAACCTGTAGCAGGTTGGGACAGCAAAACTTGGGGTCTTGCAGGATATGCTCAGGCCGGTCTTAAAATCGGACCCGGATTCCTTACGGCGGATGTACGTGCAAACGCACCTATGGACACAGGCGACATCTTTAAAGTTGCCGGACAGGGAGTGAGCGGAAGCACAGAACTGGTTGCTTCAAAAACATTCAACATCGGTGTAGGTCTCGGTTACGAATTCAAATTCTGATCTGATTCACCACATCTGAACAAAGCCTGCGGATCATTTCTTTTGGTCTGCAGGCTTTTTTTTTGTGTCAAGCCCCGTTTTTTGCAGCATGTTCATTTGTATAAAATTCCGATTATCCAGTATAATTGAGCAGTTGTTGCAAAAAAACGGAGGAGTTTTATGACAAACATTGAAGCCATCAAAGCATTGACAGAAATCAAAACTTACGTTTCTGCAGTCTCCCTTGATGCCGTGGATTATGCAGTAAAAGTTCTGCAGAATCTTGAAAATGCCGGAATCAAAAATCCTGCTGACGAATCTGAAATCAAAGGAGCCGCAAAATGATCGGAACTTTCTGGTCTTTGGTGCCGCCGCTTGTTGCTATTGCACTTGCTCTTATCACCAAAGAAGTTTATTCATCACTTTTCATCGGAATCATCATCGGAGGTCTGTTCTTCTCAGGCTTCTCTTTTACCGGAACCATGACACACGTGTTCCAGGACGGCCTCGTAGGAAGCCTTTCTGGTCCGTACAACATGGGTATCCTTGTTTTCCTGGTTGTTCTGGGAATCCTCGTTGCCCTCATGAACAAAGCCGGCGGTTCTGCTGCTTTCGGACGCTGGGCAAAAGAACACATCAAGACAAAAGTCGGTGCACAGATTGCAACCATCTGTCTCGGACTTCTTATCTTCATTGACGACTACTTCAACTGTCTTACAGTCGGTAGCGTAATGCGCCCCATTACAGAAAAGCACAACATTTCACGGGAAAAACTCGCTTTCCTGATTGACTCAACTGCAGCACCTGTATGTATCATCGCGCCCATCAGTTCATGGGCTGCGGCTGTTTCAGGCTTTGTTGAAGGAGAAGACGGTTTTGCACTTTTCATCAAGGCAATTCCCTACAACTTCTATGCAATCTTTACAATCGTTGCGCTTTTTGCACTGGTCCTCACAAAAACCGATTTCGGTTCCATGAAAAAGTTTGAAGAAGCAGCAGATTCAGCCGCAAAAAGCAAACCTGTTTCTGAAAAAGACTTGGGCTTCAAAGGAACTGTTTTTGACCTGATATTCCCCATTGCAGTACTTATTGTTCTCTGTACTTTGGGAATGATTTACTCAGGCGGTTTCTTTGATTCAGAAAGCGATTCATATCTCAACTTTGCACAGGCATTCGGAAACAGTGATGCTTCTGTCGGACTCATGCTGGGATCTTTCGGTGCACTTATCATCACAATCATTGCCTATGTTATCCGCCGCGTACTGCCTTTCAAAGAATGCATGTCCTGTGTTCCTGACGGCTTCAAAGCCATGGTCCCCGCAATCCTGATTCTTGCTTTGGCATGGACTCTTAAAGCAATGACAGACAGCCTTGGTGCAAAAGACTTTGTTGCCGGAATCGTTGCAAACAATGCAGACGCACTTATGAGCGTAATGCCCGCAATTGTATTCGTAATCGGATGCTTCCTTGCTTTTGCCACAGGAACTTCTTGGGGAACTTTCGGTATCCTCATTCCGATTGTTGTTGCAGTTTTCAGCAACACGGACTACACACTGATGATCATTTCAATTTCTGCATGTATGGCCGGTGCTGTCTGCGGTGACCACTGTTCACCCATTTCCGACACAACAATCATGGCAAGTGCCGGTGCTGAATGTGAACACGTAAATCACGTTTCCAGCCAGCTGCCTTATGCACTTTCCATTGCAGCAGTGTCTTTCGTCTGTTACCTTATTGCAGGTTTTGTACGCAATCCTTTTGTTCCGCTTATCATCGGTATTGCAGCAATTGTGGGCGGACTGATTTTCGTAAAAGCAAAAAAACAGAAATAAAAAAACCGGAGGAGTCATGCTTAGCCCTAAAATCTGTCTGTGTCTTACAGGCACCACAATTGAAGAAGATTTGAAAATGATTGAAAAATACCGCAACTGGATTGATCTGGTTGAGTTGCGCGTAGATTATCTTTCAAAGGACGAACGGCTTGCGGTAAGAAACTTTCCGCAGGCAGCAGGACTCCCCTGTATTCTTACAATCCGCCGCCGCATAGACGGAGGAAACTTCGTGGAAGGCGAAGCAAGCCGCACTACACTTTTTGCCCGTGCCCTTGCTTTTGCCGACCAGGATTCACGCAAAAACTTTGCCTATGTTGATTTTGAAGACGATTTCAATGTTCCAAGCCTTCAGGACGCAGCCCTCGCTTTCGGAACAAAAGTAATCCGCAGTTATCATGACATGAACGGTCCTGTGCTCAACCTTGCAGAACGCATGCAGAAAATGCGCATTACCGGTTACGAAATTCCAAAAATCGCTTCAATGGCAAACAGCCTTTCTGACCTTACAAAGATTTATAAAGCATCAAAAGAAGTGGGCGACTTTGACCACATCATTACAGTAATGGGTCCCTTCGGACAGCCTTCACGCATTCTTGCGTCCCAGTTCGGCTCATATCTTACTTATACCAGTCCCGAAGGTGATGACAACAAACTTAAAGTAATCGGACATACGGATCCGAAAACACTCAACGAAGTATATAATTTCAAACTGATTGATAAAAATACACGGCTCTACGGAATCACAGGATTCCCTCTTTCAATTACAGACAGCCCGAAAATCCACAATAAAGGCTATCGTGAACACGGAATGAACGCAGTTTATTTTCCAATGCGTGCAGAAAATGCGGACGAAGTCATAGAATTTGCAGACACAGTGGGTGTGCAGGGCTTTTCAGTAACAGTGCCGCACAAAGAATCAATTCTTTCTGATTTGCAGCAGATCTCTGCCGAAGTCGGGGAAGTCGGAGCCTGCAACACTGTTGTTAAACGCAGCAATGAATGGATCGGTTTCAACACTGATACAATCGGGCTTCAGAAAGCACTTGAAAACTTTTTGGGAACAAAGCGGCTGGCTCACAAACGTGTTGCCATCATCGGTGCAGGCGGTGCTGCCCGTGCCGCAGCATACATCGTAAAACAGATGCACGGAAAAGCCTGTATTTTCAACCGCACCGTTTCAAAAGCAAAAAAAATTGCCGATCATTACGGATTCAAGTATGCAGCTTTGGATGCGGATGCAACCGATATTCTTTCAAACTACAACGACCTGATTATTCAGACCACTTCCATAGGAATGGGTGCCAATGTCAGACCTGATTCAGAAGGACGCTGGCCTTTGCCTGCACCGGAAACAGATCCTCTGTACTTCTACAATTTTTCAGGCAACGAAATGATTTATGACGTAATCTACAAGCCGGAAAAAACTCCGCTTCTGGTTCGCGCAGAACGTGCCGGATGCAAAGTGGAAAACGGCTATTCAATGCTGCTGAACCAGGCTTATGCACAGTTCAGCATTTTTACCGGAGTTGAATATGAGTGAAAAAAATCTGACACAGAAAGAACAGAAAGAACTTGTTGCCCGCACGGCCGTGGACCGGCTTTTTGAGCGGGGACTGATTTTTTCAGGAATGAAAATCGGACTTGGAACCGGAAGTACTGCAATGCCGGCTGTTGCCCGTGTTGCGGAACTGATCCGCGAAGGCAAACTGAAGGACGTTTCTGCAGTTGCCACAAGTTTTCAGACAACGATCGCCTGTGAACAGTTCGGGATTCCTGTTTACGAACTGAGCAGCAGCCGGATTGACGGCGAACTTGATCTTGCCATTGACGGTGCTGATGAAATTGATCCTGATGCAAACCTGATAAAAGGCGGCGGGGCTGCACATCTTAGAGAAAAACTGGTTGAATACAGCGCAAAAAAACTGGCCATCATTGCAGACGAATCAAAAGACGTATCAAGTTTGGGAACAAAATTCCCTCTTCCTGTAGAAGTGATTCCGGCAGCCCGTCTTTCTGTGACAAAACGCCTTGAAAAACTGGGAGCAAAATGCACTGTCCGTGAAGGCGTAAAAAAAGCAGGGCCTGTAATTACTGACAACGGAAATCTTGTGATTGACTGTCTGTGGGATTCACCTGTAAACCCGGCCGCCATGGAAGACGCCATCAACGGCATTACCGGTGTTGTAGAAAACGGATTCTTTACAAAACTGCGTCCAATGGTATTCATCGGGCGTGCAGACGGAACTGTGACAGAACGTTAATCTGCCCTGTCACTGCACAACTTATTCA
>JAKSTU010000037.1 GCA_024402435.1 Treponemataceae bacterium
AACGCTTTTTCTGATTGAAACTGAATCATCAACAATCATGATTTTTTTTGCCATAAATTTTCTCCTTTTTCCGCAATACGGAAATATATTAAAGTTTGTCCAACAAACTTATTGCCAATATAGTTTATCTTGCATGAATCAGCATGTCACCTGCAATATCCTGCAAGGGTAAAACGGTATCAACTGCACCCGCCTTTATAGCTTCCTGAGGCATTCCGAAAACCACACAGGTTTTTTCGTCCTGAGCAATAGTATATGACCCGTTGTCATGCATCTCAGTCAGGCCTCTGGCTCCGTCATCGCCCATCCCTGTCATTATAACACCAACTGCATTTTTTCCTGCATAGCGGGCTGCAGAACGGAACAATACATCAACAGAAGGTCTGTGTCTTGAAACCAAAGGTCCGTCTCTTACTTCAACAAAATATCTTGAACCGCTCCGTTTCAAAAGTGTATGCTTATTCCCCGGCGCAATCAAGGCTGTTCCTCTTACAACAGAATCATTGTCTTTTGCTTCCGCCACATGAATTCTGCAAAGACTGTCCAAACGTTCGGCAAAAGAAGCTGTAAATTTTTCAGGCATGTGCTGGACTATAACAATTCCGGGGGAATCAGGTGGCAAAGACTGCAAAAAGACGGAAAGGGCTTCTGTTCCTCCTGTGCTTGCTCCTACAACTACGACTTTTTCTGTGGTCTCTATAAAAGAATTTGGCGTGGATTTGGGAAGAATTACGTCTGCATTGAGTTTTGGTTCAACAGAAAAAGTTCCAGAAAATGTTTTTCTAGAAACTTTGTCGCGGGACATATATGCAGCACGAACAGCATCACAAATCATGATTTTGGATTCTTCAATAAAATGCCGTGTTCCAAGTTTGGGTTTCTGGATGATTTCTACCGCACCATATTCAAGGGCGTGCAAAGCATTTAGAGAACCGTCTTCTGCCATGCTTGAACAAATGATTACCGGCATCGGTTTGTTCTGCATAATATGCCGGAGGAATGAAAGTCCGTCCATTCTTGGCATTTCTATATCCACAATGAGAACATCAGGAGTAATTGTTTCCAACTTTTTCATTGCAATAAGAGGATCGGAAGCAGTTCCTGAAATTTCGATTTCCGGATCTGTGGATAAAACATGAGACAATGTTTCCCGGACCACTGCCGAGTCGTCTACAACAAAAACTTTAATCATAATAAAATCAATTTCCTACTTTTTTATATACTGTGGGTGCCACTGTTTCCAGAGGAAGATCCATACCGAAAATTGTTTCCGAATGTCCAAGAAAAAGATAACCACCAATCTCCAGATGACGCAAAAACTTGGAGATAATGTTTTCTTGAGTCGGTTTGTCAAAATAAATCAGAACATTTCTGCAGAAAATAATATTGAAAATATCACTGATCGGATATGAAGAATCCATGAAATTCAATTGTCTGAATGTAACACATGAACGGATTTCCGGTTTGACACGGACAATTCTTTCTTCTGGATTCTTGCTTTTAAGAAAATAACGTTTTTTCATTTCAAAATTCATTCCGTCAGTTTCTTCTGCATCATAAATTCCGTTTACAGCCTGATCAAGAACTTTTGTGGAAATGTCTGTTGCAAGGAGACTGAATCCGGATAAAGTCCCCGGATGATTGCGCATGTATTCTTTCAAAACAATGGAAAGAGTGTAGGGTTCTTCTCCGCTTGAACAGCCTGCGGACCAAAGTTTTAAAGATTTGTGCCCTTTGCTGATCATTTCGGGCAAGACAGAATTTGTCATGAATGAAAAATGATCGGCTTCCCGGAAAAATTCCGTCTTGTTTGTTGTAAGGGAATCAATCATTATTGTAAGTTCATTGCCTGATTTGTCTTTGTTGAAAACATAATCGATATACTCAGAATAATTGTTGAGTTTCAAAGCTCTTAATCTGTGCATCAAACGGGACTGAACCATGATTTTTTTGGATTCAGGCATTTGAATACCAACATTCTGCTGAATATATTCAGATATGGTTCTGAATTCGGATTGAGAAAGAGTCTTTGTTTGTGACAATGAATCAGTCATGGCGGATCCTTAAGAATTAACGTCCAATTCTCTTACAATGTCTGATAATTTATACACGTCAATAATCAAAGCTACAGATCCGTCTCCCATAATTGTGGCTCCGGAAAGACCTTCCGCATTCTGATAAAGCGGTCCGAGCGGTTTGATTACTGTCTGGTAATTTCCGATTACTTTGTCTATGACAAGACCGATTCTTGAGTTCTGGTCTGTGACGATTACCATCTGGCGGATAGAAGGCGCATCTCCTTCTACACCGAAGAATGTACGCAGATCAATGAAAGGCAGCATTTCATCCCGGACTTTCATTGCAGAACAGAATTTTCCTTTTTTGATGGGAAGAGTTTCGAATTCAAGGCATTCAACAACGTTTGAAAGAGGAATTACATAATGGAAGTCCCCAAGTTTTACAAGGATTCCTTCGATGATTGCCAGTGTAAGAGGAAGTTTGAGTGTGAATTTTGTTCCTTCGCCCTGTTTGGAGGAAATGGAAACAGTTCCGCCCAAAGCAGTAATGTCACGCTTCACAACGTCCATACCCACACCGCGCCCCGAAACTGATGTAACTTTGTCTGCCGTTGAAAAGCCCGGCATAAAAATCAGTTCCCCGATTTCATTTTCGGAAAGTTCGTCGTTTGCAGAAATCAGTCCGCGGTCAATTCCTTTCTGGCGGATTTTTTCAAAGTTCAAACCGGCACCGTCGTCTTCAATGGTGATAAGAACAAAGGCGCCCGCATGCTGGGCACAGAGTTTGACAGTTCCTTTTTCGGGTTTTCCTTTTGCTTTGCGGTCTTCCGGTTTTTCAACTCCGTGGTCAACAGAGTTACGGATCAAATGAACAAGGGAATCGTTCAGTTTTTCAATTACAGTTTTGTCCAGTTCTGTTTCGGCACCTTCTGTAACCAGTTCAATATTTTTGCCCATTTCAGAAGAAAGATCACGGACGAGACGGCGGAATCTTGAAAAAATTGTTCCGATGGGCAGCATTCGCATGTCCATTGTCGTGTCCCTAAGTTCAAGAATCAGCCGTTCACCTTGTTCTCCCAAAGTCTGCAAAGGAGAATTTGTCATCTGTGAAGAAAGCTGGGTCAACCTTGCATTGAATGTTACCAATTCACCGACCAAATCAATCAGTTTGTCAAGTTTTTCAGAATTTACTTTGATTGTCTGGGAATTGATTTCCTGATTTTTCTTCTCGTTTACTTCTTTTATGTGTTTCTGTTCAGCAAGAGCAGCGTTTACATCTTCTTTTGAAACCAGGTTTTTCTCGGTAAGAATTGTTCCCAAGGGCTTCTGTGTGCCCAAAGCGTCATCAATCTGTTCCTGTGTAATCAGATTTTTTTCAATGAGGATTTCTCCCAAGCGTTTGGGTTTTTCTGTCTGCTGTGTGCCGTCAAAAAGTTTTTCAACATTGACTTTGCTTGAATCATCCAAAAAAATGAAAACATCTTTTATGTCATTCTGCGTTTTTTTTGTGGTAAGGATGATTTCCCAGGACATGTAACATTTTGTCGGATCAATGTCTTCCAAAGAAGGAATTGCGCGGAAATAAGGATAAATTGAAGCTTTGCCCAAATCTGCCAATTCTGCAATAAGCGCATGGGGTCTTGTTCCGTTAATGAAAACATCAAGAGATGGTTCAAAAGTGATTCGCCATGTCACTTCTTCATGTTCTTCGTCTGCATCAACTGGTGCTTCTGAAGCAGCAAGGGTTTCCACCGGTTCTGAAAACTGTTCCAAAGTCAATGTTTCGTCAGCATTTTCTTCGGTGGTTTCAGGTTCTGCCGATTTGTTCTGTTTTTCAACATCATGAGACAAAAGATAACTCTGGAATTCTGCAACCAGCCGGTCGGATTCTGCCTGAATCTCCGGGCTGTCTTCGTCAGAAAGCATGTTTCTGATATGGTCTCTTGCCTGCAGAGTCAAAGTAATCAGTTCAGAAGAAACGAAAACACGGCCGTTTCTGACTTCGTCAAAAGTGTTTTCTGCCTGGTGCGTAAATTTGGAAACTTTGTTGAATCCGAACATTCCTGCAGAACCTTTGATTGTATGCATGCTTCTGAAAACAGCAGAAATTGTTTCCATGTCCTGAGGATTCTGTTCAAGTTCAAGAAGATAGTCTTCAAGTTTGTCAAGCAAATCGTTAGCCTCATCCAAAAAGATGCCGGCCATTTTATCCAATCCGTCACTCATGCTGCTAACCTCATTCTGTTATTCAGTTCGGAAATACAAATTTCGTCACTTAACTCGGCAGAAGAAATCAAACCTACCGAATATAGTCTTTTTTTTACAGTGGGGCTGAAAGTCCCGGAAAAAATCAGTTCTCTTTTTTCTTTTAGCAAACCTGTTATCAAAGCATAAACAAGCTGAATAATTGAAACATCAATATCTTCAAGTGAAGAAACGTTCAAAGTTACTTCTGTTTTTTTCTGAAGTGCAGCTTTGAACATTTTTCTAAGATCTTCAGCATTGGCGACAGATAAATCACCTTTAAGGTCAATGGTTGTCATCGGTTTACCTCTCTTTTTTGCACTTGATTTATCGTTTTGTATACCTTAGTATTTCAAACACGGAGATATACATGAACGAAATCCAGTCTCAAGCATCTTATTTTACCTTTGTCTTCGGCGATGTATCTTACGCCGTTGAAGTTACCAGCGTCAAAGAAGTTCTTCCCTACGGACAGATAACTCCAGTTCCCCGTTGCGCAGCTTACATGAAAGGTGTCATGAACATACGCGGAACGGTTATTTCTGTGATTGATTTCCGGGTACTTTTCGGATTACCTGCAAAAGCACCTGACAAATCAACATCAATTATCGTTACAGAAGCCCTTATGGAAAACGGAACTCCCATAACTTTCGGCTTCATTTCGGATAACGTTACCGGTGTAGAGCCGCTTTCCAAAGAACCCACCAGCGCAGGAACGAACACTCCTTACGTTAAAATGCTCGGCCGCTCCGGAAACGATCTGGTTCTGATTCTTGACATGCCCAAGATTCTCAAATCAATTGAACAGGATCTGAATCAGAAAAACTGATTAAAACCAGGTTATGTCGCCTGCAGCGCTTTTTGTCCGCTGCAGTGCAGCCTGATATTCTTCTTCCCGCTTTTTTATTGAATCCACAGACATTCCAGAACTCTGAATCCGTTTTAGATAAACCTTTGCCGAAAGCGGATGAAAAAAAATCTTTCTTGGAAAAATTCCCCCCGTGTCATTGACAAGAACAGGAATTTTCTCTGTTTCCAAATATGAAAGGGCAAAATTAATGTTGTTTATGCCCGTCATGTTCAAGTGATCTCCACCGGTTTCCAAAACATTTGCACCGCCAAAAACTTTTGCACGTAAATCTTCGTGGCGGGCACCTTTTTTCAGCATGTCATTGATCAGAAGCTCCATTGCATAATCCCCGAACCGACCTTCGTCTCCTGCAGGAAGAGCCCGGCTGGAATTTGATTTGGGAAGCATAAAGTGATTCAGCCCCCCGAACTTCTGCTTTATGTCATAAAGTGCAATGCTGATGCAGGAACCCAAAACCGTAGCAATGTAAACATCGTCGAATGTGGAATAAAATTCACCGGGATGGATGGTTATTATTTCTTTTTGAAAGTGAACATCAAAATGCTGATTCAAACCTGAACTCCCTGCGAAAACGATTCCTTAAAAGAAAGTGATGTCTCCAGCATCAGCACCGCCGGAAACTTTGATCCCTGCGATTGAACCGGCTTCAAGTTTGTCATCAGTAATTGTGAAGTATTCCAGGAACTCTCTTATTTTTGTGTCCTGAACTCCTTTGTCCGCCACATCGTATTGCTTCATCAAAGATTTCTTTGCGGTGATGTTTTCACGATAAATGCAGTCCAAATCACATTTTGCAGCGAAAAGACGTTTTGAAAGCTCGTTAAGATGATCAATTCTGTCTGCAATGGAACGGTAACATTCAAAGAATTCCGGTGTATAGACAGAAAAGTGTTCAATAGCGTCAAAAAGTCCGTCATAGATGGATGAAAGCTTGTCCTGAAACACTTTCTTTTCTGAAGAAACAGCAGTAAATGTTTTTTTGTCGTGACCTGATTCATCCAAAAAGGTTTTGATTTCATTGTTACAGGTTTCAGTAAACTCAAGAAGCTGTTTCTGTGCTGTATCAACATTGCCTTTGGTATTCAGAATCAGTTCGGACATATGTTCTACAGTGTCTTTGATTGTGCTGATTGCCACGTTTCTTGCAACTTCAATGCGCTGTGCAATTGCGACATACTGCAGAGTACTGATAATCGGCAGAAATCCTGAGAAACAGGTATCCATGTTGTGAACAGAATCCTGAATGCTGCTTACGCTGTCCAAAACACGTGCCTGGACGGACTGATATGACTGGAGAAGGGCAGTAAACTGATTGAAGTTGTCAACCGCTCCGTCCATGCATTCTTTAAGTCTTTCGATCTGCGCAGTTTTGTGACCGTCAGCGTGTACGAAAGCATCTCTTGTTTTGTCGATTTCGGTAAGAATCTTGTTAGCTTCATCCCGGTTTCCGGTAAAAACTGCTATGCTGTCATCCAGTTTTCCTTTGATTTTTTCAATGCATCTTGAGCAAAGCAGAAGAAGCTGTTCGTTTGCCGTATGGATTTCCATGCGCTGTTCAGGAGTCATGGAAGAATCAGCGGAACGGACTTTCTGAACTGCCAGCAGAACGTCATCAAGAGACTGACGGATTATGTCCTGCATCTGAATGCCTTCCATTGCTTTCAGAATAGGATGTTTGACTTCTTTTGAAGATGAAATGATTTCTTCAAGTTTGTTGGAAATTGCATCAACTGCCTGCATCATTCCGTTGTCGCCGCCGGAAGTAAGTACATCGGTCTTCTCGTTGAGATCATTGACACCCTGAATCTGATTCTGCAGGAACTGAAGAGCTTCCTGTACGGAATCTCCGCTTTTGATAAGGTCTTCTGACTGCTTGATCAGTCTTAAAGACATCTGCTTAAGATTTGAAGTGATGTAAGAAAAAGCCTGTCCTTCTTTACCGGATCTGATGGAAACTACCATTGCATTTAGTGAAATAACTTCCATTTCCTGACTAGCTTCTTTGATGCCAAGGATTATGTCATGAATTGAGTCGAGAAGATTTGTCTTTTCTGAAACGTTGGTAAAAAGATTGTTGTTCTTCTGTCTGATCTGAGAAAGAAAAGTCCGGTTTGTTCCGAGAAGCTCGGTCTGGTGGTCAATTGCATCCTTAAGGGCGTTTATGCTTTCTGCAAAAACATCCATGGAACTGGTTCGGATTTTTGAACGGTTCTGCTTTCCTTCAAGTTCCTGAATAAGAACAGGAAAACTTTCGCTGAGTGAAAGAAAATCGGTACCGCTTTCTTCGCTGATCGAGTGAAGTGAATCGTAAATTTCTGAAATTGGAGTGCTCATATCTTCTCCTGTTTTGATTTTTCGTAAAAGTTTCTTATGATGTCTTCCAATGTCTCTTGAGCATCTTCAAGGAATATATCACTTGAGTTGTCGGCTTGTTTTATGATTTTCTCAACAATCGGCGGCAATGCACAACAAAGAGAAGAGTCTGGCTTGAACTGACAGAGAGGCTGTCTCATCATGACAGAAAGGGAAACATTTTCGTCATAGGGTACAAATCCGATATATCCGATGTCAATGGAAAGCTTGTTTTTTGCAAGTGCAAGCAGTCTGTTCCCGATCTGAATGTCATTGGATCCGCGTCCCATATTCATAATGATACGAGGTTTGAGTTTCTTGAGTTCTCTCCGGGCAAAATTCGCGCTGTCAGGAAATTTTGTCCCGATTACGTCAATAATCTGGTTGAATGAATATTCTTTGCCTTCCATCCGCTGGAGAACGCTGTTCTGAAGAATCGTACGCTCCGGACTTTTTGCCGGATAAAGCCTGTACAGAAAGCGGAATACAGTGGACTTCAAAAAAGAATAAGCGTTGAGAATCGAAGTAAGTTCCGGTGTTACAACGAGAATGCCGTCATAAGCAGTGATGAAAAAATCAACAATGTTGTATGTTGATCCGGCACCAAGATCAAGTATTACAAAATCAGCATCAAGCATGCTCAAATTCTTTACGATTTTTTTCTTTGTGAAAAAATCCATGTTGGCAACACCCGGGTAAAGACAGTCACCTGCAATGAACTGAAGATTGGGAATTCCCGTGGCCTGAATCAGATTTGAAAAATCATTTTCCTGTTTTGTAATGTAAGTTCCGAGACCGGGCTGATTGTTCTTAAGTCCAAGCATTGTATGGAGATTTGCCCCTCCCAAATCAAGATCGCAAAGAACAGTCCGCTTGCATTTTTTTGCCAGACTTACTGCAAGATTGAGAGATAAAATACTTTTTCCAACGCCGCCCTTTCCGCCGGCAACCGGTATAAGATAAGCCATGAATACTAATATAGGAGATAACATGTGGTGTAGCAAGAAAAAAATTAAACTAAAGCGAAAAATTCTATGAGCATTTGGAAAGGGTTTGACAATATTCTGATTTGGGATAGGATTAAAAAACGAGAAAAAAATTCTTGAAAAACGGAGAAGTTATGCGAATCAGAGGAAAACTTTTGTTCGGTTATATAATGTTGTCAATAATGCTGATCATTATTGTTTCTTTGAGCCTTATCGGGGCCGGTTGGGCAGAAAATGCAATCAGTGATGCGGCGGCTGTTGCGATAAAAAGCACCAACATGTCAGAAGGACAGTACAATGAAGTTGTGCAGACTTTGAACAGTCTCAGAAACGGTTCCAGAACGCAGAACATTGTTTTTATCGTCCTGACTTACATTTCTATTTCAGCAGCTCTTATTGTCTGCATCAAAATGATTACTCCCATCATAGAAAACATTATTCTGATGAGGGACAAACTTAAGGCGTTGTCTGAAGGCAAACTTTCCATCGAAAAATTCGACATAAATGACCAGAAGCAGAGAAAACGCCAGGCAAAGGAAATGGTTGAACTTGAGGATTCATTCAATTTCCTTCTGGAAACCCTTGCAAAAGTTGTTTCTGATGTTCAGGATACAAGCAGAAGTGTTTCTGAAGGTAGCAAGCAGATAAGCATCGGAAGTCAGAGCATTTCAGCTGATGCTGCGGCACAAGCTTCTTTTGCTGAAGAAATTTCATCAACTGTTGAAGAAATGGCTTCCAACATTACAAGAAACTCCGACAATGCAGCCCAGACTGATGCAATTGCACAGCATGTTCTTGAAGATTCAAAGCGGGGAAGCAAGGCAGTTTCACAGACTGTGGATGCAATGCATCTGATTGCGGAAAAAATCGGAATTATTGAGGACATTTCCAGTCAGACCAACAGACTGGCTTTGAATGCTGCCATAGAAGCTGCCCGTGCCGGTGAAGCAGGACGCGGATTTGCTGTTGTTGCAAGTGAAGTCCGCAAACTGGCGGAACGGAGTCAGACTGCTGCAGCAGAAATCAGCGAGCTTTCTGCTGACAGTGTAAAAGTTGCTGAAGAAACAGGACGGATTTTTTCTGCCCTTGTACCCGATATTGAACGTACTGCTGAACTTATTCAGGAAATTGCGGCGGCTGCAAGAGAAGAAGACATTGGAGCCCGTCAGATCAACAAAGCAGTTCTGGAACTTGATTCTACTGTTCAGAAAACCGCATCCGCTTCTGAAGAATTTGCTTCTGTTGCGGAAGAAATGTCGTCTCAGGCTGATCAGCTGATTTCGGTTATGGGCTTTTTCAAGCTGGACAAATCTGACACTTCAGAATCTGCCGTAAGAAAAGCTGTTCCCAGAGCGAATCCTGTTGTAAGAAGCCCCA
The DNA here is from genome assembly GCA_024402435.1 of Treponemataceae bacterium. GTDB lineage: Bacteria > Spirochaetota > Spirochaetia > Treponematales > Treponemataceae > Treponema_I. The sequence continues at coordinate 9,849 of JAKSTU010000037.1, forward strand.
AAGCATTGCCTTCGTCTGCAACTTATACTGCTTCGCCTAAAGTCAATCATGTGATTGCGCCCAAACCGGCGACCGAAGGTGCTGACAACGCCCAGAACGTGAACAAACCGAAAATTGCGCCCAAAAAAACTGTTTCATCACCTATGCCGCCTGTAATGGATGCTGACGATGATCTGTTCTTTGATGAGCCTGAATCAGAAACAAAACAGACTCCGCTGGGAACCGGTTCCAATTATGTTCCCACATCTTATATTTCAGACAATGAGTTTGAAGAATTCTGATCTGGAATCTTGATGAGTTTTGAACCCGACCGAAAAAAAAGGCCGGGTTTTTTTGTGTTTCCCATGTTTTTTCATAAGAGGGTCAATGAAGACTATAGAAATCGTTATGTTTTTCCTGTAATATATATCAAGAAACTCTAAATCAGGAGCCTAAGATGAAAAAGCTTATTGCTATCATGGCATGTTTGCTGGTTGTACTTTCACTTGCTGTTGCAGGCGGAAAAAAAGAAAGTACTGTTGATAATTCTTTGGAAACAATCAAATCCAAAGGTGTTTTTGTTCTCGGTCTTGACGACTCATTCCCGCCTTTGGGATACCGCGATGAAAACAATGAAATCGTAGGTTACGACATTGACCTTGCTGCTGAAGTTTGCAGCCGTCTTGGTGTTAAACTTGTCTGTCAGCCTATCGACTGGAACTCAAAAGAGCAGGAACTTAATACAGGAAAAATTGACTGTATCTGGAACGGCTTTACAATGACTCCCGAACGTGAAGAAGCAATGGCTTTCACAAAAGCATACCTTGACAATGCACAGGTTGCAATTGTTCGCAAAGCTGACGGAATCAATACACTTGCTGATCTTAAAGGCAAAGTAATCGGTCTTCAGGCTGGTTCAAGTGCTGCAGAAGCTGTTGATGCTTCTCCCGATTTCAAAAAATCAGTCAAATCAATCGTTGAGTTCAAAGAAAACCTTACAGCTCTTATGGATCTTGAAATTGGCGGTGTTGATGCTGTTGTTATGGACGTTGTTGTCGGAAACTACAGTATTGCAACAACAGGCAAACCTTTTGTTGCTCTTTCAGAAAGCCTTATGAGCGAAGTTTATGGAATCGGTTTCCGCAAGAATGACAAAGTTCTTCGCGATGCTGTTCAGTCTGCTCTTGAAGATATGGTAAAAGACGGAACAATGTCAAAAATCGACAGCAAATGGTTCGGTACTGACATTTCTGTTGTAGGAAAATAATTTCATGCAGAAATTGCTTTCAGCAATGCTTTCAGGGACAGTTGTGTCCCTGGAAGTCTTTTTTTTGACACTTCTCTTTGCCTTGCCCCTTGGAATGATTGTTGCTCTTGGCAAAATGTCCAAAAGAAAAATCATTTCTGTTCCGGTAAGTGCTTTTATGCTGATTATCCGCGGTACGCCTCTGATTCTTCAGCTTATTTTTGTTTATTTTGCTCCGTACTATATTTTCAAGCTTTCTTATGACCGTTTTACGGCTGCAATCATTGCATTTGCGATCAATTACGCATGTTATTTTGCTGAGATCTATCGCGGCGGAATCGAGTCCATTCCCAAAGGTCAGTACGAAGCTGCAAAGATTCTCGGTTTTACAAAGGCCCAGACATTTTTCAAGATTGTTCTTCCGCAAGTTGTCAAACGGATTCTGCCCGCCTGCGGAAATGAAGTCATTACTCTTGTAAAAGATACGGCTTTGGCACAGACAATAGGTGTTGCAGAACTGTTCCGTGCCGCACAGAATGCTGCAAGCCGTGAATTTTCCACAATGCCGATTTTTATTGCCGGTGTTTTCTATTTTGTGATGAACTGGCTTGTTTCTTTAGTTTTTGCAAAATTAGAAAAAAAACTTTCATATTACAGTTGAGGTGAATTATGGAAGTAATCAAAGTACAGAATGCAAAGAAAAATTTCGGAGATCTGCAGGTTATCAAGGACATTTCTTTCAGCGTAAACAAGGGAGAAGTTCTTTGCATAATCGGGCCTTCCGGGTCTGGAAAGTCTACAATGCTCCGTTGCATTACTCAGCTGGAAACCCTTACGGACGGCAGCATTACCATCTGTGACAAAGCTTTGGTAAAAGAATCAGTTTATGCTGATGCAGACACCAAACGTGAGATTCTTCTGAAAACCGGGCTTGTGTTCCAGAATTTCAATCTTTTTCCGCATTTTTCTGTTTTGCGCAATATTACTGAAGCTCAGGTTGCTGTTCTTAAAACTCCCAAAGCAGAAGCCGAAAAAATCGCAATGGAACTGCTTAAAAAAATGGGACTTGAGTCCAAGGCCGATGCTTATCCCTGTCAGCTTTCCGGCGGTCAGCAGCAGCGTGTTTCTATAGCCCGTGCTTTGGCACTGAAACCTGAGGTCCTTTTCTTTGATGAACCCACAAGCGCATTGGATCCTGAACTAACCATCGAAATTCTCAAGGTAATCCGGGAACTTGCAGAAGCAAAAATGACAATGGTTGTTGTTACTCACGAAATGTCTTTTGCAAGGGAAGTTGCAGACCGTATCATTTTTATGGACGGCGGTGTGATTGTTGAAGAAGGCCCTGCAAGGGAACTTATTACAAATCCCAAGAACGAACGGACGAAGGCCTTTTTGAGCAATTATGGCTGATATTCTTAATCCTGCCCAGGAACAGGCTGTAACAACCACGGAAGGTTTTATCAGGCTTGTTGCAGGGGCGGGAACAGGCAAAACAAAAACTCTTGTTCACCGGTATGCCTATCTGATAAATGAAATCGGGGTATTGCCGGAAAATATCCTTTGCGTAACTTTTACCAACAAAGCAGCGGTTGAAATGCGGACCAGAATCCGGAAACTGGTTGGCGACTGCGACACCGGCTTTGTATGCACATTTCACAGTTTCTGTGTTTCAGTTCTTCAGGAAGAATCCTATGCGATCCAGTACCCGAAAAGTTTTCTTGTGCTGGACAACTCTGACATCAATTCAATGCTTAATACTGTTTATGAAGAGCGCGGACTGACTCTTAAGGACCGGACATTCGGAAATGCCCGTGACATGATTGAAATCCGGAAGACACAGACGGAACTTGATTATTACAAATATCTGATTTCTTTTTCTTTGGCAGAACTGGAAGCAAAGTACCGGTCAGCACAAAAAACTGATGACATAATTTTTTACGGTTATTTGTATCAGCAGAAAAAATGTTTTGGAATTGATTATAACGACCTTCTGGTTTTTGTAATGCACATTTTTGACATCAATCAGGAAATACGGGAAAAATGGCAGACCCGCCTTGAATATATAATGATTGATGAATTCCAGGATATTGATGACATTCAATACCGCCTGATGGAAACTCTCTCTGTGTATCACCAGAACCTTTTTGTTGTGGGGGATCCGGATCAGACAATTTATACATGGCGCGGGGCCAACATACGTTATCTTCTGGAATTTGACAAAAAATTCCCTCTGGCTGAAACAATCCTTATGAACGAAAATTATCGTTCTGAGCCAGAAATTCTTGATGCAGTGAATTCTTTGATTGACAAAAATCAGAACCGCATAAAAAAAGATCTTGTTTTTTCCGGAACTGGAGTTCCCCTTAAGAAAAAGCCGGTTTTCTTTCACGGTAAGGATCCGGAAGTCCAATACCGTTGGATTGCTGATAAAATTCGGGAACTTAACGGCGAAGGGGTTTCCTGCAAAGACATTGCAATTTTATATCGGGCTCACTATCTTACCCGCGGAATAGAGGAATGTTTTTTGAACGAAACGATTCCATACACACTTTTCAGCGGAATTCCGTTTTTTGACCGTGAAGAAATCAAAGACGCTCTGAGTTATCTGCGAATGATTCTTTATAAAGATGATTTGTCCTTCAGACGGATTGTGAACAAACCTAAACGGAACATTGGCAAAACCCGTATAGAACTTTTGGAACAATATTCTGCAGAGGCCGGCTGTACGCTTTATGAAGCCATGTGCAAGTTCTGTGATGAAGACAAAAAAATGGGCACACAATCACCGTTTTCTGCTTCAAAAGCCGGAGAATTCATTGAACTGATTGAACATTATTCAGAGCGTCTCAAAAACGAACCCAATGTTGCTTCATCTCAGCTGCTTTTTGAACTGCTTACGGATTCCGGTTATGAACATGCATTGCGCACTGAAGGAAACCAGACAAAGCTTGATAATCTTGCTGAGCTGAAACAGGGAATGTACGAATTTGAACAGTCTTGCGGAGAAGATTGTAATCCGGCTTATTATCTTTCGCAAACCGCTTTCATGAACGGACTGGATGCGGGCAACACAAAGAATGCGGTTCGGCTTATGACAGTGCATACTGCAAAAGGTCTGGAATTTGATTATGTTTTTGTCTGCGATTTGAATGAAGCGATATTCCCTTCAAAAAAAATCCGGACAAAAGAAGAAATGGAAGAAGAAAGACGGCTTGCTTTTGTTGCAATGACCCGTGCAAAAAAAGGACTGTTTCTTACGGAATCAGAAGGATTTGCTTTGGATGGCGGTGTAAAGTATCCTTCACGTTTTATTTTTGACATTAAAAAAGAATACCTTGTGTATGAGACTCCGCTGAATGATTCTTTTGTGAACAATGCTTCCCGTGCAATAAAAGATTCTGATACGCTTTTGGAACACAATCAGCTTGCGGTAAGCCTTTTGGCCGGTACCAGAATAAATCATCCTGTTCTGGGAAAAGGTACGATTCTTGAAACTGACGGAAAAAATCAACGTTTCGTAATCCAGTTTGATGCATTGAAAACACCCAGAAAAATCAGTTTTCTTGCAAAATTAACGCCTGTTGACTGAAAATGCTTCTGCAGAATCAGTAAAAGTGCTGCTTTCTGGCTTTACATCCGTGGAAAATTGAAACTTTTAAGACAAATTATTATAATGTCAGCAATGTATTCGTATTGTCAGATGCTGCCGGCGGATGACTTTTGAGGTTTATATGTCACTTGATAAAATGAGAAATATCGGAATCATGGCCCATATTGATGCGGGCAAGACAACCACAACAGAACGCATTCTGTTCTATACCGGAAAAATCCACCGTATCGGAGAGATTGATGACGGAGCTGCCACCATGGACTGGATGGCTCAGGAACAGGAACGTGGTATTACAATCTGCAGTGCCGCAACAACCACTTACTGGAAAGACCATCAGATAAATATTATTGACACTCCCGGCCATGTTGACTTTACTGCCGAGGTTGAACGGTCTTTGCGCGTTCTTGACGGTGCAGTGGCTGTTCTTTGTGCTGTAGGCGGTGTTCAGCCCCAGACTGAAACAGTTTGGAAACAGGCTGATGAATACAAGGTTCCCCGCATTTGTTTTGTCAATAAAATGGACCGTATCGGTGCCGATTTCTTCGGTGCCATGGAAGATGTTCAGAAAAAATTCGGTGCAACCACTGTTGCAATGCAGCTGCCGATTGGGGCAGAAAGCAGCTTTGAAGGTGTTATTGACCTGCTTACGATGCAGGAATACCGTTTTGACCCTTCTGACGAAGGAGAAACCATAACAGTTTCTCCTGTAGCTGCAAACCGTCTGGACCAGGCAAATGAATGGCGTGAAAAACTTATTGATGAAATTGCTGCTGCCAACGACGAAATTATGGAGCTTTATTTGGGCGGAGAAGAAATCCCTGTGGAAATGCTCAAAAAGGAAATCCGCCGCCGTACGATTGCAAAAGAAATCGTTCCCTTTTTCTGCGGTTCTGCCCGCAAAAACTGCGCTGTTCAGCCTCTGATTGATGCTGTAGTTGATTATCTGCCTTCACCTCTTGATCTTCCTCCTGCTACTGCTTTCCACACCAAGAAAGAAGAAAATGTGGAAGTTGCCTGCAATCCTTCTGGAGTTCCCTGTGGTCTTGTTTTCAAAATCCAGTATGACCGTGAAGCCGGATCTTTGTGTTATGTGCGCATGTATTCCGGTAAAATCAAATCCGGGGACCAGGTTTTCAATGTGGGCAAGAAAAAACGTGAGCGCGTAAACCGCATCATGCGTATGCACGCAAACAAATCCGAGCCTGTGGACAGCGTTGAAGCCGGTGACATTGCGGTTTTCATCGGTCTCAAACTTGCCCAGACGGGAGACACCATCGGAAGTGAGGGAATGCCTGTTCTTCTTGAAAACCTCAGTTTCCCCGAGCCTGTAATTTCTGTTGCAATTGAGCCCGACACCATAAGTGACCGTGACAAACTGAAGGAAACGTTGGAAATTCTTTCAAAAGAGGATCCTACTTTCACATCAAAAGATGATGCGGAAACAGGACAGCTGATTATTTCCGGTATGGGCGAGCTTCATCTTGATGTTCTTGTAACAAGAATGAAGGATGAATTCAAAGTGGCAGCCCGTGTAGGTGCTCCTCAGGTTACTTACAGGGAGTCTATCACTGCAACTTGTGACCATACTGAAAAATATGAACGTGTAATCGGTGGAAAAGAAAATACTGCAAGCATCACGGTTCATGTGGAACCAAATACAGGAAAAGGAAACACATATACAAACAATGTCCGGAAAAGCAATATTCCCGGTGAGATTTTTGATGCAATCCAGCGGGGAATTACAAACTCTTTCGGAAGCGGAATCCAGTACGGCTATCCTTGTACTGACATTGCAGTTACTGTTACGGAAATTCAGTATGATGAGCTGACTTCCACAACATTTGCTTTTGAAGCTTGTGCTGTTGCCGCATTTGATGAAGCATGCCGTGCTGCATCCCCTGAAATTCTGGAACCGGTAATGAATGTTGACATTTTCTCACCAAAAGAATTCGTCGGTGATGCAATGAGCCAGGTGACACAGCGGGGCGGGCTGATCCAAAGCCTTGAATCCAAGACAACGGAAGAAGTTATCCACGCTCAGGCTCCAATGGCTAAAATGTTCGGGTTTTCTACAAACTTGCGTTCTGTTAGCCAGGGAAGGGCCACGTTCAGCATGGTATTCAGTCACTTTCAGGTAAAAGTGGGCGGACTGGGTAACGCCTGGTAGTAGTTCATAGGGCAAAAAAACTGCACTTTCGCCGGAAACCTGACAAAGGAAATCGCGGTGCAACAAGTTGCAAGCGATTTCATGTCAGAACTTCGGCTACGTTCCGTTTTTTTGCCCTGACTTGAATAAAATGGCAGGATATAAAAATGAAAAAAAACTGCACTTTCGCCGAAATTCTTACAAAGGAATGGCGGCGAAACAAGTTTGCAGGTGTTTTCTGATGAATTAATTATAGAACAAAGATTCAGACTGAAAGAATCATTTTTATTGAAGCCGGTGGTACAAATTGTGCTGCCGGCTTTTTTTTTATGCGGTGAAAATTTTTTAGATTGGTCTGAAAGCAAAAAAAAACGGTTCCGTTTTTCACGAAACCGTTCTGCGGAGAACCTGACTTGAACAGGCACAGTATTTCTACCACCAGCACCTCAAGCTGGCGTGTCTACCAATTCCACCATCCCCGCGCAATTGATGTATAGAATATATGTTTTTATTGATTTTTAGTCAAGTAGTATGGTTGTAAAAAAAACAAAAAAAGACAAGAAAAAGATCGGGTATTGTCTAAAGGATAAAAAAAATGCGATAATATATTATTCTTACTATAATTGCAAAAATTCAGTTTTTGACCTGAAGTTTGCAGGAGGTTATTTTTATGTCAAAATTGCGCGGTGCTTTTACCGCACTTGTAACACCCATGTTTCCTGACGGATCAATTGATTACGAAAGCTGGAGAGTCCTTATTCGTAAACAGTTGGAAGGCGGTATCGATGGCCTTGTTCCCTTAGGCACAACAGGTGAAACACCGACATTGGATGAAACCGAAGAAGAAGAAAAACTTATTGACATTTGTCTTGAAGAAGTTCACGCATATGAAAAGGAACTTGCTGCAAAGGGTACACCCCGCAAGATTCCCGTAATTATCGGAGCCGGATCAAACTGCACAAAAGATGCTGTTAAATATGTTCAGCGTGCAAAAGACAAAGGCGCAGACTACGCTCTGGTTGTTACTCCATACTATAATAAACCCAGTGACGAAGGTGTTTTCCGTCATTATGAAGAAGTTTCCAAAGTGGGTATCCCGATTATTGTTTATAACATTCAGGGACGCACCGGAAAAAATATTCCTACTGATACATTGGTGCGCATTGCTGAACTGCCCAATATTGCCGGCGTTAAAGAGGCAAGCGGAAACATCAACCAGATGATGGAAGTTATTCAGCGTATCAGCCGCAAAAAACCGGATTTCTGTGTGCTTTCCGGTGATGACGGTCTGACACTTCCTCTCATTGCCTGCGGTGGCGACGGAATTGTTTCTGTTGTAAGTAACCTGGTTCCGGATGTCATTACAAAGCTGACACACGCAGCCCTTGAAGGTGATTTTGAGACAGCGCAGGACATTCACTACCGTATGCAGCCCTTCTTTAAGGCCGCTTTTGTTGACGGAAACCCGACTTCAATCAAATATGCAATGAATTACAAAGGTTTGCCTGCTGGCGGCGTTCGTCTTCCTTTGGTAGAAGTTCATGACAAGGCAAAAAAAGTTATTGAAGCTGCTTTGGAAGAATGCGGACTTTGAGACAAATCATTTTGAGTGATTAAAAATAACCGGACGATTCTGTTGAAGTTTCGCCCGGTTTTTTTTTGCTGAAGATGTTGACATGAAATCTTTTTTGATATAGGTTAGTTACATGAGTAACGAACCACTGAACCAACGAGGTAGTATGGTGAACAAGGCTCAATCCCTGAATGATGAAAAATCAATTTATCTGCAGATTGCAGAAAGGATTGAAAACGACATTCTTCGGGGCATCATTCTTGAAGAAGAGAAAGTCTTGAGTACAAATGAGTTTGCACGGATGCTGGCGATTAATCCGGCAACGGCTGCAAAAGGGATCAATATCCTGGTGGACCAGGGAATTCTGTATAAGAAGAGGGGAATCGGAATGTTTGTTGCCACAGGTGCCAAAGAAATGATATTGAACCGGCGGAGAGGGGAGTTTTTGGAATCTTATGTTTCAAATCTTTTGAAAGAAGCTGAAAGATTGGGAATCTCAAAAGAAGAAATTATAGCTTTGATTCAGAAATCTGATGAAATCTGATAAATAGGAGAAATAATATGGAAACACTTGAATGTACAGAAATCACAAAGGAATATGGAAACAAGAAAGTTTTGGACAATATCTGTCTGACATTTGAAAAAGGAAAGATTTACGGTCTGATCGGACGGAACGGGGCTGGAAAAACTACGCTTCTTTCAGTCATGGCTGCACAGAATCCTGCAAGTAAGGGAAATGTTACAGTATGCGGGCTTCCTGTGTGGGAAAACCGTAAAGCATTGGACCACATTTGTTTTGCCAGAGAAATCAATAATGGTGGAAGTCAGAATTACATTGCCAGCCTTAAAATCAAAGAATACCTGAAAATTGCGGAAAGTAATTTTGCAAACTGGGATGCATCAATGGCTTCTGAACTGATTGAAAAACTTGAACTGGATGTAAATCAGAAAATCAGCAAATTGAGCAAGGGAATGCTCAGCATGGTAACAATTATTGTAGCCCTTGCAAGCAAAGCTGATTTTACTTTTTTGGATGAGCCTGTTGCAGGACTGGATGTTGTTGTCCGCGACCTTTTTTACAAAATCCTTCTTGAAGAATACACGGAAACAGGACGGACTTTCATTGTAAGCACCCATATTATTGATGAAGCTTCAAGCATTTTTGAAGAAGTTGTAATGATCAACAAAGGAAAAGTTATGCTTAAGGAAAATACTGTTGAGCTTCTTGAGAGAGCTTATGCAGTGAACGGCCTGGAAGAAAAAGTTGATTCGGTTTGCGCCGAAAATGAGGTTTATGGTGTGTCAAAAATGGGAAGATCCAAAACTGTTACTGTGCTTCTTGAAAAAGATTCCCGGTTGCCTGAGGATCCTGATTTGTCAATTACAAAACCATCTTTGCAGAATCTTTTTGTTGCAATGTGCGGAGAACAGTTATGAAAAACAGAACAATCGCTTTTTGGATAACCTGGTCTTTGAAAAAACTTTTGGTAATGGGATTGGTGGCAGTTGCATACGGCTTTTTCATGGGATTCGTAAATCGTGATGAAACACTTGAAGCAGCCATGAATTTGTCACAACTGGAAGCCATAATCGTTGGGGGAATGCCTTTCTTCGCCTTCATGCTGGTCTTTTTCGTATTGATTCTTTCTACGAATTACGGAGAAATGGTTTTCCCTCTGTCTGTAGGATTCGGCGGCACAAGAAAAGATTCTTTTGCAGGTTTTCAGCTGGCAATGCTTTCCATGTTTCTGATTGATCTGGTTCTGATTGTCCCTTCAATCATTTACTATTTTTTCATTACCGGCAATGACATTGCTTTTTTCAGTTCTACAAAGGGCATTTCCTGGTGTCTGATGCTTCTAAGCGGTTTTCTTGCATTCATATTCAGTTTGGCACAAATCGGTACGGCTCTTTATATACGGACAAAAGGTGAGTCACAAGTTTGGGTAAGATTTGGAATTGCAATGATCGGAATGGTGACAATTCTGGTTCCGGTTTTTCTCTTCCTGAATCATTCTGATGTGATTTTGGGAAACTTTGCAATTCCCTCAGTTCTGCTGATTGCAAGCTGTTGTCTTTACGCAGCCGGTTTTGTATGGCTTTCTGGAGAAGTCAGAAAACTTGAAGTAAAACTTTAAGGTGGTCTTGAATGAAATTCATCAAAGATTTCGTAACAATATATAAAAGGGATTTGAAATCATTCGGAATTATCGGGCTTGTATTTTTTGTGCTTGGAATGATTTTTCCTCTGATTGTCCATTTTGCTGATGCTGAAGCAGAATTTGTTCCTGTGGGATCAATCGTTGTAATGTTCGGTTATCTGACCCTTCAGATACTTGTGGGCGGACAAAGTGTTGCAAAACATTTCAACATTTCTGTTTCTTTGGGAAGCACACGCAAACGCGCAATCATGATGTTCGGTTTATTCCTTCTTTTGAGCAGTTTTTTCGCATGGATTGTGGTTCAGGTTGTTTTCGGTCTTGAAGGATTCTTATGCAGGTCAATATTCAAAGCCGCGCAAGAAAAAGAGGCTTTTGAACTTATAGGATTGTTTGTAGGAAAAATCTGGCTTCTGCTGATTTTTTCAGTGGCCTGGTCTTTTCTTTTGGGAGCTTTGATTCTGCGATTCGGAAATAAAGTCTATTTTATCTTCTATTTTACATTTATGATTCTGCTGCAGCTTCCTGCCTTGCTGAGACAGTTTCTGCCGGAAGAAAAAATGGACAGATTCTTTGCATTTCTTTCGGATTCTTTGTCAAACAACAGTTTCTTGCCCGCAGTTTTTATGTTTCTTCTGATTTTTGTAGTGGGTGGAGCAGGCGTTCAGCTTTTGAGAAAGCAGAGAGTAACATTATAAAGGATTTCAGTTGCCTTTTTTGCATAAAAATGCTATACAAATGAATAAAATTGCGAAAAAGGCCAATTTGGCTTGTTTGAATTTTCTGTCTGATGGAGAAGATCATGTCTGAAAAAATCAAAGTAGGTGTTTTGGGCGCAACCGGAATGGTAGGTCAGCGCTATATTGCAAACCTGGAGAATCATCCTTGGTTTGAAGTTACTTATGTTGCGGCAAGTCCCCGCAGTGCAGGAAAAGCATATAAAGACGCAGTTGAAAACCGCTGGTTGATCGGTGCAAATATTCCTGCAGGTGTTGCTGACCTTATTGTAGGCGATGCAAATGATGTAGAAGCTGCTGTTGGAAAATGCAAATTTGTATTCAGTGCTCTTGAAATGGATAAAGAAGCTATCAAAACTTTGGAAGCAGCTTATGCAGAAAAAGGAATTCCTGTTGTTTCAAATGCAAGTGCTAACCGCTGGACAGATGACGTGCCCATGCTGATTCCTGAAATCAATCCGCACCACACTGATATTATTGCTCTTCAGAAAAAACATCACGGTTGGGACAAAGGATTTATTGCCGTTAAACCCAACTGTTCTCTTCAGTCATACATGGCTCCTGTTTTTGCACTTCAGCAGGCCGGATATCCTGTTAAACGGATGATTGTTACCACAATGCAGGCTGTAAGCGGCGCCGGATATCCCGGTGTTTCTTCTTTTGACATGATTGACAATGTTGTTCCTTACATTGGTGGAGAAGAAGAAAAGACAGAAAAAGAATGTCTTAAAATTCTGGGTTCTGTTGACGAAGCTTCCGGCTCAATCAAAAACGCACCCGGTCCGCTGGTTGCCGCACACTGTAACCGCGTTCCCGTAATTGACGGACACACAGCATGTGTTTCTTTGGAGTTTGATCTTCCTGAAGACAAAAAACCTTCTCTTGAAGAAATTGAAAAAGTTTGGACAAGCTTCCGCGGTGTTCCTCAGGAAATGGATCTGCCCAATGCTCCTGTTCATCCTATTATTGTGCGCCATGAAGCAAACCGTCCCCAGCCTCGCCGTGACCGTGAAGCAGACAAAGGAATGGCTGTAACTGTAGGACGCCTTAGAAAGTGTCCTGTGTTTGACATCCGCTTTGTTGCTCTTAGCCACAACACAAAACGTGGAGCTGCTCTGGGTGGTATTCTTAATGCAGAACTTCTTAAAGCAAAAGGATTTTTTGACAATCTGTAATTCAAGGCTTTTTGCATGAAACATAAAACTCCGGAGCGGACGATTGCTTCGGAGTTTTTTTTTGCACTTTTATGGAATCTGGAAATCAGAATTTGATTTTTGCAGCGGCATAATCTTTGACCGGCATATAAGAAACGGATTTGCTGAAAAAAAGGAAAGATGTTTCCTGACGGAGGAACAGAAGGTTATAATCCTGTTCTTCTGTGAAAATTTGAATTTCCCAAGCATATTCTTTGTTTTGGTCAAAGGGGTAAAGTGTCAGGTTCGGGTCTTCAATGGATAAATTTGTCATTGGAAGATTGCGGCCGTTGTTAGCCAAAGCTGATTGAGCCGGGCTTTGAGTGACTAGTGCATCAGTGTTTACAAGAACAGGCTGTCTGTCTTCATAAAGGACAAAACCGATTTTCAGTTTGGCACCGGCTTTTTTGCATAAAGCACTTGGAATCATCAGGTTTTCTTTGTCAAAAAACGCAAAAATGCGAGAGCTGTCTTTGTCAGCGTAGAGAATGTCCAGAAGTTCACCTTTGTCTTTGCAGCCCAAAGCCTTTGTCAGCTTTTCAAGAAAAAATTCGCCGTATTCCCGGGCAAAAGCTGTGCGGAAAAGGTTTGATTTGTCATGCAAAGAAGGCACTGAATTGATCATGTAAGAGTGGAGTGTTTCAAGAAGTTCCGGCGGAAGGCTTTCATTGTTTGTAACGTTAGCAGGACCGAAAAACTTTGGAGCAGCGTCCGGAAATTTGAAAACTGCAGAAGCCGTTGTTGTTTCGAAGAACTGGTTGCAGACTTGTTCTATGTTGCAGCCGAAAAAAGTTTGTGTACTAAGGAAAACAAAGAAAGTTTTTGTATTGCCGATTGAAACTTCTGCAACTATTACAGTTGGTCCTGAAAAAATCAGATTGTATTTGTCAATTTCTTTTGAGTCAAAAGAAATGTCTGCTGTCCAGACACTGGGATTCTCAGAATTGAACTTGTTGATCTTTTTTACTGTATAAGCGGTGTCTTTGAATTCTTTACCGTTTATCGTGACAGAAATTTCCGCTGTCTGACAAAGATATTTTGCCGGAATTGACAGGATATTGTCTCTGGTCCAAACCGCTTTTGATTGTGAAGAAGAAGCAAGTTCTGCCAAACGTGTAATTTCGTCAATGTCTGAAATATTGAATTTATTCATAAGAATATGGGAATAAATTCCTTTGTGTTCAAGAAGGAACATGTCTTTGAAAAAACTGCTGTGTTCCGATAATTTTGGGTTTGTGTCTGCAATCAGGTTTTCAAGGAAACAGTCGCTGCTTAAAGATTCTGTATCCGGATTTTTGACAAGAAATGCTCTGAGCTGGGGAAAAACGCAGACATCATTCAGAATGCTGTTGATAGCCGAACGTTCCTGATTCGGTTTGTCCAGAAGTTCTACAAGAGAAACCAGAAGTTCGCAGTTAAGAACAAGAGGTTCGCTTACAGGGAACAGTTCAGTCTGTTTTTCTTTGATGCGCTGTTTAAGAATATTTTTTTCCGTTTTTGTTGCTGTGTCAGGGATTATGATGGGTTTTTTGTAGTCTTCAATAAGAGCCTGCTGTTCATCCGCAAATTTGCGTACGGCATCAAAACATATTGTGTAAGCTTCTTCCAAATATTTGGAATCCTGTGTTTTTGCATAAAGTTGAATCAGTGTCTGGACGGCAAAATAACGGAGAGCCCAGTCAGTTTCTTTTGTATTGCCTTTGATTGTGAGGTCAGTCGAAAGTTTTTCATCAATGTTGTCAGATGTGTCGGCGCTTTTTTCGATGTTGCCGTTGTTTATGTTGCTGAAAAAATATTTTTCAATGTATTTATCGTATGAATCAGGAAAAACATTCTGTGCGGCCGCAATAACAAAAGGCATTACTTTTGCATAATCAAAATCTTTTCTGAAAAGCCTTACGGAAACTGCTTCATAATCTGCGGCGGCATCAAGACAATCCTTAAAACGGCCAGCTTCAAAATAAGAGCGGATCAGTGCAAGATAATACAAACCGAAATATTTGTAGTTTTTACGGCTTTCTTCCCGTTCCAGAAAAGCAATTTTTGATGAATTGTTGGATTTGTTTGTTTCCCGCGCAAAATCCTGAAGCATTTCACTGGTTAGAAGAAAATTTTCAGAAATCTGTTTTTCTTTGGAATATTTTACACGGTTTGAAAAAGCTTCCTGAGAAATCTGATGCAATATTCCCAACTGCTGATCATCAAGTTCGCAGCTTTTCAATAAATAATCCGAACCTTGTGAAAGTTTAAGGACGGAAGAAAGAGTGTCTGAAGTCAGCAAAGAATTTGCAAGACTTGAAGTAATGCTGATGGGATTCAGGATGGTATCAGCATTGAGAAAAGATGTAGGACTCGGCAGAACTGATTTGATTGCATTTGAAATCTGAAGCTGAATAAGATACTCAATCCGGTCCCGCTGGATGTCTATCATCCGGAATCGGAAAATCTGGTCTCTAAGATCAGACAGCCTTGAAAGAATTTCCAGATCAATTTTGTCTTCGAGGATATTGTTTTCGATCCGGGAATAAATTTCTTCAAGATAAAGAAGATTGTCTTTGTGTGCGCTGATGTCGTAGGAAAGGTAGGAAACATAATTCAGCATTGCAGAATCAGTCTTCTGCTGTTGTGACAATGAATTGAATTCAGAAAAATCAGTTTGTTCGCTGAAGGCTGCATTTACGGAAACCAGCAAAAAAACGGCGCAAATAAAAGGCAATTTCTTCATGGAAAAATCATAACACAATTAATGATTTGGAAAAAGTATTTGTTTTGAGGATGGCTTAACCCACCATAATTTAGCATAAAATCGTCAAAATCCTTCTTCTGTGTTGAAGGTGCGTTTTTTGTACTTTATACTTGATTTTATGGAACATACAACTGGAAGTTTTACTTTGCCCGGTGAAGCCGGCTATGAAGAATTGACACTCCGCATGGCAGAAAAATGGGGTGCAGATATTATTCGTGATTGTGACGGAACCAAACTTTCTCCTGAAATTACACAGGCTGGTTACGGCATTTATTCAACTTTGTGCATTATCCGCGAAGACAATGCATGGGCCAAGGCTCATCCGGAATTTCTGCAGCAGAATTTTCTCATGACAAACCCGGTAATTGCAAAAAGTGATTCTGTAAAAATCAGTCTGCTGGACGGATATTTCAAAGAACAGTTCACAGTGAACAAGGCTGATGATCCCAAGGAATTCTGGGAAGTATTCGACCGCACCACAGGAAAAAAAGTTGATGAAAAAGACTGGTCTTTTGATGCAGCTGATGATTCGGTAACAGTACGGAATGCGGTTCCTTACCACAGATATACCGTAAACT
>JAKSTU010000038.1 GCA_024402435.1 Treponemataceae bacterium
TCCTCTAATTATAAATTATCGGTGCATGGTGTTACAACTTTGTTTTATCACAGTACCCGAACTGTGCGAAGAATAGCGCCGCCCTGTCATCCTTCCCGGAGTACGCAAAGAATTGCACACCCCTGTCATCCTGAGCGGAACGAACGCAGTGAGTGAAGTCGAAGGATCTTCACAAACTCACATAATGCTTTGTACTGATTCTCCGACTCCGCTCAGAATGACAAGTCCTGCTCGTCTTTTTCTTCACGGTAACGCTTCACAAGTTCTTCTCGGGAAATATTCCCGTTACGTTCCCGGGCGGCTTTAAGCTTTCTGTAAATCGTATTTTCGCTGAAGCCCACCACTTCTTTCTGATAGACCATTCCGGTGCAAAGCTGCTCGATTATGTTCCGTTCGTCTTCGTAAAGAATCAGTTTTTTCCGCCGGAACTTGTCGTTGAGGACGTACTCAACAATTCCGATGAACCACAGACTCCGCACCACATGAATGAAAAAATTGACAAGAAGTTCACCGTTTATGCAGAATGCCACGGAAACAAGCGCAAAATAGAAGACAAGAGCCACCCAGCGCATTTTCGGATAAAGCATTACTACAATCGCCGTCATGAAAAGAGCCGTGTAATTGTTGTAAAGAAGGGTTCTGTCAAAAGCGGTAACAAAAATCAGAACCGCAGAATATGCAAGATAAAAATATGGAAACGCTTTTTTTCCGCAGAAAAGTGCCAGAGGAACGTAAAGAAAATTCATGGTGATGATTATCCATCCCCAAACCTCAAATCCTGTCTGCACACCTTTCCATATGCACAGAACAGAGAGCAGCAGAGAAAGCACAGATGTGCTTATGACAAAGCGGTCTTTCAGATTCCTGACAAATTTTTTTCCCATAGACAAAACAGCTTCCGTTTTTTTTTGATGCAGATGATTCAGAGCACAAAGCAAAACACAAAATCATCTGCTTTCAAAATACCACTGTTTCGTAAAATGTAAAGAATGATTTTCAGACGCGGTTCAATCAATACTTTTCCGCAATGACTTCAATTTCCACCAAAGCCCCTTTTGGCAGAGCAGCAACTTCTACACAACTTCGGGCAGGTTTTGTGGTGAAATATTTTTCGTAAACTGCATTGAATGCTGCAAAATCCTGGATGTGCTGGAGAAAGCATGTGGTTTTTACGGCTTTTTCCAGAGAAGACCCGGCTGACTCAAGCACTGCAGCAAGATTTCTGATTACCTGCTCTGTCTGTCCGGCAATATCAGCAGCTTCAATATTGCCAGTTGCTGGATTTATACCGATCTGTCCGGAAGTAAGAACCAAATTTCCAGAAACCATTCCCTGTGAATAAGGCCCGATAGCATCAGGCGCATTTTTTGTTGAAATAACGTCCATAAAATTCCTTTTTTGTTCAATCCTCGCGTTTGCGCAGGTTTCGCAGTATCAGCTGTGATAAAAAACGCTGCCGGAGTCAGAACGGCGGCGGCGGGCGAACCGTGTTGCAAAGCAACACAACTTGAGCACGACATCCCGTCTGACAGAAGGCAGCGTTTTTTATCACTCACACTTCACTACATCCACCCACTGGCAGAAACCGGAAAATCTTTCCAGCTGCTCAATGGTCGTTCTTACCGCAGTATTTCCGCTTCCCGCCGCAGGAAACACAACATCATACTTTTTGAGCGATTCATCAAGATAAACATCAACACCCGCATTCACCGCAAAAGGACAAACTCCGCCCGGTGCATGACCGATATATTTTTCAACCTCATCAAAAGGAATCATTTTTGCCTTGACATGGAAAAAATCCCGGTACTTCCGGTTGTCAATCTTTGAGCAGCCCGAAACCACAATCAGAATCGGCTTGTCTTCAATCAGAAAAGACAAAGTTTTCGCAATCTGATCCGCCTCCGTCTGCAGAGCCTTTGCAGCCAGTTCCACAGTCGCGCTGGATTCCTCACAGACAATCAGCTGTGACTCAAGTTCCGTGCCCTTAAAGACAGCCTCTACATTTTCAAAAGACATAATTTACCTCGAAAAGATTATAACTTTTTGACAAAGAATGGAAAAGCAGATTTTTGGAACCCCCGATACGTGATATAATCACAGCCGCAAAAAACAGGAGACACTCAATGAAGGTTTTGATTTTGAACGGAAGTCCCCACCAGAACGGGAACACGGCAATTGCACTGCAGCAAATGATAAATGTTTTTCAGCAGGAAAACATTGAAGTTGAAACAGTGCACATCGGAAACAAGGCAATCCGCGGATGCATCAGCTGCAACACCTGCGGAAAGACCGGAAAATGCGTATTTGATGACGAAGTAAACCAGATTGCGGAAAAATTCGAAAAAGCCGACGGTCTGGTTTTGGGAACACCGGTTTATTATGCAAGCGTAAACGCAACACTGGAAGCTTTTCTGCAGCGTCTGTTCTACAGTTCTTCCTTTGACAAGACAATGAAAGTGGGTGCAAGCGTGGTAATTGCAAGACGCGGAGGCTGTTCCTCCACTTTTGATACGCTTAACAAATTCTTTACCATAAGCGGAATGCCGGTTGCATCAAGTCAGTACTGGAACAGTGTTCACGGCAATGCACCTGGAGAAGCGGAACAGGATGCAGAAGGACTCCAGACAGCGAGAACCCTTGCCCGAAACATGGCATTCCTCATGAAAAGCATTGCTTTGGGCAAAGAAAAGTACGGCCTTCCTGAAAAAGAAGACCATCTTTGGACAAATTTCATCTGACAGAATTGTCCTGAAGCAGATTTTTTTCAATCCAGAAGGCAACACCGTCATCCATGTTGGAAAGTGTAATTTCATCGGCAACAGCTTTTACCTGTGGAATTGCATTTTCCATGGCTATGCCGCGTCCGCAAAGTGAAAGCATACCGATGTCACTGAAATCATCGCCAAAAGCCGCCATATTTGCAGCAGGAACTCCAAGATACTCAGACAAAGCCTGAATTGCCCGCTCTTTTGTGGCACCTTTTCTGCTGAACTTGTACCAGGGAATGTCTGAAAAAGGCTGCATGTCAACGTTTTCCATTCCGATGCAGGAAGCAATTTCTTCCGCTTTTTTCCTGTCCACAGTCTGAACACAGATTTTCATCGCCCGCTCATTCAGATTTCTGAAGTCCGTATACACGGCAAAAATATTTTTTGATCCCGTCCGTTCTTCTTCAGTTCTGTTCCAATAAAGTGCCGCAGCATTGTCCATGGTGATTTCCGCATCATCTCCGCAGATTTCGTAAGCTTTTGCAATCATCCTGCGGGTTTCTTCTTCCGTGAATTCACATGTATAAATCTGCTTTCCGTCCATTGCAACAAGGGCTCCACCGTTGGCAATGAAAAAATCAGGTTTGAAGTCACCAAGAGAATCTTTTACATTGACGATTGCCCGTGCAGTAGAAACGCCTACAAGAATCCCCTTTTTGCGGGCCTGCTCCACAGTGCGGACCGTGCGCTCTGAAATTGATTTGTCATCGCGGAACAAAGTCCCGTCCAAATCAGTAAGAATAACCGATATTTTTTCCATGGTTCATGATAAGTTAACGCATTCAATTTGACAAGGACACAGAATTTTTCTTTAATGTGTGCACTTATGACTGAAAAATTTTTTACCAGAACAGCCGTTGTGTGGGCAGGCGCGCTGATCTGCTGTTTTTTGTGGGGAAGCGCTTTTCCTTCCATCAAAATCGGTTATTCACTGTTCCAAATAGAAAGTTCCCAGATTCCGTCGCAAATTCTTTTTGCAGGAATCCGATTTTTCTTCGCCGGGATTCTGGCAGTGCTTATAGGCTGTGTCACACGCCGCAAATTCCTTGTTCCGCAAAAACAGTCCTGGAAAAAAATTTTCAAACTTTCGTCACTCCAGACAATCGGTCAGTACATTTTCTTCTATATAGGGCTGGCTTTTACAACCGGTGTACGCGGATCCATTGTTGAAGGAACCAACGTTTTTGTTGCAATTTTCATAGCCTGTCTTCTCTTCCGTCAGGAAAAACTGGATGCAAAGAAAATCATCGGCTCCATTCTGGGTTTTTCAGGTGTGGTTCTCATCAATATTTCAGGAAATTCTACGGGTGGCGAAGGAATGTTCTGGCTGGGCGATCTTCTGATTTTTCTTTCCACATTCTGTTACGGATTTTCTTCCGTTCTGCTCAAACGCTATTCTGCTGATGAAGACCCGATTGTCCTGAGCGGTTATCAGTTCATCATTGGCGGAATCATCATGGCTCTGATCGGCCTTGCTGCAGGCGGAACACTTCCTGTGGTGTCGGCAGAAGGAATCCTTCTTCTTGCATATCTTGCCTTTGTTTCCGCAGTGGCTTATTCCCTGTGGGGCATTCTTGTAAAATACAATCCCATTTCCAAAGTGGCAGTTTTCGGCTTCATGAATCCGGTTTTCGGAGTGATTCTTTCAGCTGTCTTCCTGCATGAAGGTTCTGTCCTGGGATTCACAAGCATTGCATCCCTTGTACTCATCTGTCTGGGAATTTATATCGTCAACAGAAAATAACCGGCGGAACTGCCCTGCTCCCTGACAAAGCGCCTTCAAGTCCTTGTCTTGACTAAAAGGCGTCTTACCACCACAATGCTCATACAGACAGCGTTGCGCGACGTTTTTGCGCAGCAGTCAGATATTCATTGGTCCATTAGCTCAGATGGATAGAGCGTCTCCCTCCTAAGGAGAAGGTCGCACGTTCGACTCGTGTATGGATCATTGCAGAATGAACTTGATCGGAAGTTTATGCTTTCGACCGGGTTCAATTTCTGATATAAGGACTTAAAAATGGCAAAGAAGGTTTATGTTGGAAACATGAGTTTCCGCACCACCGAAGAAGGACTTGCCGGACTTTTTTCACAGTTCGGTGAAGTTGTATCAGCAACTGTAATCAAAGACAGAGAAACACAGCGGTCAAAAGGCTTCGGCTTTGTGGAAATGGCCGAAGATGATGCGGCAGACAATGCAATCGCTTCTTTGAACGGCAAAGAATTTGAAGGCCGCCGCCTTCGTGTCAATGTTGCCGAAGAACGCAACCGTGAACGCTCAGACCGTCCCCGCCGGGATTCATTCCGTGATGGCGGCTACAACGGAAACAACCGCTACTGATTTGATTTCATGAGTTTTTTGCCGCACGAATTTTCAGGCTTTCTTGCGCCCAATGTCAACCGTACTGGATACCTGCGGCAATGGCTTACCAATTTCGGCATACCCTATTCCGTCATTCCCCTCGAAGGGCGCACACACTTTCTGGTAAAATTCCCGCTTTCCGCATACAATCCCATGTTCCGCACAAAAACGCTGCTGGTTCACTACGACCGCTTTGAGCCGTCACCCGGTGCCAATGACAACAGCGCCGCAGTTTATCAGGTAATGTGCTTTGTCCGCCGGCTTCTGGAACGGGAAACGCCCCACAACGTACGCATTTTCTTTACAGACGGAGAAGAATCCGAAACGCAAGGGGCTTTTGCAGTTGCACAGCTGTTCCGAAAACTTGGAATCACCAGCGACGACGTAATTGCAATCGACAGCTGCGGACGCGGAAACGTGCTTGTTGTTTCAACAGCAGGCAAAGACAGCCCCGCTTCCCTGGACTTCCAGAAAAATTTTCTCGATGTTTATCACCGTGTCTGCAGTCTTGCAAGCAGATCAAGTCCTTCAAGCTGGGTTTCAATTCCGGTTCCTTACAGCGACAATGCAGGATTTCTTGCACAGGGAATTCCCGCTGTTGCAGTTACGGTTCTCCCTGAAAACGAAGTTTCAGTCTACATGAGACAACTTCAGATTGACAAAAACTTTGAGCGCGCCGTAATGACCCGAACACTCAGCGAAGGTGCAGAAGACGCGGCAGAAATACTTCTCAGAAACGAAAAACTCCCTCAGACATGGCGCATGATGCATACACCGCTGGACAACGAAGCAAGTCTTACACCGGAATCCTTCGTTATGATGGAACGCTTTCTTGACGCAATTGCAGACAGCAAGGTCCTTGTCTGATTTTCCGGAATCCGGCTGCTTTTCTGCACCGGCCTGACAAAGCATACGGCACACAGTCTGCATCACAACCATTCAGTTTAAACCTCACGTTTTTTTTGGTATAATATAAGCATGTCTGACACAGTTTACATAATCGATTCCTACGGTCTGATTTACCGTGCATATTTTGCCTTTGCAGGACGCCCGCTTACAAACAAAAAGGGAGAAAACGTTTCTGCAGTCATGGGATTTTTCCGCAATCTGTACAACGTAATCCGGGATTACGACTGCAAATATCTTGCAGCCGCCTTTGATTCCCGCACGCCAACTTTCCGGCACCAGATGTATCCGGAATACAAAGCCACCAGAGACGCAACTCCAGAAGACCTTCATGCCCAGGTTCCCATGATAGAAGACATACTTTCTGCATGGGGCGTACCTGTTCTCCGCAAAGACGGATTCGAAGCCGACGACATAATTGCTACAGTGGCTGCCCGCTGTCAGAAAGAAGGTCTTGAATGCCGCATTCTTTCCGGAGACAAAGACCTTATGCAGCTTGTTACGGACACAACTCTCATGCTCAAGCCTGACAAAACCGGCGGATGGGCGCAGGTGGACAAAAACGGTGTTTTCGATCAATGGGGAGTTTTTCCCGACAGAATGCTGGATCTGCTTTCACTCACAGGAGACACTGCAGACAATGTTCCCGGCGTAAAGGGAATCGGTGAAAAAACAGCCGCAAAACTGATTTCTACCTACGAGTCCCTTGACGGAATTTATCAGGCCGCAGACACGATTAAAGGTTCAATGGGCGAAAAAATCCGCACAGGCAAAGAACAGGCTTATTTTTCAAAAGAACTGATTGCACTCCGCTATGATGTTCCTGTTGAATATACTTTGGAATCCCTTACAACCGCCAGCCTGAACTGGAAAGCCGCTGCAGACGCACTGAACGACAAAGGCGTTTTTTCCGTTGCAAAGAATTTCGCAACAAAAGCGGTGGAACTTGGAGAAAGTGACGGGCAGATGTCTCTGTTTGCTGACGAACCTGCTGCAAAAGCAAAAAAAGAGCCGGCAAAAAAAACAGCAGCCGAAAAAACTGAAGAAACCCCAGAAACGGAAGCAGCAGAAATTACACAGAACAAAGGTGATTACCATCCGGTGCGGACACTGCAGGAACTTTCTGATTTTGTGGACAAAGCACTTTCTTCCGGTACTGCAGGTTTTGATACCGAAACCGATTCTCTCAATGCACATGAAGCCCATCTTGCAGGTTTTTCTCTTTCTGTTGAAAAGGGAACCGGAATTTATGTACCGCTTCACGTTACCGACAGCCTCCTTGCAGGCGACCTGATTTCCATGAAAGATGCCCTTGCACAGCTGGAACGGCTTTTTTCAGCACCGGAAATGACCGTTGTCCTTCACAACGCAAAATATGATCTGGAAGTTCTTTATGCCCATGGATTTGATGCAGTTCATGCCGCACCACAAGGAATACGCAGCGCAAAAATCGTTGACACAATGATTGCAGCCTGGCTTCTGCAAAGTGACCGCAGTGAAACCGGGGGCAAAAATTCCTACAGTCTGGAAAATCTTGCTGAAACAAAGCTACATCTTAAAGGAACGGATTTTGAAGAAATCGTACCAAAAGGCGGAATTTTTGCTGACCTTGATATAGAAACGGCAACACCTTACGCCGCAGAAGACGCTGATTTTACTTTGCAGCTTTGGAACTACTACAGACCGGTTCTTGAAACCGAAAAACTTTCAGACCTGTTTATCAACACGGAAATGCCGGTGCTTTTTATCCTTGCACAAATGGAGATAGAAGGAATACGTCTTGAAAAGCAGCGCCTTTATGACTACGGTGCAGAACTTAAGACAAAGCTTTCCGCCATAGAACAGGAGATTTACACTCTTGCCGGCACTGAATTCAACATTGCGTCGCCAAAACAGCTTGGAACAATCCTTTTTGAAAACCTGGCACTTCCCCACGGCAAAAAAACAAAATCCGGCTGGTCCACAGACGTAAATGTTCTGGAAGATCTGGCACGGATTCATCCGCTTCCGGGAAAAATCCTTGAATACAGAAGTTCTGCAAAGCTGCTTTCAACTTACGTAGAGACACTTCCTGAACTTACGGACAGAAACAGCCGCATCCATACCAGTTTTCTGCAGCACGGCACCGCAACAGGCCGCCTTTCAAGCAAGGATCCCAACCTGCAGAACATTCCGGTCCGTGACGAAAACGGGCGCCGTATCCGGCATGCTTTTGTGGCTCCGGAAGGACGCATTCTGGTTTCTGCCGACTATTCCCAGATTGAGCTTGTTCTTCTTGCACATCTTTCCGGCGATCAGAACATGCAGAAAGCATTCATTGCAGGAGACGACATTCACCGTTCAACTGCCGCCCTGATTTACGGTGTACCCCAGGCCTCAGTCACTCCCGAAATGCGCCGCACTGCAAAAACAATCAACTTCGGCGTAATGTACGGCATGAGTGCTTTCAGGCTTTCAAACGAGCTTCAGATTTCCCGCAGCCAGGCAGATGAATTCATCAAGTCATACTTTGCAACATACAGCGGCATCACTCAGTTTGAAGCAGACACTGTTGCAAAAGCCGAAGAAACAGGAACAGTGTCAACAATTCTGGGACACCGCCGCACGATTTCCGGCATAAACAACCGTAACCAGATGCTGAAAAAGGCTGCAGAGCGCATGGCTGTCAACACGCCCATCCAAGGTTCCGCAGCTGATGTAGTTAAAACGGCAATGATTGCAGTTGACGCCGCACTCAAAGAAAAGTTTCCCGATGCCCGGCTTCTTCTCCAGGTTCACGACGAACTTATCTGCGAATGCAATGAATCAGACGGTGCGGCAGTTGCTGAACTGATGAAGCAGACAATGGAAAACGCTGTTACACTTTCCGTGCCGCTGCGAGTTTCCGTTGAATACGGCAAATCATGGGGGGAATTCCATTGATTCTCTGCGTAACCGGTCCGATGGCTGCAGGAAAAAACGTCGCTGCACACATTCTTGAAGAACTGGGCTTTCTTTCCATTGATGCAGATGTCTCTGTCCATCAGGCAGTGGAAGACAGTCATGCAGAAATTATTGCAGCCTTCGGTGACATTGCAGAAAACCGCGGCATAAAGCTTGAAAACCCTGACGGCACCATAAACCGCCGTGCCGTAGGCGAAATCGTTTTTTCAGATCCGGCACTCCTTGCAAAACAGGAATCCATTGTGCATCCGGCCGTTGCCCGAATTCTGAACAGTTTTATCGATGACAATCCCGGCCGCAACATTGTACTCAATGCAACAGTTCTGTACAAAACGGAACAGGTTCTGAAACGCTGCGACGGTGTTCTTTTTGTTGACGCCCCCGCGCTCACCCGCATGATCCGGGCAAAACGCCGCGACAACATTCCTTTGGCCCAAATTTTCCGCCGGTTCAGGTCTCAAAGAAAAATCTTTGCTAAATATAAAAAAATAAACTCCGATATTTACAGAGTATGGAATATTGGAACTCTCGGAGCTCTGCAGAAAAAAATCACTTCTCTGCTCCGGAACAAGTTCCGAAAAGGATGAACCAATGGAATCTAAAAGAGTACTCTGGATTGTTGCCGCAGTCGGTCTGTTTCTGCTCGTTGTAATCGGCACAGCTCTCTTGCTTTATGCTCCTTTAAAATACAAGAAACCTACATCAAGTCAGTTTGTCGCCCAGGATGGAGCTTGGGTACGGCCGGACATGATTGACTATTCCACAGTCAAAGAAGTTGCAGCTACAACGGAAAAAAGCGGCTCAACAACAGAATCATCTGCTCCGGCAGCTGCACAGAACACCGATTCTTCCTCAAGAATCCAGAATCTTACAGTTTATGCAGACAACACCAACATTTATTCACAGAACGGAACCGCACCACAGACGATTACAATACCGCTGACAGGCACCGGCAATGCAGACACCTCTGCACCGGCCGCACAGACAGCAGCAGATACATCATCTTCTGCCGGAAACAGTTCCCAGTCTACAGCACAGTCAAGTGCAAAACCGGCTTCCGTTCCCACAAGTTCTACGGCAGCATCTTCATCAGCATCATCTTCATCAGCAGGAAGCTCCAATTCAGGCACAAAACCGGCTTCAACTGCAGCCGCTTCTTCATCAGCAGCTTCATCAGCGGGCACAAGTTCCGGCAGCGGCAAAACAACTTCTGCGTCAAAACCGGCACAAACTGCATTGCCTGATCAGTTCTGGGTTCAGGTTGCTTCTTTTACAAGCAAGAAAAATGCGGAAGATGCGCGCAGTGTCTTGGCTAAGGAACAGATTTCAGGAGAAGTATTCACATGGACACACAGCGACGGAACAATTTACTACCGTTTGCGCGTAGGTCCTTACACAACAGAAAACGAAGCGGAATACTGGCATGCAAGAATCAAACTGATTGATATCTTTGCAAATACCAGCACATACGTTACCAATTCATCAGGCAAAGCGCCCAACTGACAGACCGCCCAAAAACCGGCAGATCAGAAATAACCATATTGCTTGCGCCAGTCAGCAAGCAGCAGTTTGAAGGAATCGTTTGGAGAATCAGCAAGAACATCTTCATCCGGTTCCTTTTTTGCTTTTTCCGCATCCTCAGCAGTAACGCAGGAAGCAGAAGACAAAAAAGGAACGAGAACACGTTCTTTAAGACTGTCATAGTGCGGCGGAAGTCCGTTCATTTCCATAAGAGAAAATTCCTGAGGAACATTTCCAAGCAACTGGGGAAATACAGAAATCAGATACAGTTCGTTGACTTCCCTTAGAGAAGAAAATCCGCCTGCAATGCCAAAGTCAGGAGTTTCAAAATTCATGGAATCCATCCACTTGAGCATTTCAAACTGATTTTCCGGATCCATGAACCAAAGAAGGAATTTTTGCGCTTCTTTGATCTGCGAAGAATTTTTGTACACTCCCATGTAAACCACATCATCATTCACAAGGAGTTTGCCGTCAAAAGACAGCCAGCGGAAATCCATTGACTCAGTGTATTCCTTGTCCGCAACGAAAAATTCATCGCTGTCCATGCAGACAAACACCGCACGATCCTCAGAAATCCACTTGATTTCAGGCGTATAAAGGTATTTGTAAAGATAATCGTCTTCTTTGGATGAATTGGTATTGCAGTCCAAAGTCCAGTTGCGGAGCCAGCGGATGGAGTCTTCCAAAGATTCTTCGTTCCAAAGGAAATTTCCTGCGGAATAGCGGAAAGCACCGCCCCGTGACTGGACAAGTGCATAAATGAAATCCGGATCCCACCCCGGAGCAAAACCCATCATCGTATAATTGCCTGATTTGTTGGTTTTGTTGAAAGATGAGGCCACTGTCTTGATTTCTTCCGCAGTCACGGAATATTTGTCAGAAAGAAGATAAGCCCTCGCTTTGTCAAAAATAATCGTGCTCAGATTGAAACTTACAGGAAGCAGACACTGTCTGCCGTTTATCAGGCCGCTTTCAAGCAGCGTGGAATAAAACAAAGTACTGTCCAAACCGGATTCTGAAAAAAGAGAAGAAAGATCTGCAAAATAATTGTTGGAAAGCGTAGACAACCAGGAACCGACTACAATATCGGGCTTTTCCTCGTCTCTTCCCGGCGGCAGGGAATCCTGCGGGGATTCTTTATAGACTACAACTGCACTGGAATCAGAATGCTGTGAATTATAAAGCTCTGCGTAAAACGCAAATTCGGGCATGTCAGTCCAGATTACGATGGGTTTTGCTTCACGGGAACAGCCGGCCAGAATAAGGCAGAGCAGGATTCCCGCAAAGCAGTATATGTTCTTTTTCTGATTACTTCTTTTCTGCAAGTTCATGGGCCACAGTGTATATAGCCTCGTAAGTTGCGTCAATGTCACGTTTGTCCAGGCTTGAGAAAGCGATTCTCAAGTGAGAGGCATCAATGGCAATTGTACCGATTTCGCGTTCATGAAGCAGTTTTACACGAAGTTCTTCCGCATCAATTCCAACGCAGGTAAAACTCATGAAGTAACCTGAATTGAAAGGCTGAGGAATCAGCACTGTGTCACCTTTCTTTGATTCAACAAAGTTGCGTGCACGGCGGTAACGGCCTTCAAGAATGTCACGGTATTTTTTCTTGTCTTCTTCCAGAGAAGGTGAAGAAAATGCCTTGAGCAGAATTGACTGAGCCGGAGTGTTTGAACATGAAACTGAAGAACGGATTACACCCATGAGTTTTTTCTCAAGTGCTTCGTACTGTTCTGCTGTCATGCCCTTGCTTGCAAAGGTAAGGAATCCGCAGCGGAAGCCCCATACGTAGTCTTCTTTTGTAGGACCGTCGATTTTTACGGCTGCAACATTCTCGTGAATGTCTGCAAGATATGCAAACAATGACTGGGATTCAATGTTTTCTTCATAACGAAGTCCGAAATATGCATCATCACAGCAGACAAGGAGTTTTGTTCCCTGTTCGGCCATTTCTTTGATGAAGGCACAAACTTCTTTTGCTTCATCAACAGAAAGTGTGTATCCGGAAGGATTCTGGGGAAAGTTGAGCAGCATGCGCACTTTGCCGTTTTTTGCAGCCTGTGCTTTAACAGCTTCTTTGAAGCCCGCCATGTTGAATCCGCCTTCTCCGAGATAACCGGCACCTTCAAACATGGGGAACTGAGCCAGTGTTGCGTTGCGTCTTGTTTCAGCAATCAGTGCGTAATTGTCCCAGCAGGGGCTTCCGGTAAGAAGCGCATCGTCTGCAGACAGAAACAGGTCACAAAGATAAGAAATACCTGCTGTAAGTCCGGGAACAACAACCGGCATTGAAAAAGCTTTGTCCTTAAGACTGGGGTTTTTGCTGATGATTGCATTCTTCCACAGTTTGCGCAGATCAGGCAGACCTGCAGTAGGTGCATATGCAACAGATTCTTCCGGCTTAAGAAGCGGAACCATCTCCTGCACCTGAGGCAGCACAACCGGGTGTCCGTCATTTACCGTGGTACCGATTGTCGCATTTGCTTTCTTGCCAAGCTTTTTGGCTTCACCGCCCTGGGCAATAATCCCTTTTGGGAAAAACATCCGTTCTCCCATATCGGAGAACAAATCCATAAAGCATGTCCCGCTCAGGGTACTGTTCAATTCTTGCGCTAATGTGTTTAACATGGTATTGTATGGTACGAATTTGGGCTTTGAGTGTCAACGCTAAATTGCATATTCATGCAGTTTTTTTCGCTCTTTTTGCAAATTCATACATTTTTATTCATTTTCAAAATAGAATATGCTCTACAAACGGAGAATTTAATGGAAGAAGTTGAAGCAAAAGAATCCGCGGCTTTTGAAGAATGCCGTAAAATCATCGCAGAAAGCAGAGAAGAAATTGCAAAACGAGTCGTAGGACAGCAGGAAGTTGTTGACGGAATTCTGGCAGCAATGATTTCAGGCGGACATGTTCTTCTTGAAGGTGTACCCGGTCTGGCAAAGACTCTTGCCGTAAAGACAGTTGCAGACGTTTCGGGCTTGCTTTTCAAACGAATCCAGTTCACTCCCGATCTTTTGCCTGCCGACGTTACAGGTACACTGATTTATGAGCAGAATTCCGGAAAATTCACTGTACGCAAGGGCCCGATTTTTGCAAACATCGTTCTTGCCGACGAAATCAACCGTGCTCCTGCAAAAGTTCAGTCAGCTCTGCTTGAAGCAATGGCCGAAGAACAGGTTACCATCGGCGAAGACACCCACAGACTTCCGAAACCTTTTTTTGTTCTGGCCACACAGAACCCCATTGAGCAGGAAGGAACATACAGTTTGCCCGAAGCACAGCTGGACCGCTTTCTTCTGAAAGTGAATGTTCCCTACCCCACTGCAGAAAACGAAATTGCCATCGTCAAAGGCGGCGGCAAAATGGAAGATATTCCCGTACAGAAAGTTCTTACAGAAAGCAAACTGGAAAAATGCCGCAAACTTCTTGATGAAGTTGAGTGCAAGGATTCAATTGTGGAATACATTGTGTCCATCATCAACGTAACCCGTCCCGCACCAAAAACCGCAGCTTCCGCAGAACGTACTATCCGCGGAGTACAGACTTCCAAATCAAAAGACGACATTCTCAAATACATTACCTTCGGTGCTTCACCGCGTGCAAGCATCGCATTGTGCCGCGTCGCAAAAGTTTTTGCACTTTTTCAGGGCCGTTCCTTCGTTCTGCCTGATGACGTAAAAAAAGCAGCACCATACGTTCTGCGCCATCGTCTTGTCCTGTCTTACGAGGCAGCCGCTGACGGAATCACAGCCGACGACCTTGTTGCAAAAATCCTGTCTCTCATGCCGGTGCCCTGATGTCCATACTGCAGAACTCAGAAACCCTGGCTTCCCGTGCAGCAGCACTCCGCCTTCTTTCGCGGAATCTTGCTGACGGCATGAAGCAGGGAGCCTTCCGTTCATCATTCCGCGGACAGGGCATTGAATTCAGCGACGTACGCGAATACATGCGCGGTGACGACATTCGTGCAATCGACTGGAACGTTACGGCACGAATGGGAAAGCCCTATGTCAAAATGTTCGAAGAAGAACGGGAACTGGTAATTTTTCTCGTAATTGACAGATCCGCCTCAATGGACACCGGTTCAGAAGGAAAAAGCCGGCTTGATACGGCTTCTGAAGCGGCAGCACTTCTGTCCTTTGCCGCAGAGCAGAACGGAATCCCCGTTGGAGCAGTTTTTTTTGACGGTTCCGTAGAGTTTTCCGTTGCCCCGCAGACAGGCAAAGACCGCACGATGATGCTTCTTTCAAAACTGGATTCAGTACCGGCACGCAAAGAAACCGGAACTGCCATGGAACATGCGTTGCGCGGTGCCCACCGGCTTCTCAACAAGCGTTCCCTTGTGTTCATACTGTCTGACTTCCGCACTGCAGGCTACGAAAGCGAACTTGCCCGCCTTGCCACAAAACACGATGTTATCGCAATCCGGACAACGGACAAATCCGACTCGGAACTTCCGGAAGCAGGCTGTCTCCGTTTTTACGATACGGAAACAAAAGTTGACAGACTTCTGCCGACCCAGCTTCCTTCTTTCAGGCGGGCATGGCGTGAATCAAACAGCCTGCATCTGAACCGTTGGCGCTACCTTTGCCTCAGACGCGGCGTCACACCGGTAACAATGTCTACAAGCGAAGATCCGGTGGCAGTGCTTGCACGGGTTTTTTCAACGAGGCGCGGATCATGAAAAAACTTGCCGTTTTTTTTGCACTCTTTTTTCTTTCAGTTTTTTCCGCAGCAGCGGAAAACTCAGCCCAATTGAAATCAGAAGACGTTATTCAGAACGAACAGCTTGTAGTCCTTCCGAAATCAGTTTACGTGGGTGACGAAACGGAAATCCGTTATTCCTTCACAAGCCCCATAGAACTTGAGGCAGACCTTGAACTGCCGTATGAAGTGGATTATCCGTCCACAGAAGAATACTCAATCATTTCAGCCACACTTGCACAGGCTGATTCAAGCAGGAACAACGGTTATGTTCTTGTAGTGCATCTTGTTCCCTGGAAAGCCGGATTCATCGATCTTCCTTCCGTAACACTCACGGATCTTTTTGTAATCGACATTGCTCCGGTAGTCATCGAATCAATCGTGGAGCACACAGGCCACACGGAACTCCGCAAAGTCCGGCCGCCGGTCATCATTCCCGGAACCACAGGACTGCTTTTCTTTGTCCTTGCCGTCGCAGTCATTTTTGTTGTTGCGTTCATCATTCTGGTACACCATATCCACAAGTCAGGAAAAAGTTTCCTCGCCTATTTTACTTCGCTGCTTTTTTCAACCGGATTCCGCAAAGCACTGCGCTCACTCAAAAAACTCATAAAAAAAGATTCGGACCTGAGTGACGAAGTTTTTGCAGCCCGTTTTTCGGCAATAATGCGCACTTGGCTTACAGCAAGATTCAACCGGAACTTTGCCGTCCTTACCACAAGTGAATTTCAGGAAGTTTATCAGGATTTTTCTGCAGGACTTTTTGATGCCGAATTCACGGAGAATTTCAACACAATCGTAACCAGCCTCATGCGATTGGATTACATACGCTATTCAGGCACACAGGACAATGGAAACAGACTTTCGGAAGAAGAACGGACAAAGCTGGTTTCAGACGTCCGCAAAGCAGTGCTCTTTCTGGAAAAAGGCTGGAAAACGCAGACAGAAAGCAGGAACGAGGTGAAAGCAGATGTTTGAATTTGAAAATCCTTTTGCATTTCTTGTACTTCTTCTGATTCCGCTTTTCTACGTGTTCCGGCTTATCGGCATTTTCAAGCGGATTTCATTTCCGATCATTCTTTCTGACTGGAACGGACACACTTTCGACTGGAAAAAATCCAGAGTAGGATTTTCTTCCGTTCTATCAAAAATCTTCTTCTTTGCAGGATTCCTTCTTGTTGCAGGAGCATTGGCAAAACCTTCTGTGCAAAAGCAGGAAAATGTCTACACATCCCGCGGTGCCGACATCATATTCGTTGTTGACACAAGTCCTTCAATGGCCGCACTGGACATAGGTTCTTCAAACCGCCTTTCCGCAGCAAAACAGACGATTTCCGTCCTTGCCAATGAGATGCAGGGAGTTTCTTTCGGTCTTGTTGCAATGGCTTCAGAAGCTGCGCTGATTGTTCCGCCGACGCAGGATACGGCATCCTTTTCCGAACGCATGAATGCGGTAAGAATCGGAGAACTGGGCGAAGGTACCGCAATAGGCATAGGACTCGGAACCGCCGTATATCATCTGACATCATCAAATGCGCCTAAAAAATGCATAGTCCTGCTTACCGACGGAGAAAACAATGCAGGTGCTGTTCACCCTGTTACCGCCGCAAACCTTGCCCGTGAAAACGACATTACAGTTTATGCGGTTGCTTTGGGAACACAGGGAACAGTCGCCGTAGAATACACGGATCCGCACACAGGTTCAGTCCGTTCCGGTTACATGGATTCACATTTTGACATAACTGCACTCCGCGAGATTGCCACGGCCGGCGGCGGTCAGTGCTACACTGCCGAAAGCGTTCCCACACTCACGGAGACACTCAATTCCATTGCCAGAAAGGAAAATGTTGCACAGACATTCCAGATCCGCACAATCACAAAGTACTACTACTTTGAAGCCCTTGCACTTGCTTCAATACTGATTGCAATCGCCTGGATAATCAGACGTATGTACTTGAAGGAGATTGCATGAACTTTTCAATTGAACGTCCGCAACTGCTTCTGCTCTTTCTGCTGCTGATTCCGATTTATCTTGTAATTCACGGCCTTTTCAAAAACTTGAAGAATGCTCTTTTTGCTTTTCAGAATTCCGCAGATTCAAAGCACGCAAACAAACTTAAACTGCGCATAGAAGGACGGGTCATTTTCTGGGGACTTTCCTTTATCTGCATGGTTCTTGCCCTTTGCGGCATTTCCTGGGGAACGGAAAATGTTCCGGTCCAGAAAAGCGGCACCTCGGTCTGCTTTGTTTTTGACATTTCATACAGCATGAATGCCGAAGATGCAGGCAATTCCGTAGAAACCGTATCACGGCTTGAAGCAGTTTCACGCTATGCTTCTTCCCTGCTGCAGCCGCTCAACGGTTCGGCAATTTCCGCAGTCATAGCAAAAGGAGACGGCTATGTTGCTGTTCCCCTTACGGAAGACTTCAATTCCGTGTCAAACCTTATTGATTCTCTTGCCCCCACAATGATTTCTGCCGCCGGCTCCAGTCTCGGAAAAGGCATACAGGCCGCTGTCAAATCATTTCCGGGCCAGTCTTCCAGCAAACCGACAATTCTGCTTTTTACAGACGGTGACGAAACTGACTCCGGCCTTGAAAAAGCTGTGCTTGATGCTGCCCGACACGGTTTTTCCGTTGTTCTCCTGGGATTCGGCAGTGAAGAAGAAATTGAAATCACAGCCGGAGACGGCGAAACAAAAGTCATGACAGCACTGCGTTCCACACACCTTGCAGAAATTGCGGACCATGCGGAGACAGAGCTTGCAAGTGCAGGAACAGGCCGCCTCGTCTGGTACATCAGTGCAAGCCAGCGCGGATCCGCAGCAGCAATCGTCAATCTGATCAGGCAGAGCTATGCCGGTGCAGACAATTCTGCTGATGCCCCTGAAAAAACCGTAAGTTACGAACTGAAACCCGTAGACCGTTCACCAATGTTCATGTGGATAGGAATAGCATGTTTTGCAGTCGGCTTCTTCTTTGCAGAACTTTCTCTGAACATCAGGCGGGCAAAACATTCGGTTGCCGCAATCATCTTTGTTTCCGTGCTGTTTACATCCTGTGAAGGTTCTCTCAAAGACGCAGGCTCCATTCTTTCAAACAAGATTCTCTGGCACAGAGGAGAATACCGCAAAGCTACGGAAGGATTCCTTGAACTGATGGAAAAATCAGAAAACGGAGAAAATTCAGTTCTGCATCAATATGCTCAGTTCGGACTTGCCACTTCTTACCTTATGCAGGGAGAATCACAGGCAGCCCTTTCAAAATACGAAGAGATTCTTGGGACTGCTTCCCCGGAAATTCTTTTTGCGGCAAACTACAATGCCGGAATCATTGCCTTTGAAAACGGAGACTTTGATTATGCGGCCGAATATTTCAAGAATGCGCTGATTGCAGACAGTTCCAGCATTGATGCAAAAGTGAACTACGAACTTTCACGTCGTCAGGGTGCAGGACAGGGAACAGGATCAGAAAGTACAGCAGCAGAATCACCAAAAAATGCAGCGGACAGTTCATCTGTTATGGAAAATGCGATTTTTTCAATTATCAAGGAGAGCGAGAAAAACCGATGGAACAACACTCAGCAGCAGGACAACTCCACTTCCGTAATAGACTACTGATTATTTGCGCTTTTATCGCAATCCTTGCAACTGCAGGCGGAAAAACTTTTGCCCAGAGCATTCCCTGGCGAACACTCACAATACAGCCGGAAACCGAATACTGCTTTACCGGCGAAACAATCAACTTCGTAATGAAGATTCCCAACTGGGCGCCCAGCCGCATCGAGACAACGGTTCAGTCTTTGCCCGCCAACGTTTCTCTTCTGTCCAGCGTTGAAGAAGAATACACGGAAAACGGTGTGCGCGGAACAAAAATCACTTTCCAAATCCGTTTCAACAAAAGCGGAACTTACAAGCTGCCTTCTGTCGCCACGATTTTTGACTGGTACTGGTACAACATTCCGTTCCAGACCGTTACCGTTTATGACAATCCGCTTACATTGTCACCGCAGTTTTCGGTAGATGTTCCGTCCCGCATTTACGAAGGCTCTGATTTTACACTTACAGTGTCAGGAAAGTTTTTTCTGGAAATTTCAGACATTACCACACCGCTCAACCAGAATTACCTGATTGAAAGACTTCATGAAATCCAGCTGCCGCTCAAGACTCCGGGATTTGATACAGAAACCTACAATATTGCACAGTACAAAATTACACCGCTCAAAACCGGAAAAATCACCCTGCCCCCGTTCCAGATGGCAGTGCGCACCTATGCAGGACTTCAGCAGGTTCTTGCAACTGACACAAAAGAAATCAATGTTCTTTCGGCACAATCCCGCCCCGCAGAAGAAGCGGTTCCTCTTCTTTACGAAGATTCTTTTGACGATGCATTTTCTTTTTCCACAGAGACAGACAGTCCTGTAATTTCAGCAGCATCCTCCGAAGTGGATTCTGAAGAAGTTCTGCACAATCTTGTTGAGCAGCATTCAATGCTGTCCAAAATCACCGTGGCAATAATCATTTTCCTTGCAATTTCCGCAGTTCTTGTAATTCTGGGTTTTGTCCTTAAAACTTCACGAAAAACAAAGTCAAACCTTCGCATTGCCGGATTCATTGCAAGCGGTGTTTGCCTTGTGCTTCTGATAGTAACAGTCTGTCTCAACAGCAGAAGGTACGGAGTTTGTCATCAGTGCAATCTGCGCATAATTCCGGAAGAAGGTTCCAATCTGGGAGCCGAAATACTGGAAGGAACTGTCGTGCGCATTACTTCTGAATCTTTCGGATGGCTTTGTGTTGATGCGGGCGAATACGGCTCCGGATGGATAAAGCGTGAGAACTGTCTGCTTCCCGAAGACCACAATGCTTCGCAGAAAGCGGAAGCGGCAACCGGAACTGAACCGGAAGCAGAAACTTTTTCCGAATCCGAAACCGCAGAACCTGAAAATGAAACTGAACATGCAGAAAACTAATTTTGGCGGCACAGTTCTAAGGCTATGTCCGGGACATCAATTTTGAACAGCACAAGAAAATCGATTTTTTTGCACATGCTTTCAGCCGCAGCGGCTCTTTTTGTCAACGGTCTGGGAGTTTATCTTACAATTCATGCCAACATCGGCGCAGGTCCCTGGGATGTACTCAATCTGGGACTGTCCGGAACTTTCGCTATTCTCTACGGAACCGCATCCATTTCAGTGTCCGTTTCAATTCTGATCATCGACATTCTGATGAAAGAACCGATCGGCATTGCAATGTTCATTGATGCTGTCGTAGTCGGAAAAGCAGTTGATTTTTTCAATTACATCGATGTGGTACCGGTTCCCCAAACTCTTGCGGGCAGCATACTGATGATAGTCATCGGTCTTACGATTATGGGATACACCCAGTATTTTTACATGAAAGCGGCTTTGGGCTGCGGTCCCAGAGATACTCTGCTGGTCGGTCTTTCCAGGCGGATGAAAAAAATCCCCATCGGAGTCATCAGTATCGGGCTGTTAAGTCTTGCCACTCTTACAGGTTATCTGCTGGGCGGACCTGTCGGAATCGGTACAATTATCTGCGCATTCTGCAGCGGTCCGATCATGCAGGCAGCATTCCACACAGTTCACTTTGACGCCACAGGAATTACCCATCAGCGGATTGCGGAATCCCTGGGTGTGCTGATAAAAGGACAGAAGCATTCGGATAAAGACTGAATGCAAAAAAAAGAGCTGTACATCAGGTACAGCCCTTATTCATCACAATGTTTTAAGCGTGTCTTCCAGGTCGTCTTTTTCCTGAGGAATATTCTCATCCAGGAATTCAAAACATTCGATGGCGGTTTTCTGGATGTGTTCGTACCAGATCATATACAAATCAGGATCAATATCTCCAGGATAGGGAGCGCCCTGAACATCAGAAACAAGCTTCCGAAGTTTTTCGCCACATTCTTTCAATTTCTGTTCCATAATTTTGCTACCTCTCTGTAAAAACAGGATTTCTTATTATAGTGGCAATGAGATGATTTTTCCAGTCATATTTTCCGATTTTCGGAAAACAACTACACTGTTTGAAGCCTTCTGTGCCGCCGCAGTTTCTGCCAGTTTTACAGCCGCCTGATGCAGCTGATCCGCCGTTGTTTCAAGAACCAGTTTCTTGCGTTTCTGCCGCATTTCGGGCTTTTCACCTACAAGGCGGCGCAAAAAGCCCTGTGTTCCGCACATGTGGGGCGTAAACGTAGGCAATGCTTTGCTATAGAATGCGGTAACAGCTTTTTCAACTTCTTCATCCGAAAAATCATATTGGGCAGCGTGTTCAAAGCAGGCCCCGAAAACTTCCAGAGATTTTGCCGGATCCGGATCCCTGTAAGACGAAAGGCTCAGGAAATTGCTCCGGGGAACCATAACCGCGCTGGCACCATAAGCACCGCCGATCACACGGATCTGCTCCCAAAGATAATTCCGTGAAAGCCAGGAACACAGAATTTCCTGACGGACTGATTCCTCTTCGTAAAAACCGGCAGCAGGAAGAACCGTTGCAGCATAACCCACCTGCGCGCCCACATTGAACCATTCGCCCTTTCCTTCTGCAACGCCGCCGTCAGAAAGCCGGTCAATCAGTGCAATGACCGCATCTTTGTCCGTTTCCGGCACTGCATAAGGAGCCTTGTATCCGGCAAGCCGTTTTTCAAGAACTTTTGCCACCCGCTCAATATTTTTCTGCTCAGCAACAACATTCACCACCACACCGGAAGAAATCATCCTGGTAAAGATTGACTCGAATTTTGATTTCAAATCCGCAGTGGACATTTTTACCATCCGGTCCGCAAAGAAAACCTGAGAAAGCCCGTTCCACAATTCCTCCTGTGCACGGCGCAGCGAAACACCGGCAGAAGAACGGCAGCCTGCAAAAGAATTGCCCATGGGGACAACCATGGATTTCATATCGTTCCGGTATTCAAGAAGCAGATTTTTCAGACGTTTTTCATCAGAAAAATCAATTGATTCAAGAACATCAAAAAGCAGATTCACACCGTCTTCAGAAAGTTCTTCAAGCATTTTGAGGCTGAACATGATCCAGTTGCGGTTAAGAACAGGATCAGCAGGATTTTTCTCGTTTTCCATGGAACCGCAGGAAGACAGTGACGCCTGGAAACCGCCCGCCACCTGAGCCCAGCGTCCTGACAGTTCTGCCCAGTCCATTCCCTTTGCACCGACACAAGTAACGGCTTCCGAGAAAAAAGAAAGATATGGATAATCTTCAACCGGCACCGTATCTACAGGAAAAGCCACATCAACGTAGACAATTCCGTTCGTAGGCTGGTCGCTTGAAAAGAAAGGAATTCCGCCCAAAGAGGATTCTTTTGTATTGACTTTGTCATCAAAAAGCGGAAGTTCACAGGGTTTGAGATGGGGAATCAGACGGCTTTCTTCAGGAGTTTCTTCACGCTGCTGAAAAATCCGCAGAGCCTCCTGATCGGCCAGAATGCGCTTTCTGATTTCAGGAGAATCGGCCTGTGCAATTTTGTCAGCACAAGCTTTTTCAAGTGCCTGGTCAAAAGATTCCTCGGGAGTTATTGTAACCAGAGCCCTGTGCTTGTTGTCGAGGAACAGACGGCGCATAAGTTTTACAAGATAATCCGGATCCGCATTCATCCGCGCCTTTACTTTTTCAAAAGCACCGCGTGTCTGCAGCGTACAGACCGGTGCAGAGCCGTTCATCCAGCCACGGTAACAGCGCCTCATGATTGTAAGCGAATAAGGCCCGTGTCCGCGCTTGATCTCCCTGTCAGCAAATTCCACCGCATGAACAGCCGCATCTACAGCTTCCGGGTCAAATCCTTTGTCACACAAATCTCTTATTACATCCAGCACAAGTTTTTCAACTGCAGCCGCATTCTCTTTCTTTACACCGCGAAGTCCCGCCGTAAAAATCAAACTTCTGAGTTCAGTTTCAAGACCCGCAGACGGAGCAATGTCTTCTCCAAGATCAGATTCTGAAAGTGCCCGTGTAAGCGGACATCCGTCATGCCCCATGAGAAGCTCTTCTGCAAAACCGGCTTCCATTGAATTGACAGGATCGCAGGTTTCATCAAGAAGCCAGTTGATCAGTACCGTGGAACCTTTTTCGCAGTCCCCGTCTTCATTGCCGGCAGGTCCGGTTGTCTCAAGAATTCTGGGCTCGGAAAATGCCGGCTGAATCAGGGCAGAATCATCAACTTCTGTTGCACTGCAGCAGGATTCCTTTCCGCTGAACCCGAAACGTGCCAAAAACTCGCTGTTCAAAAAATCCAGCTGTTTCTCAGTGGCAATATTGCCGTACAAAAACAGACGGCAGTTCGAAGGCGCGTAATATTTTTTGTGGAAAGCACAGAATTCTTCATAAGAAAGGTCGGGAATTTCAGCAGGGTGTCCGCCTGAATCCAAAGCATATGCAGTGTCAGGCATAATGGAAGAAATCACGGCATCTCCGGCAACACTGTCAAAGCTGGAATAATTTCCCTTCATCTCATTGTATACAACGCCTTTTACAACCAGTGCGTCATTTTCGTCAACTTCATAGTGCCAGCCTTCCTGCAGAAAGATTTCCTTGTCCAAGCGCGGAAAAAACACGGCATCTCCGTAAACAGACATCAGTTTGAAATAATCCGCCTCAATCATGGAACTTGCGGGATACACGGTCTTGTCAGGGAAAGTCATTGCGTTCAGAAAAGTATTGATTGTCTGCTTTGTCAGCTGCAGAAAAGGATCCTTAAGCGGATATTTTTCTGATCCGCACAGAACTGAATGCTCCAGAATGTGTGCCACACCACGGGAATTTTCCGGAATGGTCTTGAATCCGAATGAAAAAAGATTTTCTTCGTCATCATTCACAAGATGGAAAACTTCCATTCCGGACTCAAGATGACGCAGCCAGACACCGGTTGATTTGTATTCAGCAACAGGATCCACAGACAGAACCTGCCAGCCATTGTATTTCTGATTTACTTCCATTTCTGATTTACCTCCAAAACTGAAACTGCCGCAAGAAATGACAGTTCAGATCCATGTCATGACATGCCTGAAAAGCGAAAAATGTCTGACAAAAGGACAAAAAGCGTCGATATTATAGCATAAGAACAAAGTTCCCGCTATAATCATCACAAAACGGAGGAAACATGACAACCTATACACGCAAAGTCAATTATCATGAAACTGACAAAATGGGAATTACACACCATTCAAACTATATCAAATTCATGGAAGAAGCCCGGGTTGACGCTTTGGAAAAACTGGGAATGCCTTTTGAAAAAGTAGAAGAAGAAGGAATCGGATCCCCGATAGTAAGCCTGACCATTGACTACAAAAGCCCGACCAAATTCAGCGATGTAATCAATGTTGACGTGCGCGTCATTTCCTACAACGGAATAAAACTGGAATTCTCATACACAATGACAGATGCAAAGACAGGAACATTGGTCGCCACTGCACAATCCTCCCACTGCTTCATCAAAGACGGCCGCATTTATTCATTCCGCCGGGACAAAAACCCTATGGACGCGCTGATTCAGCAGGCTCTCGAAGCTGACACGGCAAAAGCAGAGTGAGTCACACCGGACAAGATTTGATCTGATTTTTTCTTGTTGAATCACATAAAAAAAGCAGCTGACTTATGCCAACTGCTTTTTTTTTTGCAGAATATCGTGTTTTCTCGTTTTATTCGGTCCCTACAAACCTTCGGTTTGTTACGAGTTTTGCGCTGCAAAACGTCGGAGCCTCATTTCATTCGGTCCCTACGGGAATCGAACCCGTGTTTTAGCCTTGAGAGGGCCACGTCCTAGCCGCTAGACGAAGGGACCAGTTATACAAAAAAGGTGATTCCGTTAAGAATCACCTTTATATTCCCCAAGGAGGACTCGAACCCCCACAATCAGAACCAGAATCTGAGGTGCTACCATTACACAATCGGGGAATGCAATGTTCCATTAA